>NZ_JAVIJF010000007.1:0-291620 GCF_033977145.1 Mesorhizobium montanum | reverse complement strand
ACAATGGCAACTACAGAATCACATACGATTCCAGCCCTTCAACCCCCAACACAGCCAACGCGACATCCCCTTGACATCAAACACGAAGCAAATGTGTGCGCACGCTAGCCCACAAGGGGAGAAGGGAGCGTCGTGCTAATTGCCGAAATGCCAAAACATTGCTATTTACCCCGCCATGGAAAAGCTTTTCAGCGATCCGGCCTATAAGGGTTTCGTGCTGCAGGACAGAAAGCGCCTGCCGTCGCGATTTGCCGCGCGGGTTTGTGGCGCGCCCACCAGCCGACTTAGCTGAGCCGACTGATCGCAGTCGTGGCGCCGGAATGCCGGCGCTCCCTCTTCCTGTTCTCATATCGACGGATTTACGCACATGAGCGCACCGCGCACCCTCTACGACAAGATCTTCGACGACCACACGGTCGACCGCCAGGACGACGGCACATGCCTGCTCTATATCGACCGTCACCTCGTCCACGAAGTCACCAGCCCACAGGCCTTCGAGGGCCTGCGCATGAGCGGCCGAAAGGTTCGCCATCCTGAAAAGACGCTGGCCGTGGTCGACCACAACGTGTCGACCTCGCCCGAGCGCAAGTTCGGCATCAAGAACGAGGAAAGCCGCATCCAGGTCGAGGCGCTGGCCAGGAACGCCAGGGATTTCGGCATCGAGTACTATTCCGAAAACGATATCCGCCAGGGCATCGTCCACATCATCGGACCGGAACAGGGTTTTACGCTGCCCGGCATGACGATTGTCTGCGGCGACAGCCACACCTCCACGCACGGTGCCTTTGGTGCATTGGCGCACGGCATCGGCACGTCCGAGGTCGAGCATGTGCTGGCCACCCAGACACTGATCCAGCGCAAGGCCAAGAACATGCTGGTGCGCGTCGACGGCCAACTGCCGGAAGGCGTCACCGCCAAGGACATCATCCTTGCCATCATCGGCGAGATCGGCACCGCCGGCGGCACCGGCTACGTCATCGAATATGCCGGCGAGGCGATCCGTGCGCTGTCGATGGAAGGCCGCATGACGATCTGCAACATGTCGATCGAAGGCGGGGCGCGTGCCGGCCTGATCGCGCCGGACGAGACCACCTTCGCCTATGTCAAGGACAAGCCGCGCGCGCCGAAGGGCGCTGCCTGGGACGCAGCGCTTGCCTATTGGAAGACGCTGCAGTCCGACGAGGGCGCGCATTTCGACAAGGTGATCGTGCTCGACGCGGCGAAACTGCCGCCGATCGTCTCCTGGGGCTCCTCGCCCGAGGACGTCGTCTCGGTGCAGGGGATTGTGCCCGATCCGCAAGAGATCGCCGACGAGAACAAGCGCAGCTCGAAAATCCGTGCGCTCGACTATATGGGGCTGACTCCGGGAACCAGGATCACCGACATCGCGCTCGACCGCGTGTTCATCGGCTCCTGCACCAATGGCCGCATCGAGGATCTGCGCGCCGCCGCCAAGGTGGTCGAGGGCAGAAAAGTCAATCCGCGCGTCAACGCCATGATCGTGCCGGGCTCCGGCCTGGTCAAGGAGCAGGCCGAGGCCGAGGGGCTGGACAAGATCTTCCTCGCCGCCGGCTTCGACTGGCGCGAACCGGGTTGCTCGATGTGCCTGGCCATGAACGACGACCGGCTGAAACCGCATGAGCGCTGCGCGTCGACCTCGAATCGCAATTTCGAGGGCCGGCAAGGTTTCAAGGGCCGCACCCACCTGGTCTCGCCGGCCATGGCGGCGGCGGCGGCGATCGCCGGCCATTTCGTCGACATCCGCGACTGGAAATAACAACCGGTTTGGAAACAAGAGAGGCCCGGAGCGCATGCGCTGGGGATTAGCTGAATCCTCCCCGGCGTCGTCATCCTAGGGCGAAGCAGGAGCGCAGCTCCGTCGCGGAGACCCTGGGATCCATGCCGCGACCTTGATCGAGGTTGCAGCGGAGCAGAATTCTGCACCGCAGCCGCGCTCTTGCCTCGCGGCATGGATCCTCGGGTCTGCGCCGCGTCGCTTCGCTCCTTGCTCCGCCCGTGGATGACGACGGGCTAGGCGTTTTCGCCAATCTCCAAGGCATGTGACCTGCCACCGCAGACATAGCTGACTGTTCAATACTTCCGCGCTAGCGCTCTCGCCTGCGAACGATCTCGTGGAACTCCTCGCGCCGGCCGGGTTCGTCGGCGGCGACGACCAATGCCAGCTTCCGCTCGTCGAAGATCTTGAACCATTCGTCCCATTCGACAAGTTCGTACCCACCGGCGTTGATCGGACGCTCCGGGCGGTCGGTGTCCTCATAGGCCTGCTGGCCGAAAACCAGCCGTAACATAGCCTGCGTTCCGGCCTCGGGCGACACGTCGACAATGGCCGGAAAGCCGGCCCGCGCCGCCGCCCAGGAGCGGATTTCATCGTGATCGGTCAAAGTGATCGTGTCGGCCATCTCAATCGTCTCCTGTGTGGCCGGACAACGCTGTGTCCGCGAGCCGGTTCCTCTCGTTTTCCCAATGCTTCGCCCGGTGCTTAACCGCTTGTTTGGGCTTGGGTCCTAGTATCTCCCCCTGGGTAAGTTGGGGAAAGTCGCAGTCCTTTGGACACCGGTCTGCTCATAGCGCTGCTCAATCCGACGATAGCGCTGGCGCTTGGCGCTGCGTTCATCGTGCTATGGTCCTATCAGCGGCACCGCCCGTATCTGGCCGTGCTGGCGGCGAGCTACTGCCTGTCGGCGCCGGGTTTCCTGCTGCAATATTTCACGCTTCCGGTCGGCGTGGCGGCGACCAAGCTCGTTTCCAACATCTGCTTCACGATCGCGGCCTGCTGCCTTTCCGGCGCGATCGTCGCGCGCTACGGGCGGCGCGTGCCCTATGTCGGCATCGGCATCGTGACCGGCGGCGGGCTCGCCGCCTTTGTGTGGTTCATGTTCGTCCAGCCGGATCTCACCTGGCGCGTGCTTGGGATGAATTTCGGCTTCGGCGCGCTCAGCCTGCTGGTCGCCGCGGAACTCAGAACGGTGCGCAACAACGGTCCGACCGAAAAGATCCTGTTCGTGCTGTCGCTGCTTTCGGGACTGAACTTCATTGCCCGCACGCTGGTCGTCGTCATCGCGCATGGGCCGTTCCCAAGCTATGACGGCTTCTACGGCTCGTCCTACTGGACGACGGCGCTGCTTTCGCATGCGCTCTTGTCGCTGCTGATCGCGCTTTGCCTGTTCACCGCCGCGGCGCTCGACGTGATGAGGGCGCTGAAGGCCGAGACCCACACCGATCCGCTCTCGGGCATCCTCAACCGCCGTGGCTTCGAGGAGCGGGCGATCCTTCTGCTCGAGCAGTGCGGCAAGGCCGGATTTCCCGTCGCCCTGGTGCTGGCCGACCTCGATCACTTCAAGGCGCTGAACGACCAGTATGGGCATGAGGCCGGCGACCGGGTGATCGCCGACTTCGCCGCCAAGCTGCGCTCCGCCACCGGCGCGCGCGGGGCCGCCGGCCGCATCGGCGGCGAAGAGTTCGCCGTGCTTTTGCCGCTCAGCGACCTTGCTTCGGCAAGGCTCTTTGCCGAAGCGATCCGCAGCTTCTACTCGGCCGGCGCGGTCGTTGGCCTGCCGCCCGGCATCCGGGTCACCGCAAGCTTCGGCGTTGCCGCCCGCTCCGGCAAGGAGGGGCTGATGCCGTTGATGCGGCGCGCCGACGAGGCGCTCTACAAGGCCAAGAAGAACGGCCGCGACAGCGTTCGTCTGTCTTATGAGAGGCCCGAGACCAGTTTCGCTGCCGAGCCGCTTGCCTTCGGCTGAGGCAAGCTGACTCGCGCGACTTCGTCATCTCGGGCTTGACCCAAGATCTAGGACAGCATGCGCGTAACAGGCGCGGCGCGCCGCCGCCACACGCCGACGCCGGTTTTCAGCGGCAAGGGCTGAGATTGGGCATCTCGCCATCGGAAAGCCCGTACATATAGGAGCGGCCCTTCACCAGCACCGGCGGCTGGTAGCAGCCCGGCGAACCGGGCTCGTCCGTATCGTCATAGACGACATCCGGCTGACCGGCGCCGGTGTATTCGGAAAGCTTTTTGGCAAGCTTGCCCTCGCCAACGATAATGCGCTTGTAGCCGGCGGCGCTGTCGATGACGAGATTGCCGAAGGAATCGGCATAGACACGGTCGTGATGGCGCAGTCCCGCTTCGGCCGGCGCGGCAATCGCCACGGCAAGCGCCGCCAGGGCCGCGGCCGCGAGAACTATCCGCACTGAATTCAAACGCATGTCGCTCTCCCTTGATGGACGCGACGGATCGCGTCCGGAATCCGATTCGAATCAGAAATTAACTCTTTCTTAACCTTTGTTAAGAGGCGGAAGGTCCTCGGCGCCGGTTCTTAACGAACATGGTTAATTTCAGGGGGGCGTTCTTGCCCGTTGCGGGGCAGGCGCGAAGCCGAGGCTGACTCCGGGTGAACTTGATCTTGAGGCGGCGCGTGGCTAGAGCGTTCGACGCGATTCCGGACGGAAGGCTACGGTGAATGCGCCGAGCCTGACCGTTTCACACTTTTCCGGGAATTGCTGTTAGCGTGCCGCGCACGAAAGGGGCAGCGCATGAGTTTTGGCCACACGGTTCGGGTGTCGATCACCATCCCGCTGCTTCTCGCGGCCGCGGCCTGCGTGCCCCAGGACAACGCACCGAAGGCGGCCAATGTCGCGCCGCCGGCGGTCTCGCCTGCGCCAACCCAGCAGTCGGCCGCAGTTGGGGCGCCGCCGATACCTGCAACGCCCCCGGTAGCTGCAACGGCCAAGACAACGCCTGCGCCACCCGCTACCAAGATCGTTACCGACCTTACCGTGCCACGATCCGGTATCGGCGCCACCTACAGATGCGGCAATGGCGGCCTGATCACCATCCAGAATCTCGGCTCGTTGCTGCGGGTGGTCCGGCCGGACGGCACGACCGAGGATTTCGCCGCCTCGCCCGCCAACCAGAGCAGCCGCTACCAGAAAGCTGCGACGCATGACGCGATCGTGATCGACGGACGCGAGGCGCTGGTGATGAAGAGGGGATCGACGCCGCAAACCTGCAGGCGCTGAGGTGCGCCGATATTCGGTGGCCGGCCTGCAAACCTGACCCGAATCGCGACGCGCCCGGGAATGTCGTCCGCCAGACGAATATCGCACTGCAGCAGACGCTGCGCCGGCTTCAAGACAGCCGCTAATCGATTGAAGCGCGCGAGCGCCGATTTGTCAGACTAAATGATGTTTCCAAAACGATTTTCCGGCTTTGACGCGGTGCAAAAAGAGCATTAGAAAACCGGCTGTCCAGAGCCATATATGAGGGCGGCAAACGCCGCGTTTCCATCGCGGCTCCAGGATGCCGACCTGGGGGAGCCATGAGCAAATCACCAGCCACCCGCGCAGTTGCCAGACGTGAACGGCCGCTCTCGCCGCATCTGACCGTCTACCGGCCGCCGATCACGATGACGATGTCGATCATCCATCGCATCACCGGGGGCGCGCTTTATTTCGGCACGCTGCTGGTGGCAGCGTGGCTGATCGCCGCTGCGAGCTCGCAGGCCGCTTTCGACTGGGTCGACTGGGCTTTCGGTTCCTGGCTCGGCCGGCTGATTCTCTTCGGCTACACCTGGGCGCTGATGCACCACATGCTGGGCGGGTTGCGCCATCTGATCTGGGATACGGGCGCGGGGCTGGAAAAGCATACCGCTTCCAAGATCGCCTGGGCGACGCTTGCCGGCTCGATCGTGCTCACCCTCTTGATCTGGATCGCCGGCTACATGGCGCGGGGAGGCCTGGTATGAGCGGCAGCAACAACACCGATATGCGCACGCCGCTCGGCAAGGTGCGCGGGCTGGGCTCGGCACGTGAAGGCACGCTGCATTTCTGGCGCCAGCGGCTGACGGCGATCGCCAACATCCCGCTGCTGTTGTTCTTCGTGGGTTTCCTCATCGCGGTCAACGGCCACGGCTACACGGAAGTGCGGGCGGCGCTCGCCAACCCCTTCGTGGCCATGGTGCTGGCGCTGGTGCTGATTTCCGGGCTCTACCACATGCGGCTCGGCATGCAGGCCATTATCGAGGATTACGTGGCCAGCAAAGGCCCGAAGCTCGCGGCGATCGCCCTCAACACCTTCTTTTGCGTGGCAGTCGGCGTCGCGTCGTTGTTTGCCCTGCTCAAACTCGCATTCGGAGGCTGAGGCCTTGGCCAAGGACGCAAGCAACTACACTTTTGTCGACCACAAATTCGATGTGGTGATCGTCGGTGCCGGTGGCGCCGGATTGCGCGCCACGCTCGGCATGGCCGAGCAGGGATTGCGCACCGCCTGCATCACCAAGGTGTTCCCGACGCGCTCGCACACCGTTGCCGCGCAGGGCGGTATCGCCGCCTCGCTCGCCAATATGGGCCCGGACAACTGGCAATGGCACCTCTTCGACACCGTCAAGGGTTCGGACTGGCTCGGCGACATCGACGCGCAGGAATACATGGTCCAGCAGGCGCCCGCCGCGGTCTACGAGCTCGAACATTACGGCGTGCCATTCTCGCGCACGGAAGATGGCAAGATCTACCAGCGGCCGTTCGGCGGCATGATGATGAATTTCGGCGAAGGCCCGCCGGTGCAGCGCACCTGCGCCGCGGCCGACCGCACCGGCCATGCCATGCTGCACACGCTCTACGGCCAGTCGCTGAAGAACAACGCGCAGTTCTTCATCGAGTATTTCGCGCTCGACCTGATCATGGAACCGGATGGCACCTGCACCGGGGTCGTCGCCTGGAACCTCGACGACGGCACCATCCACCGCTTCTCGGCCAAGATGGTGGTGCTGGCGACCGGCGGCTATGGCCGCGCCTATTTCTCGGCCACCTCGGCGCATACCTGCACCGGCGACGGCGGCGGCATGGCAGCTAGAGCCGGCTTCCCATTGCAGGATATGGAATTCGTGCAGTTCCATCCGACCGGCATCTACGGCGCCGGGTGCCTTATCACCGAGGGCGCGCGCGGCGAGGGCGGCTACCTGGTCAATTCCGAGGGCGAGCGCTTCATGGAGCGCTACGCGCCGTCGGCCAAGGACCTCGCCTCGCGTGACGTGGTCTCCCGCTGCATGACGCTTGAGATCCGCGAGGGGCGCGGCGTCGGGCCGAAGAAGGACCACATCTTCCTGCATCTCGACCATCTCGATCCGGCGGTGCTGCATGAGCGGCTGCCGGGTATTTCGGAATCGGCCAAGATCTTTGCCGGCGTCGACCTCACCAAGGAGCCGATCCCGGTGCTGCCGACGGTCCACTACAATATGGGCGGCGTGCCGACCAATTACTGGGGCGAGGTGCTCATCCCGACGGCCGAGAATCCCGACCGCGTGTCGCCCGGCCTGATGGCGGTCGGCGAGGCCGGCTGCGCCTCGGTGCATGGCGCCAACCGGCTTGGCTCGAACTCGCTGATCGATCTCGTCGTGTTCGGCCGCGCGGCGGCCATCCGAGCCGGCCAGGTGATCGACCGCAAGTCGGCGATTCCGTCGCCCAACGAAGCTTCGGTCGAGAAGATCATGGACCGCTTCGACCGACTGCGGCACGCCAACGGCTCGACGCCGACGGCAGTGTTGCGGGAGAAGATGCAGAAGGCGATGCAGGACGACGCGGCGGTGTTCCGCACCCAGGAATCGCTCGACAATGGCTGCAAGCGTATTTCGGAAATCTGGGGCGAGCTCAAGGACATCAAGGTCACCGACCGCTCGATGATCTGGAATTCAGACCTCGTCGAAACGCTGGAGCTGGAAAACCTAATGGCCAACGCGATCACCACGGTCCACGGCGCCGCGGCGCGCAAGGAGAGCCGTGGCGCACATGCGCGTGAGGATTTCGAAAAGCGCGACGATGCCAACTGGCGCAAGCATACGCTGGCCCATCTCAGCGAGGACGGCAATGTGACGCTGACCTACCGTCCGGTGCACACCGAACTGCTGCTGGCGCAAAAGGATGGCGGCATCGACCCCGCCAAGATTGCGCCTAAGGCGCGGGTGTATTGATGATAACATTGGCGGATACGGGATATTCCGGCACGCCGCTTCCGGCCAAGCTCGGCCTGAAGGACGGCATGGTCGCCGCCTTCATCGCGCTGCCGCCAGAGCTCGACGATTTGGCCACAGCCGTATCCTTTGCCGGCGTCGATCGGCCATCCATGTGGTCAGCGATCTCGGGCAATCAGAAATACGACGCAGTGCATGCCTTCACCAGGCAGCGCGCCGAAATCGAGGATGGCTTGGCCCACATCGAGACGGCGATCAAGCGCGACGGCATGATCTGGGTCTCCTGGCCGAAGAAGGCCTCGAAGGTGCCGACCGATGTCACCGAGGACGTTGTCCGGTCAGAGGCGCTGAAGCTTGACCTGGTCGACGTCAAGGTTGCCGCCGTGAACGAAATCTGGTCCGGGCTGAAGCTCGTCATCCGAAAGGACCGCAGGTAATGGTCGAACTCACGCTCCCCAGGAATTCCAAGGTCCAGCAGGGCAAGACCTGGCCGAAGCCCGAGGGCGCGACGAACCTGCGCGAATACCGCGTCTACCGCTGGTCGCCGGACGATGACGAGAACCCGCGCATGGACACCTATTTCGTCGACATGGACGATTGCGGGCCGATGGTTCTCGACGCGCTGCTGTGGATCAAGAACAAGATCGACCCGACGCTGACGCTGCGCCGCTCCTGCCGCGAAGGCATTTGCGGCTCCTGCGCCATGAACATCGACGGCTCCAACACGCTCGCCTGCACCAAGGGCTGCGACGACATTTCCGGGGCCGTAAAGGTTTATCCCTTGCCGCACATGCAGGTGATCAAGGACCTGGTGCCCGACCTCACCAATTTCTACGCCCAGCATGCCTCGATCGAGCCTTGGCTGAAGACGGTTTCGCCGACGCCCGCCAAGGAATGGCTGCAGAGCCACGAGGACCGCGAGAAGCTCGACGGGCTTTACGAATGCATCCTATGCGCCTGCTGCTCGACGTCATGCCCGAGCTACTGGTGGAACGGCGATCGCTATCTCGGCCCGGCCACCCTGCTGCAGGCCTATCGCTGGCTGATCGACAGCCGCGACGAGGCGACAGGCGAGCGGCTCGACAATCTGGAAGACCCGTTCCGGCTCTATCGCTGCCACACCATCATGAACTGCGCGCAGACCTGCCCCAAGGGGCTCAACCCCGCCAAGGCGATCGCGGAGATCAAGAAGATGATGGTGGAGCGCCGCGTCTAGCCCCGCAATGTCCTTACCCGCCGACTTCGCGCCGGACGCGGTCGCGGCGATCCGTGCGCGGCTGGATATGGCCCGCGCGCAGGGTGCGAGAATCCTGTTCGCCATCGAAAGCGGCAGTCGCGCCTGGGGCTTCCCCTCGCCGGACAGCGATTACGATTGCCGCTTCGTCTATGTCCGCCCGGTCGCCGATCACCTCGTGCTCGAGCAGCCGCGCGACGTGCTCGAGTTTCCGCTCGAAGGTGAGATCGATGCCGGCGGCTGGGATCTGCGCAAGGCGCTGCTTCTGGCCCTTGGCGGCAACGCCGTCATCGTAGAGTGGGCGAAGTCGCCGATCGTCTATGAGGAAGTTGCCGGCTTCCGCCGGCGCCTGCTCGATCTGTTGGCAGAGATCGTCGATCCGGCGAGGGTCTCGCGGCATTATCTCGGCCTTGCACGCTCGCACGTTGCCAAGGCGGGAAGCTTCGCCGGCGAAGTAAAGTTGAAAAAACTGTTCTACCTCATCCGGCCGGTCGTCGCGCTGGACTGGATGGAGCAGCGCAATTTCACCAGCCTGCCGCCGATGAACTTGGTCGACTGCCTGGCCGAGATGGCGATTCCGGCACCGGCAGCCAGCGAGATCAATCGGCTGATCGACAAAAAGCGCGCAACGCGTGAACTGGGCACAGGGCCTATTCCGGTCGAGATCGCGCGCTATCTCGAAGCGCGCTATGGTCATCACGAGATGAACTTAGCCGGGTCGGTCCGGGACGAGGCGCGTCAGGCCCGCAACCGTACCCTGGCGACCGATTTCTATCGCAGGGAGGCAGAAAACCAATGACCGATCTTCCTATCCTCTCCGCCGTCGAAGCCCGTATCCTCGGCTCGCTGATCGAGAAGAAGGAGCTGACGCCGGACGTCTATCCGTTGACGCTCAACGGCGCGCATCAGGCCGCCAACCAGAAGACCGCGCGGGAACCCGTCATGGCGCTGGAGCTGACCGAGATCGGGCGGGCGCTGAGCTCGCTGGAGCAGAAGGGGTTGGTGCGCCAGGCCTTTGCCTCGCGGGTCGAGCGCTACGAGCATCTGATGGCGCAGCGCTTTTCGCTGACCACGCCGCAGATCGCTGTGATCGGCTTGCTGCTCCTGCGCGGCGCGCAAACGGCACATGAGCTGCTTGCCCGTTCGGAACGCATGGCGCGCTTTGCCTCGATCGAGGAGTTTCGCGACAACCTCGACCTGATGATCGGCCGCCGGCCGCCGCTGATCCAGTTGCTCGAACGCGCGCCCGGGCAGCGCGAGGAACGCTATGTCCATCTGCTGAGCGGGCCGGTCGAGGCAACTGCGGTAGCGGCCCCGTGGCAGCCGGCGGCCATGGTGGACTCCGATCTTGAGGCTCGGGTCAAGGCGCTGGAGGAAGAGGTCGCGGCGTTGCGGGCGAAGATCGAGGCGTTGGGCGGGTAAGTTCGCCAATTGGGAACGTTGGCGGGACAGCGCCCCCCCTCTGTCACCCCGACTTTCGCAAATCGCCGACCTTGAGGGATGAGCGCCGGCGCTGGAGCTGCCAATCTCCCCCCAAGAGGGGGAGATGGCCGGCAGGCCAGAGGGGGGGCGCGAAGGATCGCTGCCTCCCAAATGGAATCACCCCAGCCTTGCGTCGAGCGAGACCTTGATGGCGCCGAGCGCTTTCGACACCGGGCATTCGGCCTTGGCCTTCTCGGCCAGTTCCTTGAACTTCGCCGCGTCGATGCCCGGCACCTTGCCGACCAGGGTTATGGCGCTGCCGGTGATGCCGGTGCCGGGGACCAGCGTCACCACCGCCTTGGCATCGAGCTCGGTGGCGGGGGTGCCGTTTTCGGCCAGGAAGTGCGACAGCTGCATGGCGTAGCAGCCGGCATGGGCAGCGGCGATCAGCTCTTCCGGATTGGTGCCGGATTTGCCGCTCTCGTCCTCGAAACGCGCCTTGAAGGAGTATGGCGTGCCCTTCAGTGTTCCGCTTTGCGTATCCAGCGTGCCCTTGCCCTCTTTCAGATTGCCTTTCCAGACGGCGTTTGCGGTGCGGTCCATGAAGTCCTCCTGCGTGTCGGGGTTCTCGCCGGCGGGCGCCGACGTTCTGGCAAACTATAGCGCGGGCGGGCCGGAAGACCATCCATGGCTTGATGTGTTTGCGCGACGCACTTCGAAAATTCTCGAAAAATTGCGCGTGCAAAAATGTCGGCTTCCCGGCGGCCCGACCGTCCTGCGGTCGGCCACTCGCGGCCGATGGAGATCAGGATGGACAATCTGTTTCTTGCGATCTTGGGAAAGACGGGGCGAAACGCCCGGCGACCGGAAGGGCTCTGGCTGGACCCGCCGGCGCCCGGTTTCGCCCGGCTGGCGGCGGCCATCGCCATCATCGGCGTCGCGGCATGCCTGCTCGATCATGCGGCGATCGGATGCAAAACCGACACCATCGCCTTCGCCCCCTATAACGCATCAACGGAAGGGAGCCTGAAATGAAATATGTCCTGCTGGTGTACGGCGAGGAAACGGATCTCCATGCGCTGACCCCTCAGCGCGCGGCCAAGCTCGATGCCGACTCGCTCGCCTATGACAGGGAGCTCGACCGGCAAGGCAAGCTGATCGTCGCGCAGGCGCTGCAGTCGGTGAAGACATCGAAATCGCTGAGGCGGCGCAAGGGCAAGGCGCTGATCACCGACGGGCCGTTCGCCGAGACCAAGGAGCAGTTGCTCGGCTTCGTCATGGTCGAGGCGGCGGACCTTGCCGAGGCGCTGAAGCTTGCCGAGGACATTCCGCTGGCCGAGCTCGGCACGGTCGAGATCCGGGCGGTCTACGACATACCGGGATCATGACCGCCGCCGCTCAGGACGGATCCCGAACGGTCGAAGCTTTCTGCGGGCGAAATCTTTTGCGTTTCTTCACCGCGGCAACCGTTGCGTGTTGAAGCGAAGCCACGGTTCTCTTATCGTCGCCGCGATTTCGGGGGAATTCGGCATGCCTTTCCTGATCGCTATCATTGGCCTGCTCGGAGCGGCCGCCATCTGGTGGTACCGGCTGAAATATATGAGCGGCGCCGCGCGCGAGGTTGCCGACGTCGTCGGCCGCGTGCAAGGCAACATGCGGCGCAAGAAGCTGCGCAAGCAGGCGGCGCTATCGCCGCTGACCGCGATAGACGATCCGGTGGTGGCGGCGGCGACGCTGATCACCGCGATCGTTTCGGAACACGGCCCGGTCCTGCCGCGGCGCGAAGCGGTCATCCGCGAGGTGATCGCGCAGATCGCGGACAGCCCGAAAAAAACCGACGAGGCCGTCGTCTACGCCAAATGGGCGGCCGCGCAGGTCGACGATGCGACGATGGTCATAGACAAGCTGGCGCCGTTCCTGCGCGAGCGCCTCGATCCGCATGAGCGGGACGATCTGCTCAGGATGCTGAACCGCGTCGCGCAAGGCGGCGAGCAGAGCCTCAAAATCGCCGACCAGCGCATGCTGAGGTTGCGGCAGAAGCTGGGTTTTGAAGTGAATTGAGCTGAAGCTGCGGCCGCCGGATCGCCTGCGTTCCGTGATTGGCCGAAACGCCTCTCGCCTCGTCATTCTATGGCGGAGCAAGGAGCGAGGCGACGCGTACAGACCATAGAATCCATTCCGTTACCTATAAGCGTTGCAGCGGTGCAGAATCCTGCTCGGCTGCATTCTTCGGCCAAGGTCGCGGCATGGATCTTCGGGTCTTCGCTCTCGCTCCGCCCGTGGATGACGACGTTGGGGAGGCTTCGGCCGGTTGCGAAGCGCTAAATCGCTTCGCCCTTCAGCAGCCTCGGCGTGTCGCCCGACAGGCCCGAGGCCTGGCGGATGAAGAAATCCTTCAGCTTCGGCATGCGCTCGACGAGGCCGAGGCCCAGGTCGCGGGCGGCGCGCAGCGGGCCGATGTCGTTGGAGAACAGCCGGTTCAGCACGTCGGTGGTGACGCCCATCTGCAGCGTGTCGAAGCGGCGCCACTGCTGGTAGCGCTCAAGCACGTCGAGGGCGCCGATGTCCTGGCCGAGCCGGTCGGCTTCGACCACCACTTCGGCCAGCGCGGCAACATCCTTGAAGCCGAGATTGAGGCCCTGGCCGGCGATCGGGTGGATGCCGTGGGCGGCATCGCCGGCGAGCGCGATGCGCGGCGCGACGAAGGCGCGGGCGAGCGTCAAGCCAAGCGGCCAGGCACGCGGCTTGTCGGCGACGCGGATTTCGCCGAGCTTCAGGCCGAAGCGCTGCTCCAGGTCGTGTTCGAAAACAAACTCGTCGCCCTCGACCAGCGCCTTGGCATCTTCCGTGCGTTCCACCCAGACGATCGACGAGCGGTTGGTTCCGTCCTCGTCGGGCTTCAGCGGCAGCGTCGCGAACGGGCCGGCCGGCAGAAAATGTTCCTCGGCGCGGCCATTGTGCGGGCGCTCATGCGCCACGGTGCAGACGATGCCGGACTGGCCGTATTCCCACTTGACGGTCTTGATGCCGGCCATGTCGCGCAGCCTCGAGTTGACGCCGTCGGCGGCGACCAGCAGCCGCGCTTTCAGTGCCGCTCCGTCGGCCAGATGCACCGTGATGCCGGCGCCGTTCACGTCGAAGGCGCTGACCGCCATGCCTTCGATGATGTCGATGCCGAGTTTTGCGGCGCGCCGGCGCAGCGCGCCGTTGAGGTCGCGGTTGGCGACCATGTGGGCGAAAGGCTCGCCGGGAGCGACCTCGCCATCGAAGGTCAAAAACACCGGACGCACCGGATCGGCGGCGCGCGAGTCGGTGATGATCATTTCGGTGATCGCCTGCGCTTGCGGCGCGATCTCTTCCCAGACGCCGAGCTGCTCGAGCATGCGGCTGGCCGCCGCCGCGATGGCCGATGCGCGGCCGTCGCGCTGCCAGACGCCGGCAGGGGCGGCATCGACGATGGCGACGGCGAGGCCCGGCCGCGCCTGCTTCAGCGACACGGCCGCGGTCAGGCCGACATAGCCGGCGCCGGCTATGAGCACGTCGAGCGGAGCCTCGCGGTTTCCATTGGCCCCTTCTCCATCGCGCTTGCGGTCGACCATGGCATCATCCTTTCGCGGTTTCGGCCGGCTGCCGTTTGCGGCCTTGACTGCCCGCACGTCCTGTCCGAAACCGGCCATGGCACATCCTTGAAGGATTTCAAACATGACCGCAGCCATGGACGAGCTTCTCGACATTCTCGACCTCGAGCAGCTCGAACACAATCTGTATCGTGGTCGCAGCCCCAAGGTCGACTGGCAGCGCGTCTTCGGCGGCCAGACCATCGCCCAGGCGCTTGTCGCCTCGCAGCGCACGGTCGAGCCGCAGCGGCACGTGCATTCGCTGCATGGCTATTTCATGCGGCCCGGCGACACCAAGGTGCCGATCGTCTACGAGGTCGACCGCATCCGCGATGGCGGCTCCTTCACCACACGCCGGGTGGTGGCGATCCAGCACGGCCAGGCGATCTTCTCGCTGGAAGCCTCGTTCCAGCAGGATGAGGTGGGGCTGGAGCATCAGCTGCCGATGCCGCGTGACGTGCCTGCGCCCGACACCCTGCTGTCGCAACGTGAACTGATCGGCAAGTTCGGCGAGGCGGTGCCGGAAGGCATCAGGCGATATTGGGAGCGCGACCGGCCGATCGAAATGAAGCCGGTGATGCTGAAGCACTATACCAGCCGCGAGAAGCTGGAGCCGGAGCAGAACATCTGGATCCGCGCCACAGGCCCGGTGCCGGACGATCGCGGCATACAGGCCGCCGTGCTGGCCTACCTCTCGGACATGACGCTGCTCGACACCTCGACCTTCGCGCATGGCCGCGCCATTTTCGACCGCGACATCCAGGCGGCCAGCCTTGACCACGCCATGTGGTTCCATCGCAGCCATTCGCTCAACGACTGGATCCTCTACACGCAGGATAGCCCGTCGACGCAAGGCTCACGCGGTTTTACGCGCGGCTCGCTGTTTGCGCGGGATGGCATCCTGATCGCTTCGGTCGCCCAGGAAGGCCTCATCCGCCTGAAATGGTGAGCCGGCTTCGAGTTTTGGCCTACAAAACGGGCATTTCTGAAATTTTGCCTATTTTTTAATCAGCCGCTTGACCGCTTCTACGAACAGTAGGCGTGCCGGGCTCGCCTCTTTCCTTTGTTTACAACAAGTTAATGCCCTGCTTCGGCAACTGGCACGGAGCTTGAATCCTGCCGGGTACTCTCCGCTCTCATCGGGGTCGGCGAAGTCCTGCAAACGCGGGTGACCGCAACAGCAAAGGGTGAAACCTTATGAAAATCGTGATGGCAATCATCAAGCCGTTCAAGCTCGACGAGGTGCGCGAAGCCCTCACCGCCATCGGCATCCAGGGCCTGACCGTCACCGAAGTCAAAGGCTACGGGCGTCAGAAAGGGCATACCGAGATCTATCGCGGCGCGGAATACGCGGTCAGCTTCCTGCCCAAGATCAAGATCGAGGTCGCGGTCGGGGCCGACATGGTCGACAAGGCCGTCGAAGCCATCACCGCGGCCGCCAAGACCGGCCAGATCGGCGACGGCAAGATCTTCGTCTTCGGCATCGACCAGGCGGTGCGCATCCGCACCGGCGAAACAGACACCGATGCGCTCTAAGCGGCGACCAGCCATTCCAACGGAGAGTTCAATGAATATTCCTTCCACTCTGAAGACGACGGGGCGCGCGGCCGCATTGGGCTCGCTCGCTCTCGCAGCCCTGGGCACCGTCGCCGCATTCGCGCAGGAAGCCGCGGCTCCGGCAACCGCCGCCGCGCCGGCTGCGCCGGCGCCCGTGCTCGACACCGGCAACACCGCCTGGATGCTGACCTCGACGGCGCTGGTGCTGATGATGACCATTCCGGGCCTGGCGCTGTTCTACGGCGGCATGGTGCGCAAGAAGAACGTGCTCGCCACCATCATGCAGAGCTTCGCCATCACCTGCCTGGTGACGGTGCTGTGGTTCATGTTCGGCTATTCGCTCGCCTTCACCACCAATGAATCCGCCAGCTTGAACAACTATATCGGCGGCTTCTCGCGGTTCTTCCATCACGGCATTACCGTCTCGACCCTTTGGCTGCCGGGCGTGGCGAACATTCCTGAATTCGTCTTCTCGATGTTCCAGATGACCTTCGCCATCATCACGCCGGCGCTGATCGCCGGCGCCTTCGCCGAGCGCATGAAGTTCTCGGCGCTGTTGATCTTCATGGGCCTGTGGCTGGTCTTCGTCTATGCGCCGATCGCGCACTGGGTGTGGGGCGGCGGCTTCCTGGCCACGGCCGGCGTGCTCGACTTCGCCGGCGGCACGGTCGTCCATATCAACGCCGGTGTCGCGGGCCTGGTCTGCGCGCTGGTGCTGGGCAAGCGCGAGGGCTACGGCACCACCAACATGGCGCCGCATAACCTGGTCTATTCGGTGATCGGCGCCTCGCTGCTGTGGGTCGGCTGGTTCGGCTTCAACGCCGGTTCGGAACTCGCGGCCGACGGCCTCGCCGGTGCGGCGATGATGAACACGCAGGTCGCCACCGCCGCGGCGGCGCTGGCCTGGATGTTCGCCGAATGGATCGTCGCCAAGAAGCCTTCGGTGCTCGGCGTCATCTCGGGCGCCGTCGCCGGCCTCGTCGCGGTGACGCCGGCTTCCGGCTTCGTCAACCCGACCGGCGCCTTCATCGTCGGTATTCTCGCCGGCGTGATCTGCTACCTCTCGGCGGTCAAGCTCAAGCATGCGTTCGGCTATGACGACTCGCTCGATGCCTTCGGCGTCCACGGCGTCGGCGGCATCGTCGGCGCGCTGCTCACCGGCGCGCTCGCCGATCCGGCGATCAATGCGCTCGGCAAGGACGCCTCGGTGGCCAAGCAGCTCTACGGCATCGCCTTCACCATCCTGTGGACGGCGGTCGTCACCTTCGTGATCCTCTACATCGTCAAGGCGCTGGTCGGCCTGCGTCCGTCGACCCAGGAAGAGGTCGAGGGTCTCGACGTCACCCAGCACGGCGAAGTGGTGCCGTAAGGCCGGCTTCGCTTTTTGCTCTGGGGCAGTTCCGGACGGAAGGCTACGGCGAAGGCACAGAGCCCAACCGTTTTACACTTTCCTGGAATTGCCCCGAGGGCCGGCGGATCCTCCTCCCGCCGGCCCGGATTCTACCTCCCAAGATCCCGTCGTGATGCTCTCGAAAGGGGCTCACGCCTTGAGGCCCGGAACGACCTTCCGGGCCTCCTTTCGTCAGGCTGCCGCCCAAGCGTGCTTTCGATCACATTCACTTGATCACGCCAGCATGAAACGTTGGCCGCCATGGTTTCGTACCTGGATTGCGACCGTCACCATGGCGCTCGCCAAACAGAGGGAAGGAACCACCTAATGAACATCAAGAACATCTTCCTGGGAGCCATGGCTCTTTCGATGGTCAGCGGCGTTGCACTTGCCGGTGCTCTCGATGAGCCGGACAATATGGCCCCGTTCTTCACCGATTCCGGTATGAAGACCATGAAGCCCGAAGCCGACTTCAAGGCCGCCTGGGCCTCGACGGCCAAGGACAAGCAGGACATGATGATGAAGGAGTGCCAGGACGCGGCGATGAGCAAGCCTCACGCCGAATTCTGCGCCAACCTGATGGCATATGCCGGTCACAAGTGATTTGCCGAAGGTCGGGTTCGCACGGGCCTGATCGTTTCGTCATTCAGGCGGAGAGGGGTGGCGGGTTGCGAAGCCTGCCACCTTTGTCCTGGTAAAAGGCCATGGTTAATGCGGCCTTAACCTTCCCCCCGATAGTCTGGCATTCGAATCTGCCGAGGTGCGCCATGCGCCCGGCCAGGCAACGATTACGGGGAAGAGGCATGCGTTCAGGCGCTTCAGCACCGCTCGCGCTGACCGATACGCGGCACGGCATCCAGGCATTCGCACGGCGCCAGGTCGGACGGCTGGTCGGCGCCGGCCTGTTCCTGTTCACTGCCTTCGGCATCGCAGCGCTGGCCACATGGAACGTTGCCGACCCGAGTTTCTCGCACGCCACCAGCAACGTCGTCACCAACGCCATGGGCTATGCGGGTGCTGTGTTCTCCGACCTCGCCATGCAGTTCTTCGGCCTGGCCGCCGTCGCGGGGCTGGTGCCGGCGGTGATCTGGGGTTTTCTTTTGTTCTCCGCGCGCGGCGTCGACAGATTGCCGAAGCGCGGCTTCGCCTGGTTCGGCTTTGCGCTCACTGCCGCGGCCATCGTCGGCTGCGTGACGCCGCCCAACACCTGGCCGCTGCCGACCGGCCTTGGCGGTGTCTTTGGCGACATGGTGCTGAAAATCCCCGGCATCGCGGTCGGCGGTTACCCGAAAGGCCTTTTCGCCAGCATCATCGCGGTCATCCTCGCCGCGCCGGCCTTGTGGCTGTTCGCCTATGGCTCGGCGCTGATTGCCCGCAAGAACGGCTTTGCCATCATGGAGCGCGCCGCCGCGCCCGATCGGCGCGGGCAGGACGAGATGCTGTTCGACGAGGATGACGACGAGGGCGACGAGGGAATACTCGCGCTCGGCGCCATCACCCATTGGTGGCTGTCGTTCCGAGCCTGGATGCATCGCCGCGCCGCGCGTCGCAGGCAGGAGCGCGACGAATTCGAACCGCCGATGGAGCCCAAGGCCAGCGCCTGGCGGCGCGCGGCCGAGCGGGTCGAATCGGCCGAATTCGCCGAGGCCCGGATGAGTCCGGGCGGCCGCGCCCGGGTCGAGCCGGAATTCTTCGCCGCAATGGTCAACGATCGAAGCGTTTCGGTCGATCCGGTCGACGAGGACATTTTCGGCGACGAAGAGGACGAAGGCATCGACCTTGACGACTTCGACGACGAGGCGCCCGTGCAGCGGCGCGGCGCGTCGACCGCCAGGGTGCAGAATTTCCGCTCCGATGCCGCGACCCGCGTCGCGGCGCCTGCGGCGCGCCCGGTGCCAGGCGCCCGCGTCCAGCGTGAGGCGCAGACCTCGCTGATCGACTCCGACACGTTCGAGATGCCGTCGCTGCATTTCCTGTCCGAGCCAAAGAACGTCGCGAAGGATCCAAGCCTGTCGAAGGACGCGCTGGAGCAGAATGCGCGTCTGCTCGAGGGCGTGCTGGAGGATTTCGGCGTCAAGGGCGAGATCATCCATGTCCGCCCCGGTCCGGTCGTCACGCTCTACGAGCTGGAGCCGGCGCCCGGCATCAAGTCATCGCGCGTCATCGGCCTTTCCGACGACATCGCCCGCTCGATGAGCGCCATCGCCTGCCGCGTCGCCGTCGTGCCCGGCCGCAATGCCATCGGCATCGAGCTGCCCAACACCAAGCGCGAGACCGTCTATCTGCGCGAGATCATGGCCAGCCGCGATTTCGAGACGACGAAGGCCAAGCTCGCGCTGGCGCTGGGCAAGACGATCAATGGCGAAGCGGTCATCGTCGATATCGCCAAGATGCCGCATGTGCTGGTCGCCGGCACCACCGGCTCGGGCAAGTCGGTCGCCATCAACACCATGATCCTATCGCTGCTCTACCGGCTGACGCCGCAGGAATGCCGGCTGATCATGATCGACCCGAAGATGCTCGAGCTTTCCGTCTATGACGGCATTCCGCATCTTCTGACGCCGGTCGTCACCGATCCGAAGAAGGCGGTGGTGGCGCTGAAATGGACCGTGCGCGAGATGGAAGACCGCTACCGCAAGATGTCCAAGGTCGGCGTGCGCAACATCGACGGCTTCAACGCGCGCGTGCAGCAGGCCGAGAAGAAGGGCGAGAAGATCTCGCGTACCGTGCAGACCGGCTTCGACCGCCAGACCGGCGAGGCGATCTACGAGACCGAGGATCTCGATCTTGAGCCGATGCCCTATATCGTGGTCATCATCGACGAGATGGCCGACCTGATGATGGTGGCCGGCAAGGACATCGAGGGCGCGGTGCAGCGGCTGGCGCAGATGGCGCGCGCGGCCGGCATCCATGTCATCATGGCCACGCAACGCCCGTCGGTCGACGTCATCACCGGCACCATCAAGGCCAACTTCCCGACCCGCATCTCATTCCAGGTGACATCGAAGATCGACAGCCGCACCATCCTCGGCGAGCAGGGTGCCGAGCAGCTGCTCGGCATGGGCGACATGCTCTACATGGCCGGCGGCGGCCGCATCCAGCGCGTGCACGGCCCATTTGTCTCCGACGGCGAGGTCGAGCGGATCGTCGCGCATCTGAAGCTGCAGGGCGTGCCGGAATATCTCGACGCCATCACCGAGGACGATGGCGATGACGATGACGACGAGCCGTCCGGCAAGGGTGGTTCCGGCAGTGGCGGCGGCAATTTCGAGGATTCCGACGATCCCTACGACCAGGCCGTGGCGGTGGTGCTGCGCGACGGCAAGGCCTCGACCAGCTACATCCAGCGCCGGCTGGGCATCGGCTATAACCGCGCCGCCTCGATCATCGAGAAGATGGAGAAGGAAGGCATTGTCGGCCCCGCCAACCATGCCGGAAAACGCGAAATACTGGTGCCGACGGAGGACGACAAGTTCTAGGTTCATCGATGTCCAGGTGAGGCCGGCCTCACCTGGATCTCAACAGACCCTTGGCCCGGTGAGACGCCTACCCGGACCGGCAGGCAACTGGAAATGGTCTGGCGCGTGTGCGACGGGCTGTAGCCCGCGCATATCCGACTGGCTGTCGCCCGCGTGTGCGACTGGCTGTAGCCCGCGCTTATGCGACGGGCTGTCGCGCACCCGCCAAACTTAGGCCCTAGTGGGAGTCCAGATACTGCGACGACACGAAACACAGGAAGTGACCGGCATGAAGACCCCGACAGAATTTGCCCCCACCCGCCGCCAGGTTCTCGGCCTCGGCTTGATGCTTGGCGGAGCTGCCGCTCTCAACCTCGTGCCGGGCTACCAGCTCGTGGCCGCCGCGCAGGCGGCGGTGCCGCCGACGGCGCAGAAGATTGCCGACCACTTCTCCTCGGTGAAGTCGATGAGCGGCGAGTTCGTCCAGTTCGGCCCGAAAGGTGAGCAGACCGGCGGCAAGTTCTTCCTCGAACGGCCAGGCAAGATCCGCTTCAACTATGACGGCTCCTCCAACTTCCGCGTCATCTCCGACGGCAAGTCGGTGGTTATCCTCAACAAGAAGCTCAACACCTCCGACCTCTACCCGCTGTCGAAGACACCGTTGAAACTGCTGCTCGACGACCGGATCGACCTCTCCGGCGGACGCGTCAAGGCCGTCAAGGAAGAGGACGACCTCACCACCATCAAGCTTTCCGACAAGTCGGTGTTCGGCAACGCGACGATCACCATGATGTTCGATCCCAAGACCTACGAACTGCGCCAGTGGACGATCACCGACGCGCAGGGCAAGGACACGACGGTGATGATCTTCAACGTCAAGGAAGGCGTCTCCATCCCTGACGATACTTTCGCCATCGATTATACGGCGAACAGAGAGCTGAATACCAAGACGCGGTAGCCTTTCCGTCTCTGTCGGAGCTTTTCCCGTTACGCTGGCGCCGCCCCTCATCTGGCTGCCGCCATCTTCTCCCCGTAAACGGGGAGAAGCGACGCTTTGATCGACGATTTCGCCAATCGCCAACGTTGCAGCTGCTCTTTCTCCCGTTACGGCCGTCTACGGGGAGAAATGCCCGGCAGGGCAATGAGGGGCGGCGCTGACCTCTGAGATTTAGCCTGGCTTGTCTTTCCGGCGCGCGGCTGGCACTAGAGCATTTCACCGTTTCACGGAAACGGCGAACCCGCTCTATCTCTTTGTTTTGACGCAATTCCGGACAGAAAACCGCTCACACTTTTCCTGGAATTGCTCTAAATCGGCGATCTCTTGCCGGACCCACCGCATGCCTTTCACCGTCGCCACCTGGAACATCAACTCCGTGCGCCTGCGCATGCCGATCGTCGAACGGCTGTTGAAAGAACACGCGCCCGACGTGCTGTGCCTGCAGGAAACCAAAGTGCCCGACGAGCTTTTCCCGGAAAACGCCTTCCGCAAGGCGGGCTACGAGCACATCCTGTTCCACGGCCAGAAAGGCTATCACGGCGTCGCCACCGTCGCCCGCCGGCCGATCGAGCTGGTCGAAAAGCGGCGTTTCTGCGAGATCGAGGACAGCCGGCATCTGTCGGTCAGGGTCCAGGCGGGCGGCAAGTCGGTGCTGGTGCATAATTTCTACGTGCCGGCCGGCGGCGAGGAGCCGGACCCGGAGATCAATCGCAAATTCAGGCACAAGCTCGATTTCGTCCATGAGATGAACGGCGTGCCGGCGAGCCAGGACGAATCATCCGCGTCGATCCTGGTCGGTGACTTGAACATCGCGCCGCAGGAGCATGACGTCTGGTCCCACAAGCAATTGCTCAACGTCGTCAGCCACACGCCGGTCGAGACGGAAAACTTCGAGGCGATGCGAAGTAGCGGCGGCTGGGTCGACCTGATGCGGCTCAATGTGCCGGCCGAACAGAAACTATACACCTGGTGGAGCTATCGCGCGAAGGACTGGGAAGCTTCCAACCGCGGCCGCCGCCTCGACCATGTCTGGTCGTCCGCCAATCTGGTGCCGGATTTCGCCGGCTACGAGATCCTGCAGGCGGCGAGAGGGTGGGAGAAACCGTCGGACCACGTGCCGGTGATTGCCCGCTTTGCCCTCGATTAACCGGTAAACCTCGGCGCGAGTTCCTCGATGCGGGCGATCATCTGCTGGAATTCCTCCAGGATGCGCCCGTGCAGCTGCACGGCGAGCTCCGGGTATTCCTCCAGGATGCGGCGGAACATCTTGCGGCTCAGCCGGATCACTTCCGAATCGACGGCGGCGGAGGCGCTGGTCAGCCGGTTGGTATCGGCGATCAGCGCCAGTTCGCTCAGCATGGTGCCTGGGCCTGCCGTACCGATCGGGACGCGTTTGCCGCCTAGCTCCCGATAGAGTGCGATCAAGCCGCTGACTACGATGTAGGCAGAGTCAGCGACGTCGTCCTCGCGGTAGAGCTTATGGTCGGCCTGCAGGACGGTGGTCTCGGCGCCGAAGGCGAGCAGACGCAGCTGTTCCTGCGTGAAGCCCTGGAAAAGCTTCACGCTGGACAGGATGTGGATGTCGTCATCCAACGCCATCCTAGCTGTGTCCCCGAGCGGTCAGTCCAGTCCCTCCTTTGGAGCGGCGCGTTCTTATGGGACGCGCAAGAAACGCTCCAACACTTGCAGCCTGCACACCGTGCGAGCCATCCGTCGAGCCGATCCGTCACCCTCCAGCACCAGGATCGTACCCGAAGCGGTCCCGCCCCGACCGCTCAATCTGTTTGTTCTGACGCAATTCCGGACGGAAGGCTACGGCGAAGCCGCCGAGCCCAACCGCTTCACGCTTTTCCTGGAATTTCTGTAGATCATGAAATGTTTAAGGAACCAGCTTGTAGCCGCCGCTTTCTGTCACAAGAATTTCGGCATTCGAAGGATCGCGCTCGATCTTCTGGCGCAACCGGTAGACATGGGTCTCCAGCGTGTGCGTGGTGACGCCGGAATTGTAACCCCATACCTCTTCCAAAAGCACGTCGCGCGTCACCACCTTCTGGTCGGCGCGATAGAGATACTTGATGATCGAGGCTTCCTTCTCGGTCAGCCGCACCTTGGCGCCGCGCGGATCGATCAGCAGTTTCTGGCTGGGCTTGAACGTGTAGTGGCCGACCGAGAAGGTCGCGTCCTCGCTCTGCTCATGCTGGCGAAGCTGGGCGCGGATGCGCGCCAGCAGCACGGCGAAGCGGAAGGGCTTGGTCACATAGTCGTTGGCGCCGGCTTCGAGGCCCAGAATCGTGTCGGAATCGGTGTCGTGGCCGGTCAGCATGATGATCGGCGCCTTGTAGCCGCCCTTGCGCAGGATTTTCACCGCCTCGCGGCCGTCCATGTCGGGCAGGCCGACATCCATGATGAGCAGATCGACAACGCCGCCGCGCGCCGCGGCGACGCCTTTTGCGGCGGTCGATTCCTGCTGGACGTCGAATTCTTCGTAGAGCGCAAGCTGCTCCACCAAGGTGGCGCGCAGGTCGTCGTCGTCATCAACGATCAGAATGGTGCGTGATGTCATGGATCAATCCGTTGTTTTAAAAAGAATATTCAGTTGACCTCCCCCCATTTATGCGGAAGCTCACCGGCGCAACAGCCGATCACAGTGATTTGTTCCGTGACACAATCATACAAGAAAAAACGCGCGCGCAATGAGGCGGGTGCATTTTTGCCGAAAGCCTTGAGTGTTTTGGTCGTGCGGGCACGCCCCGGCAACCCCGCGCAGGGGTTCCTGCAGGTCGGCAAAACGGTGTTCCCCTGCGCGTTGGGGCGCGGCGGCATCTCCGCCAACAAGCATGAAGGGGATGGCGCGACGCCGTTGGCGTCAATGCGCATCCTGTCGGGCTATTTCCGCAACGATCATTTTTTGGGCGGGCGCAGGACAAGGGTGCCGATGGTCCCCATCGGCCCGGATCTCGGCTGGTGCGAGGTGCCCGACGACCGCAATTACAATCGTCCCGTGAAGATCCCCTATGGCGCGAGCCATGAGCGGATGCGGCGCGACGACCGGCTCTACGATGTCTGCCTGGTGCTCGACTGGAACATCGCGCCGCGCTTGCGCGGGCGCGGCAGCGCGATCTTCTTCCATCTGGCCCGGCCGGGCTTCACGCCGACGCAAGGGTGCGTGGCGGTGACGGCGCGTACCATGGCAAGGCTGCTTCCGTTGTTGTCGGATAGGACGGTGGTGAAGGTGGTCAGGTAGGCAGTAGGCAGTAGGCAGTAGGCAGTAGGCAGTAGGCAGTAGGCAGTAGGCAGTAGGCAGTAGGTGCTCTTTTTCCCCTACTGCCTAATTCCTACTGCCTAATGCCTGACCTTCGGCTGCTGCCAGCCCTTATCCAGCAATCCGATTCGGCCGAGTTCCCGGTCCATCGCCTTGGTAACGTCGCGGCGCTCGCCGCCGATATCGCGCAACTGGTGGTCCGAAAGATCCTCGACCGATTCGAGCCGAAGCCGGGCGGCGACACGCGCATGGCGCAGCCAGTCGAAGGTTGCATGCAGCCAATTCGGCAGGGATGATTTCAGGATGGCGCGGGACTTCAAAACGATCTCAGACATGGCTCTATCCGTGTTCTCCGGATGTCAAATCCGGTTTGATGGTGTTTCGATGAAGCCATCATGCCGGATTGAAAAATAAACGGGAAACGAGTAGTTCTTTTCTGATCGTCAAGTTTTATTTGGAGATCATATGTCCAAGCTGCTGCCCGGGACGCGCGCGCTGAGGACCTTTGAAGCGGCCGCCAGGCACCTCAATTTCACCCGCGCCGCCGACGAGCTCGGCCTGACGCCGGCGGCGGTCAGCCACCAGATCAAGGAAATCGAGGATCAGCTCGATCTGGTGCTGTTCACGCGCACCAGCCGCACCATCCGGCTGACGGAGGCGGGCAACGTGCTTCACGACGCGTCGATCGATGCGCTCGACCTGCTTAACCGGGCTGTGTCTCGAGCCCGCAAGATGACGCGCGGCACGTCGCTTTTGAAAGTGACGCTCGACGCGCAGTTCGCGACAAAGTGGCTGATGCGGCGTGTAGACGATTTCCGTCAGCAGAAACCCGGCATCGAGTTGCGCTTCGACATCACCTACCACGTCAGGGATTTCGACCGCGACGATGTCGATGTCGGCATCCGCTTCGGCGCCGGCAAATATCCTGGGCTTTGCGCGCACAGGCTGTTCGAAAACATCATCATCCCGGTCTGCAGCCCGGCGTTGCTGGCGTCAGGTCCGCCGCTGAAGGAGCCGCGCGATCTGTTCAATCACACGCTCGCGCATATCGAATGGTCGCGGCAGGGCGTGACCTGGCCCAACTGGAGCATGTGGATGCACGCGGCCGGCGTCGACGATTTCGACGACAGCCGCACGCTGGTGTTCGGATCCTCGACCGACGCAACCCAGGCGGCGCTCGACGGCAATGCCGTCGCGCTCGCCGACTTCGCCATGGTCGCCAACGATCTTTCGCAGGGGCGCCTGGTGCGGCCCTTCGAGCTCGGCATCAAGGTCGCGCCGGAATTCGCCTATTTCCTTGTCTATCCCGAAGCCGCGAAGGACGACGCGCGCGTCGTCGCCTTCCGCGAATGGCTTACCGAGGAGGCGGCGAAGACGCCGACATGAGACCCGATCGTCAGCCCGCGGGTGCGGCCGGCGCGCCGAACCAGCCGATCACGGCACCCATGATCAGCATCACACCCAGCCAGTGGCCGGCATCGATCAGCGTCAGGAACCAGCCGAAACCTTCATAGCGGTGGTTGACCGAAAGCGTGGTGGCGATGAAGCCGAGCCAAAGCACGAAGCCGAACAGCAAGCCCGCGATCGGGTTCGGCTCGCCGCCGGTTATGGCGCCCACCACCAGTGTCAGGACGAGCGCCATGATCAGCTCGGCGATGAAGCTGACGATGAACGGAACGGCCGAGCGCTTCATGGTGGCCGGGTCGAGCTTGGCGGCCTTCATC
This sequence comes from Mesorhizobium montanum, assembly GCF_033977145.1. Taxonomy (NCBI): domain Bacteria; kingdom Pseudomonadati; phylum Pseudomonadota; class Alphaproteobacteria; order Hyphomicrobiales; family Phyllobacteriaceae; genus Mesorhizobium; species Mesorhizobium montanum. Next base: position 264,974 of record NZ_JAVIJF010000007.1, on the reverse strand, counting down.
CAAGGCTTGCTCAAGCCCATGTACCAGACGGCGCCGAGCACCCATGCGACGACAGCGGCGACGATCACCGCCAGCCAGTTCACGACCGAAAAATCCATGCTTTTCCCCTCCAAATCGAAATGCGATGGAACGCTTGTTCGCTCATCGCGTCAAGCAAGGCGCCACACGGTCGTACGCTTGACCTCTGCATCTTCCAGCACGCGCGTTACCGGGATCTCATAGACGGCAAGCGAGTGCAGTCCGGTCCTGGGAAGGTAGGCGCGGCCCGGATCGCCGACGAGGATCTCGGCGCCGCGCGCCCGCAAGCTCGCGAACCATGGCAGCAGCCTGTCGGCGAAGGCCTTGTCGTAGAAGACGTCGCCGGCAAGCACGACGTCCCAGCCATCGTCGGAGCCGACACAATCCGTGCCGAGGAATTCCGCGTCAACGGTATTGGCTTCGAGGTTGAGCGCGATTGCCGTCTCGCAAAACGGGTCGATGTCGGCGGCGATCACCTGCGCCGCGCCGGCTTTCATCGCCGCGATGGCAACGAGGCCTGAACCGGAAGCGAGGTCGAGCACCCGCTTGCCGCGCACCGTTCCGGGATTGTCGAGTACATAGCGGGCGAGGCCCTGGCCGCCAGCCCAGGCAAAGGCCCAGAAAGGCGGCGGCAGGCCGATCTCGGCCAACTCCTCCTCGGTGCGCAGCCAAAGGTCATGCGCCTCGTCGGCGAGATGCAGCAGCACTTCCGGCACGTGCGGCGGCGCCATCAGCGCCGTGTTGTCGAGGATGAACTTTTTCGCGCTCCTTGGCGTGAGCTTGGTCACGGCGCCGGGTTGAGCTCGGCCATGCGGCAGACTTCTTTCCATTCGGCCGGCGTCACCGGCTGCACCGAAAGCCGGCCGAGCCGGACCAGCGCCATCTCGGCGAGCTTGGGATTGGCCTTGACCTGTTCCAGCGTCACCGGCTTCGGCACGTCCTTGAAGGCGCGGATGTCGACGCATTCCCAGCGCGGGTCGTCGGTGGTGCTGTCGGGATGCGCCAGCGCGCAGACCTCGGCGATGCCGACGATGTCGAGCCCCTCGTTGGAATGATAGAAGAAGCCCAGATCGCCGATCCGCATCGCCTTCATATTGTTACGGGCGGCATAGTTGCGCACGCCATCCCACTGCGTGCCGGCCTTGCCTTTGGCCTTCAGCGCCTCGAAGGAAAAGACCGAGGGTTCGGACTTGAACAGCCAGTAGTTCATCTCAGTTGTCCCATCGCCGTTGTTGGTGCGCCACGCGCGGCGTTCTCGTCACCGCTACCCTTACGCTCTCCCCGTCGCTGCGGCGAGAGCGGTGAGCGATCATGCGCCGGCAGGCTTCTGGAAAACCCAGTTCCATGCCCGGATTTCGACACTTTTGAACAGGCCGGCCCTGGCATAGGGATCGGCGGCAGCCAGGGCTTGTGCCGCAGCCATGTCCGGCGCTTCGATCATCACCAGGCTGCCGTCCGGCTTGCCGTCGGCGCCGAGGAAGGGACCTGCAAAGGCAAGCCTGCCTTCGCCGATCAGGCCCTCCAGGAACGCCGCATGCGCGGGCCTCGTGTCGACGCGCAGCTGCAGGCTGCCCGGCTTGTCCTTGCAAATCAACGCAAACAGCATCTTCAAAACTCCGATGGTCAGATGTCGGTTTCGGTTTTCAGCGGCCTCGTCATCAGCGCGGTCACGGCCTGACCGATCGTCACCTTGCCGTCGAGGATGGCGGCGACGGCTGAAATGATCGGCGCCTCGATGCCGCGCTCGGCGGCGATGCGGGCGGCAATGCCTGCCGTCGGCACGCCCTCGGCCAGCGGCAGGCCGGCCAGCGGCTTGCCCTGGCCGAGCGCCAGGCCATAGGCGAAATTGCGTGACTGCGCCGAGGAACAGGTGAGCAAAAGGTCGCCGAGGCCGGAAAGCCCCATCAGCGTCTCCGGCCTGGCGCCGAAGGCGGCGCCGATGCGGCGCAACTCGACGAAGCCGCGCGTCACCATGGCGGCCTGGGCGCTGGCCCCTAACCCGGCGCCGGTGACGGCACCGGCGGCGATGGCAAAGACGTTCTTCAGCGCGCCGCCGATCTCGACGCCGATCAGGTCGTCGCTGGAATAGCAGCGCAGGTTTTGCGCCGAGAAGCGGGCGGCAAGCTCGGCCGCCAATTCCGCCTCGCGAGCGGCAACCACGACTGCCGTCGGCAGGCCGCGCGCGACATCGCTGGCAAAGCTCGGTCCGGACAGCGCGGCGACGGGGTTCCTCGGCAGGCTTTCCTCGACGATCGCCGACAGCAGCGCACCGGTGTCGCGCTCGATGCCTTTGGCGCAGAGCACCAGCGGCACGCCCACAGGGACGTGGTTGCGCGCATCTGCCAGCGCCGCGCGCAGCGACTGCGCCGGCGTCACCGCCAGCACGCAGTCGGCACCGCCGAGCGCCGCGGCGATGTCGCTGGTGGCGACGATACCGGGCTCGATCGCGATGCCGGGCAGATAGCGCGGGTTTTCGCCGCGGTCGATCGCGGCGACGGTCTCAGGATCGCGCGCATAGAGGCGGACAAAATGGCCGGCGCGGAGCATGGCGAGCGCCAGCGCCGTGCCCCAGGCGCCGCCGCCCAGCACCGCGACGCGCCAGCCGCTTGGCATTTTGGGCTGCACACCGCTCGTGACCACCTCGGTCATGCCTTGGCACCGCGCCGGCCCGAGCCGACCAAGGGCGTGGAAACGCTGTCGAGCGGCCAGCGCGAACGCGGCACGAAGTCGGCGGCGTTTTCGCCGGCGATGCCGGCGCGCAGGCGCTCGATGCCGGCCCAGGCGATCATCGCGGCGTTGTCTGTGCAGAGTTTTTGCGGCGGCGCGACAAATACGAAGCCGGCTTGGGAACAAAGCGCTTCAAGCGTTGCCTTGATCGTGCGGTTGGCGGCAACGCCGCCGGCGACGACCAGCGCCGGCTTTGCCTGGTCGGAGAATTCCCGGCGGAAGCGGGCAAGGGCGCGGCCGATACGGTCGCCCAGTGCGTCGGCCACCGCAGCCTGGAAGGAAGCGCAGATGTCGGCGACGTCCCGGTCGCTCAGCGGCGCAATCGCCGTCGCCGCCTGGCGCACCGCCGTCTTAAGGCCGGAGAAGGAAAAATCCGGCTGCGTCGAGCCTTTCATCGGGCGCGGGAAGGCAAAGCGGCTCGCATCGCCGCTGGCTGCGGCCTTCTCGACATTCGGGCCGCCCGGATAGGGCAGGCCGAGCATCTTGGCCGTCTTGTCGAAGGCTTCGCCGAGCGCGTCGTCGATGGTGGTCGCCCAGCGCTGGTAATCGCCGACGCCGCGCACCGCCACGATCTGGGTGTGGCCGCCCGAGACGAGCAGCAGAAGATAGGGGAAGTCGAGACCGTCGGTCAGCCGCGCGGTCAGCGCGTGGCCTTCGAGGTGATTGATGGCGATCAGCGGCTTGTTGGCGGCGGCGGCGATCGCCTTGGCGGTCATCAACCCGACGATCAGCCCGCCGACCAGGCCAGGGCCGGCCGTCGCGGCGATCGCGTCGATTTCGTCCAGCGACACGGCCGAATCCGCAAGCGCCGCCTCGACGATGCCGTCCAACGCCTCGACATGGGCACGCGCGGCAATCTCGGGCACGACGCCGCCAAAGGCGGCATGCTCCTCGATCTGGCTCAGGACCACGTTCGACAGGATTTGGGGCGCGGAGCCGCCGTCCAGCGCCACCACGCTGGCCGCCGTCTCGTCGCAACTCGTCTCAATGCCCAGAACGCGGATCAATTGGTCGCTGTCCATGAAGATTGTGTCGCCGGAGGTCTGTCGATATTCAGGTGATGCCGGCCTGCAAGTGGCGGGTTCCTGCGCTTCCGGTGCTCACGTACTTCAAGTACGCTCCGCTCCGGTTCTCAGAACCCATCATTTTCGGCTCGGCCTAACCTGAATCTCGGCAGAACTCATGTGCCGGGGGTTATCACGGACCGCGCGCCATGCAAACTTTGAAAATCGGAACACGCGGCAGCCCGCTGGCGCTCGCCCAGGCGCATGAGACGCGGGCGCGGCTCATGCAGGCGCATGGCCTGCCCGAGCAGGCGTTCGAAGTCATGCCCATCTCGACCAGCGGCGATCGCATCCAGGACCGGCCGCTGTCGGAAGCCGGCGGCAAGGGCCTGTTCACCAAGGAAATCGAGGAGGCGCTGCTCGACGGCCGCATCGACATCGCCGTGCATTCGTCGAAGGACATGCCGACGGTGCTCCCCGACGGGCTGGAGCTTTTCACTTTCCTGCCGCGCGAGGACGCGCGCGACGCTTTCATCGGCAAGCGGGTGAAGCGGATCGCCGACCTGCCGCATGGCGCGACGGTCGGATCCTCATCGCTGCGCCGCCAGGCGCTGATCCGCCGGATGCGGCCGGATTTGGAGGTGGTGATGTTCCGCGGCAATGTGCAGACGAGGCTGCGCAAGCTGGATGAAGGGATCGCCGAGGGCACCATCCTCGCCTATGCCGGGCTGAAGCGGCTCGGGCTCGAAAATGTCATCACGGACCTGATGCCGCTGGAGGATTTTCCGCCGGCGCCGGGGCAAGGCGCGATCGGCATCGAATCGCGTGTCGGCGACCGCGATGTCGAGAAAATGCTTGCGGCGATCCATGACGTGCCGACCGGCCAGGCCCTGGCCTGCGAGCGCGCCTTCCTCGCGGCGCTCGACGGCTCGTGCCGCACGCCGATCGCCGGCCATGCGACGGTATCGGGCGAGAAACTCTCCTTTGCCGGGCTGATCATCTCGCCCGACGGCACGGAATCGCACGAAGTCCGGCTGGAAGGCGAGGCCGCGGATGCGACGGAAATAGGCATGGATGCCGCGCGAACGGTTCGCGCCAGGGCCGGCGCGAAGTTCTTCGACGGATGGGCCTGACATGGTCCGCGTCCTGGTGACGAGGCCGGAGCCTGGCGCGTTGCGCACGGCACGACGCCTCGAAGACCAGGGATTTCAGCCGATACTGCTGCCGCTGACCGAGACGAGCGCATTGCCCGCCGAGGCGACTATCGGCGCCGATATCATCGCGGTCGCCGTCACCAGCGCCAATGCAGTCCGGCATGCGTCGAAGGCGTTGATCGCGGCGCTTGCGGGCCTGCCTTGCCATGCGGTTGGAAAAAGGACGGCCGAGGCCTGCCACGCGGCGGGATTTCTATCCGTCATAGAAGGTCCGGGCGATGCCGAAGCGCTGGCTGACGTCATCGCCGGCGGCCTTGCCGGCAAGGCCATCGTCTATTTGTGCGGCCGCTTTCGCTTTGCGATGTTCGAGCGGCGGCTGGCGATGGCGGGCGTGCAAGTCCAGGCGGTCGAGACCTACGACACAACAGGGATCGACTATGACGATGCCGACGTGCTGGCCCGCTTGTCGGGCCTGCCGGTCGAGGCAGCGCTGCTCTATTCAGCCAAGGCCAGCGCGGCGCTGGTCAGCCTGATTGCGCGGCCAGCCCTGCGGCATCTCTTTGAAAGAACGGAATTTTTGGCACTCTCGGCGCGTGTCGCCGAGCCGCTGGATAGGGTTGTCCGTCAAACGATCCGCATCGCCTCGCGGCCCGAGGAAGATGCGTTGCTGGCGCTTTTGTCGCTGCCCGGCTGAGCCGCGTCATCACACCGCCCCTTTTCACCGCTTGGTGATGTGCTAGAGCATCCCCTGGACCCTTAGAACCATCCTCAAGCCAGTTCGCGGAGCCCAAGCATGGTGAAGACGCCGAAGATGCGACATTCGAAGACCCGGCGCGAGCCGGTGACCATCGAACTCGAGCCCGGCGCCGTCTCGCGAATCGCCGACGAGGATGCCGCCAAGGCCGACGCCGATAAGGCCGAGGCCAATGCCGGGCAGACCGATGAGGCGAAGGCGGAAGAGGCCGCCGCCGCTTCGCAGCCGGAAGCTCCGGAAGAGCCGATCCATGCCGAGCAGGCCGATATCGAGCCGTGGGAGCACAGCGACGCCGCACAGGCCGCGGCGGACAAGCCCGAGGCCAACAGCAAGGACGAAGCTGAAGCGCCGTATCCGAGCGGTTCGGATGCACCGAAAAGCCAACCCAAGGGCTTCGACTACAATTTCGAGGACGCATCCGCGGCCACCGCCGGCGCCTCGACATCAAAGTCAAGCGAGACGTGGAGCGATGATCGCGTGCCGCAGCCATCGCGGAGAACCGGCGTCAACGCCATCGCCGCCGGCGTCGTCGGCGGTGTGATCGCGCTTGCCGGCGCCGGCCTGCTGCAGGCGGTCGGCCTGATCGGATCCGCAGGACCGGGCGGCGGGTCGCTCGACGGCGTCAATGGCGAGATCGCTTCGCTGAAGAGCGAGATCGCGGCGCTGAAGGAAAGCGGCGACGCCGGCGGCGGCGCTTCCGCCAAGGTCGATAGTATTTCGTCGGCGCTAGCGCAGGTCAAAGCCGATGTCGCGGCGCTGAAATCCTCGGCCGGGCAAGGCGGCGACGGCACGGCGCTCAAGGCGCTCGGCGACAAGGTCGGCCAGATCGAGATGGCTGTTGCCGACCTGCGGAAGAACGGAAGCGCGGCGCCCGTCGATCTCGGTCCGCTCAACGAGAAGCTGGCCGGGCTCGACGCGCTGGTGAAGTCGTCCGGCGACGCGGCCAAGGCCGAGGACGGCCGGGTCGCGGCGCTGGAGCAATCCGTGTCGCAACTCTCCGGCAAGGTCGAGGCACAGGCCTCGCAGCCCAAGATCGCGCTGGCGATCGCCGCGTCGGCGCTGAAGGCGGCGCTCGATCGCGGCGCGCCGTTTGCCACCGAGCTCGATACGTTCGCGGCGATCGCGCCGGATGCGCCCGAGCTCGCGGCGCTGCGGTCCTATGCCGACAAGGGTGTGCCGACCCGCGCCACCATCGCTTCGGAGGTCGATGCCGCTGCCAATGCCATGGTCGAGGCGGCGACGCCTGTCGACCAGAACGCCGGGTTCTTCCAGAGCCTGGTGTCGAGCGCGGAGACGCTGGTCAAGGTGCGGCCGGTCGGCGCCGTCGAGGGCAAGGGAGCGCCCGAAACCGTGGCGCGCATCGAAGTGGCGGTCAACCAGGGCGACTACGCCAAGGCGCTCAGCGAATATGACACGCTGCCGGACGCGGCGAAGGCGGCCGGCGCAGATTTTGCCGGCAAACTGAAGGCGCGGCTGGAGGTCGAAAAGCAGCTCGAAGCGCTGATTGCCGGCGCGACGAAGGCGTGAGGACCACAAGATGATCCGCATCCTCGTCTTCCTCGCCGCCGTCTTCGGGCTCGGGCTGGGCTTTGCCTGGCTCGCCGATCGTCCGGGCGAGATGCTCGTCACCTTCAACGGCTACCAGTACCAGGTCACGCTGATGGTGGCGGCGGTGGCGATCGTCGCCGTGGTCGCGGCGGTGATGATCGTCTGGTGGCTGGTCAAGTCGGTGTGGAACAGTCCCTACACCATCTCGCGCTATTTCCGGGTGCGCCGCCGCGACCGCGGCTATCAGGCGCTGTCGACGGGCATGATCGCAGCCGGTGCCGGCGACGGCGCGCTGGCGCGCAAGAAGACCAAGGAGGCGGCCAAGCTGATCAGCTCCGACCAGGAGCCGCTGATCAACCTGCTCGACGCGCAGGCCTCGTTGCTCGAAGGCGACCATGAAGGCGCACGCGAGAAATTCGAGCGCATGCTCGACGATCCGGAAATGCGGCTGCTCGGCCTGCGCGGCCTCTATCTGGAGGCAGAGCGCCTCGGCGACCGCAACGCCGCGCGCCACTATGCCGGCCGTGCGGCGGCGGTGGCGCCGCAGCTTGCCTGGGCGGCGGAATCGACGCTCGAGGAGCTGACCGAACGCGGCGACTGGGACGGCGCGCTGAAGCTGGTCGAGGCACAGAAATCGACACGGCAGATCGAGCGCGATGCCGCCAACCGCCGTCGCGCCGTGCTGCTCACCGCCAAGGCGCAGGCGCTGGTCGGCAGCGATCCGAACGCGGCCCGCACCGCGGCGCTCGAAGCCAACAAGCTGGTGCCCGATTTCGCGCCGGCGGCGGTCATCGCCGCCGATATGGTTTTCCGGCAAAACGATGTGCGCAAGGGCTCCAGGATCCTGGAGGCGGCCTGGAAGGCCGAGCCGCATCCCGATATCGCCGAGCTCTATACGCATGCAAGGCCGGGCGATGCCGTGCTCGACCGCCTCAACCGGGCGAAGAAGCTGCAGGAATTGAAGAAGAACCACGCCGAGTCGTCCATGGCCGTGGCGCGCGCGGCGCTCGACGCGCAGGATTTCGCCACCGCCCGGCGCGAGGCGGAGGCCGCGATCCGCATGGATCGCCGCGAGGGCGCCTATCTGCTGCTCGCCGACATCGAGGAAGCCGAGACCGGCAATCAGGGCAAGGTGCGGCAGCTGCTGTCGAAGGCGGTGCGCGCGCCGCGCGATCCGGCCTGGGTGGCGGACGGCGTCATCTCCGAGCGCTGGGTGCCGGTGTCGCCGATCACCGGCAAGCTCGACGCCTTCACCTGGCGTGCGCCGATGGAGCGGCTTGGCCAACTGATCGAGAGTGACTCCGACGCCGCGGTGCCGGCGATCGCCGCCACGCCAGCGGTCGAGGAAAAGGCCATCGACATCGCATCCGATATCCCGGCGGAGAAGCCGGCGCCGGCTCGCCCGAATGGCGGCGAGAAGGACGCGGCGGCTGCCGAACCGGCCGGCGAGGCGGAAGCAAGCGGGCAAGGTTCGGATCTGCCGCCTTTGCCGGACGATCCGGGGGTCGCGCCGGAAGAGGAAGCGGAAAAATCGCCGCGCCGGTTTCGTTTGTTTTGAGGCCCGGACTTGACTGACAGGAAAGACTTGATGGACAGGGAAAAGGTATCGATGTTCGAGCGCGTATTGTCCTTCCTGAGGGATCTGCCGGCTGGCGGCGAGGCCAGGCCGAGCGCCGACGATCCGCGCGTGGCGGCCTCCGCGCTGCTCTACCATGTGATGAACGCCGACGGCGTGCGCCAGGATGTCGAATGGGAGCGGTTCAAGCAGATCCTGGCCGAGACCTATTCGGTGAGCGGCGAGGAGCTCTGTGCGCTGGCCGCGGCCGGCGAGCGTGCCGACAATGAGGCGATCGACCTCTACGCCTTCACCAGCGTGCTCAAGCGCGATCTCGACGCCGAGGCGCGCAAGGCCTTCATTGGCCTGATGTGGGAAATCGTCTATGCCGATGGCGAGCTGGACGAGCTCGAGGACAACACTGTCTGGCGGGTCGCCGAACTGATCGGCGTCGAGCGTCGCGACCGCATCGAGGCGCGCCGCAAGGCGGCGGCCGAGGTGCCCGGCGCGCGGGGCCAATCGAGCGACGAATAACAGGACCCTTCGCCTTCCATGCCACCCAGACCGAGGCCGAGACCAAAAATCCTGATCGTGCTGCATCAGGAGAATTCGAGCCCCGGTCGCGTCGGCCATATGCTTCTGGAAGAAGGTTTCGATCTCGACATCCGCCGCCCGCCATTGGGCGAGGAGTTGCCCTGCACGCTGGACGATCATGCCGGCGCGGTGATGTTCGGCGGGCCGATGAGCGCCAATGACGAGGACGAATTCGTCCGCCGCGAGACCGACTGGCTGGAAATCCCGCTCAAGGAGAACCGACCCTTTCTCGGCATCTGCCTCGGCGCGCAGATGCTGGCCAATCATCTCGGCGGCAAGGTCGAGGGCCATGGCGACGGGCTGGTCGAGATCGGCTGGTATCCGCTGAAGGCGACCGAGGCCGGCAGGAAGCTGATGCACTGGCCGGAGATGGTCTACCAGTTCCACCGCGAGGGCTTTTCGCTGCCCAAGGAAGCGACGCTGCTGGCGACGGCGGAAACCTATCCCAACCAGGCCTTCCGCTATGGCGACAATGCCTGGGGTATCCAGTTCCATGGCGAGCTGACCCGGGTGATGATGCAGCGCTGGGTGGTGCGCGGCGCGCATCGCTTCGAGTTGCCCGGCGCCCAGCCCGGCCGCGACCATCTCGGCGGCCGGCTGATCTGGGACATGCACCTCAAGCGCTGGCTGGGTGAGTTTTTGGGGCTGATTTTCGGCAAGCCGGCTGCGGGATAAGGTCGAACCCGGTTATTGGTCGTTGAGAAGCGCATTTGGCTTCCTGGAAGCCGACGTCAGACGCCACTTCGCTGAGGCCCCTCGAGCCCAGAAGCGGACATCCGTTCTAATTTAGGCAACTCTCCGTCCCCGCATAACGTCCGTGACCATGGCAACGTCACGTGAGGGCGGAAGACCAAAGAGCCGAGTATATTCGCGGCAGAACTGAGCCAGGCTCTGATAGCCCACCTCGAACGCCACCGAAGTGGCGTTGCCGGCGCCCGCGATGAGCTGCGAGCGCGCGCGGAGCAGGCGAATGCGCTTCTGGTATTGGAGCGGACTTAGAGCGGTGACCGCCTTGAAGTGGCGGTGGAAAGCAGAAACGCTTAATGCCGCCATGGCAGCAAGGGCCTCGACCCTAAGCGGCTTGTCGAAATTGCTCCGGATCCACCCTATGGCAAGATTGACGCGGGTGAGGGATGTGTCAGGCGTTGCGATGTCGCGCAGCATCCAGCCGAGCGGCCCCTGCGCTACACGAAAGAGAATCTCCCGCTCATAGGCCGGAGCCAATGCTCCGATCTCGTCCGGCTTGTTCAGCAGCCGGAGCATCCGCACCCAGGCATCGAGCAGTTCGAGCGTCGTTGCCGCGACCGAGAAGCCGCTATCATAGTGTGTGCCGTCATGCCTTGGTGGCATATCGACCAGCAGCGGCGCGAGCGCACCAAGGTCAAGAGTGAGGCTGACAGCAAGATAGGGCTCGCCAGATGACGTTGGATGCACCGTGCCCACTGCCGGCAGACCAATTGACATGACGAAATACGTCGCCGGATCATAGTGTAGCTTTCGGTTGCCCACCGTCATGGTCTTGCTGCCGCGCAGGATAAGGTTGATCATCGGCTCGTAGACGGTCGAGAGCTCGTGTTCGGGAACAGCGCCGTGCACCATGGCGACGCGCGGGATGCCGGTCTCCGTTCGCCGGTTCTGCGCCCGCGATGCCAAACGGACGAGTTCTGCCATCTGCTGCTGCATATCCGCTATGTGGCACAATGAGGCGGGCCAGAAAACTGAAAAGCAGGATTAGGCAAACTATTGGCAAGATCAGGTCGGCGCTGTCCCGCTCGCCGGCCTATCCCTCGGTCATTCCCTATCGAGGACAGAGCTATGAAGATCGTTGTTATCACCGGCGGCAGCCGCGGCATCGGCGCCAGCGCCGCGCGGGCATGCGCGCGTCGCGGCATGGGCGTCATCTTGACTTACAACAGCAGCCCGGAGGCAGCTGGTGACGTGGCCGCCAGTGTATCAAGGAACAGGGCGGCGCGGCCGTCGCGCTCCCGCTCGATGTGAGCGACATCTCCAGCTTTCCTGGCTTCCGCGCGAGCGTGAACGAAGTCCTTGGCGCTACCTGGGAGAGAAGCACCTTCGACTACCTGGTGAATAATGCGGGTTTCGGGCTCTTCAATCCCATCGTCTCGGTGACCGAAGCCGAGTTCGACGGGCTGTTCAAGGTTCATCTGAAAGCCCCGTTCTTCTTGACGCAGGCCCTGCTGTCGATGATGGCCGCAGGTGGCCACATCCTCAATCTTTCAAGCGCAACGGTGCGCGTAGCAACCGCCGGAGTTGCCCCCTATGCCGTGTTCAAGAGCGGTGTCGAAGCCCTGACGCGTTATATGGCCAAGGAGTTCGCAGACAGGCGCATTCGTGCCAACGCCATCGCGCCCGGCGTCATCCGCACCGACCTTGCAGGTGGACTTAACGATGAATTCGAGGCGCTGCTTGCCGAGCAAATCGCCGTTGGCCGCGTCGGCGAACCCGATGACATCGGGGAAGCGATGGCGAGCCTTCTTGCGGACGAGTGGCGATACCTCAATGGCCAAACGGTTGAAGTCGCTGGCGGCTATATCCTCTAGGAGACGGAAGGAACTTGCCCGTGTCGGCTGCAATCGAAATTACCACACTCCACCTCCGAAGCGGACTGACCGTCGCCGACTTTATCGCGGCAAATTCGGATATCGATGAGTGGATTCGGCGGCAGCCCGGCTTCATGGGGCGCCGCATCTGCGAACGAGAAGATGGTGCAATCATCGACATCGTCTTTTGGCAAACGGCCGATGATGGGCATCGTTCGGCTTCCGGGATCATGACGGCAATGGCCCACTCTCCCGTCCATGGCACCATCGACCACCGCACCGTCGAGTGGACTATCTCGGATGTACGCCACGCGGTTGGGACCATCTAATGCATGTCGTCCAAAAGTGCGCAGCGGTTTTGGGAAGACGACATGCATCAAAACAGAGACTTAAAGCGCGTCGCCTGAATCCGTTTCGACGCGACGCGCTTTAATGCTACGCCGCCACCTTGGCAGACCGCTCGCCCCGGTGACGAGCCAATGTCCCGGTCATCGCGGGCTTTCTTTTGAAATCGGCGTCGGGGACGGTCAAAGCTGGCCGTCCCTGATCAGCGCCGCCTCAGGCTATGATTTCGGCCAGTTCGATGAGGTTGCCGAACGGGTCTGCGAAGAAGGCGAGCTTGCGGCCGATCGCGTCGAGCTCGAAGGGCTCGGCTACGATAGTCACCCCGCGTGCCCTGAGCTCTGCAACACTTGCACCGATGTCGGCAACGTTGATGCAGAAGTGATGGTAACCGGCATAACGGAGACTATCCCCCAGGTCGGTATAGGCCGGCGCGTCGATCGGGAGCGGATCGCCGCCACCGAGCAGCTCAATCATGAAGTTATCATCGTTCGCGGGGGCGAGATAAGCGAGCTGCTCGTCGGCAAAGGGCCATTCATGCACGACGCGGAAATCGAGCTTCTCGACATACCAGGTCTTGGCGACAGCAAGGTCCCTGACACGCAACGCTACATGGTGCCCGCGCATGTCGGCAAAGGCGGAGTTGGTGTTGCGGGTGGGAAGGGCGAAGTTGGCCATTTTGGCTCCTCGAATTGTGCCGCCTGCGGGATTGCCTGCGGGGTGATGAGATATTGGCGCCGCTCCGTTCTTCTGATTAGCTTGAGAATATTCGAAACAATGCTGAGTGTGATTCAACAATGAGGGTGACCGAACTGGCCGAACTTGCCGCCTTTGATGCGGTGGCGCGGCACCGCAGCTTCCGGAAAGCGGGCGAGGAACGCGGAGTCACCGCCTCGGCTCTCAGTCACGCCGTCAGCAATCTCGAGGAGCGGATCGGCGTTCGCTTGCTCAATCGGACCACAAGAAGTGTATCACTGACCGATGCGGGCGGCCGCCTGCACCAGCAATTGTCGCCGGCCTTCGACGGGATCGGCTTGGCAGTCGATGGCCTCAATCAGTTCCGCGACACCCCTTTTGGCAAAGTACGGCTGAACGTTCCCAACTCCATTGCGCCATTCGTTGTCGGCCCGATCCTGCAGCCTCTGACGGCTGCCAACCGCAATCTTGAGATCGAGGTCGTCGCTACCGACAGGCTCGTCGACATTGCCGAAGCGGGATTCGATGCCGGCATCCGCTTGGGAGAGAGCTTGCGAGAGGGCATGGTGGCAGTGCGGATCAAGCCAAGGCTTCGACTGATCGTTATAGGCTCGCCCGCCTACTTCGCCGAGCGCCCCGTGCCTCAAACACCGCACGACCTTAAGGACGACCATGTCGGGATTCAGAACATGTATCCGAATGGCAACCGATATGCCTGGGGGTTCCGAAAGGGTAGTGTGAGCATCGACTACTGGCCTGCTGGTCCAATCTCTCTGGACGATCATGAGCTGATCGTCCAGGCGGCAAGGGCGGGCGCGGGTCTCGGCTATGTGTGGGAACAGCGCGCACAGTCGGCCTTAACTGACGGCAGCCTCATCCAATGCCTCGACGACTGGTGCCAACCGGAGGATTGGCTCTACCTCTACTATCCAAGCCGGAGAAACTTGTCGGCGGGACTGCGGGCGGTCATTGAAGCTATGCGCGTATAGACCAGCCCAATCCGGGAGCTGCCATCGAGCCAGTATCTGATGGTGGCGCTTCAGCGCGGATCCGCCAGCATCGTAGTCCTTGTCTGCAGGCAAGGCATCCGACGGAGCGCTCGGGCAGCCCGATCAGGACATCATACGACTTGAATCAACCCTCTCGCCCAGCGCCAATTGACCAGTCGCCGAAGCACAATCAGCGCGAGGTTTTGGTGAGATCGCTCCCGCACCTACTGCACTGCTTCGCAGGCCATGGCACAACCACAAAGCCTCGCATAAGCAAAGACTTTCCGCAGGTCGGGCAGGTGATCAGAAAAGAACGAATGCCGCCTATCAAGACCCACGCCAAGGCTAGTGGCACTACTACCGCGAACATAACTTGTGACGGTGCACCGAGCGCACTGAGTATGAGCGGGATTCCCCAGATGATCGCGAACATTGCGATAATCGTCCAAAACATGTGACGTCGGCCGGTCACATAGACGCTTCTGGCTTGCCCTTGATCCATGGCGACACAGTAGCGTGCGCCGTGCCGGCAGTCACGGCGAAACCAATTTGAGCTGCCGCACCTGTCGCAGCGCCGGGAACAGGTAGGCCCGCAGGTCGGTCTTCGCGCACGTGCGCTTCGCAATGACGCTCCCGTCGGTATCGGCGCAGCCGCGAATCTGTGCTAAGGCGCCGCCCGATCAATCAAAAGGACGACACCTGTGAACGAACCGACCGTGGCCGAGGCGACCGAAAATATCTATGCCTCACTCCGAGCCGACAATGCCGACATCGATGCACATATCGCGACACTCAAGGCCGCGCTGGCACGAGAGGGGAAAAAACAGGCGGTGTTCGATCCGGCCAGATTGGTGCAGAAGAACCGCTCCGGCCGCAAGTTGATGCAGGCCTATTTTCGGCAGCGCGGCGTCAGCGTGAGCTTTTCGGAGTAAGTCTGCTCCCGACCCTGTCTCATTGGTCGATGGCGTAGTGTGATTGGCCCGAGCGCAAGATCAGCGGCTTAGATCCAGAACTCGATCAGTTCCGGCTGTTCAAATGCCTCACCCGCCGCAGCGCCGGGAACAGCCAGGCCCACAATCCTGCGACCGCGACGGCGCCGATGCCGCCGATGACCACCGCCGGCACGGTGCCGATCAGCGCCGCCATGGTGCCGGCGCGGAATTCGCCGACCTCGTTGGAGGCGCCGACGAAGACCTGGTTGACGGCATTGACGCGGCCGCGCACCTCGTCCGGGGTCCAGAGCTGGATCAGCGTCTCGCGGATATAGACGCTGAACATGTCGGTGGCGCCGAGCAGGGCGAGTGCCACGATCGACAGCCAGGTGATGGTCGAGATGCCGAATAGCACCGTGAAGGCGCCGAACAGGGCGACGAAGCCCAGCATGATCTTGCCGGCATGGTCGCGGATCGGATGGCCGGCAAGCCAGATTGCAACGCAGATGGCGCCGATGCCGGGCGCGGAGCGCAATAGCCCAAGACCCCAGGGGCCAAGCTGCAGTATGTCGCGCGCATAGACCGGCAGCAGCGCCGAGGCACCGGACAGAAGCACGGCGAACAGGTCGAGCGAGATCGCGCCGAGCACGATCTTCTCGCCCCAGATATAGCCAAAGCCGGCAAACAGCGTCTGCATCGTCGGCTTGTCGGTGGCCGTCTGCTGGGCGGGCTTCGGAATGGTGTAGATCAGCAATGCGGCGGCGAGCATCAGGATGGCCGCGGTGGCATAAGCCACTTCGGCCGAAACGCCGTAGAGCAGGCCGCCGGCGACCGGGCCGACGATGGTCGCCGTCTGCCAGGCCGACGAGTTCCAGGCGATCGCGTTGGCGAAATCCTGCTGCGGCACGAGATTGGCGAACAGCGAGGACGAGGCCGGTCCGTAGAAGGCGCGGGCGATGCCGAACATCACCAGCACCATGAAGATCGGCAGCGGGCTGGTCAGACCGCGCAGCGTCAAAAGGAGCAGGCCCAACGCGCAGCCGGCCTCGATCAGCGTCGACAAGGTCATGATCAGCCGGCGGCCGAAGCGGTCGGCGACGACGCCGGTGACCAGCACCAGGAGCAGCGAGGGCAGGAACTGGACGATGCCGACAATGCCGAGGTCGAAGGGATCGCGCGTCAGGTCATAGACCTGCCAGCCGACGGCGACCGACACGATCATGGTGGCGAAAGTGGTGAGGAAGCGCGCCGTCCAATAGCTGAGGAACGGCCGGTGCCGGAACGCGGCGTAGCGCTGGTCGGGTGAAGTTGCTTCGACGATCATGATCTGAGGCCCCGTTGCGACAACGGCCGGCGGGGCACTTCCACGGTGGGCGCTGGTCCGGCCGGAACCCTTTAGCCCAGTTCGTCCCGCCTTGCGTGCAAAAAATCCACGCTGGATCAAAGAAAATCGAAAATTTCGGTTTGGATGAGAGGTTCAGTCCCGCAGCGCGGCGGAGACGGCTTCGAGCCCGCCGCGCAATTCCGCTTCCTTCGGCCAGCCGAAGCCGATGCGGAAGAAGCGTTTCGGCATCTCGAACCAGTGGCCGGGACCGACATAGGTGCCGTGTTTCTCCCGTAGCCGGCTGTAGAAGTTGTCGAGGTCGAAGCCGGCATCGACGTTGAGCCGCGGGAAGCCGACCACGCCGCCTTGCGGCCGCACCCAGTCGACCATCGGCTCGCCGTCGATCCAGGTCTGGACGATGTCGCGGCGCCTGGCCATTTCCGGCAGCAGCGACGCCAGGAAGACGTCGCGGCGCTCAAGCATGGTGCGGGCGATCGCTTCGTCGATGACGCTGCCGCAAATGCCGATCTGTTCCTTGGCGGCCAGGAATGTCTCCTGCAGTTCCGGATCCCGCGTCACCAGCCAGCCGACGCGGATGCCCGGAATGCCGAAGGCCTTGGACAGCGAGCAGACGCTGATGGCGCCGGGACTGAGCGAGGCCGCCGAAGGCAAGCGCGTGCCGTAGGAAAGGTCGCGATAGGTCTCGTCGACAAGAAGCCGGCAGCGGTGTCTCTCGGCAAGCGCGATCAGCGCGTCGAGGTCGCCGCGCGTCATCATCGTGCCGGTCGGGTTGTGCGGGCAGGTGACGCTGATCAGCCTGGTGTTCTGCCGCATCCCTGCCTTGACGCGTTCGATGTCGACGGCAAAACCCTGGTCGAAATCGAGATCGACATAGGAGATGGCGCAGCCGATCGCTTTCGGCGTCTCGATGTTGGTGGCGTAGTTCGGCCGCACGACCACGAGATGGTCGCCGGCCGACAGCAGCGCGGTGGCGATGATGAACAACGCGCCGGCCGCGCCCGCTGTCACCAGCACATCGTTGGGAGAAAGGCCTTCATCCTGCGCTGCGATCAGCGCGCGCAACTCCTTGTCGCCGCGATGCTCGCCGTAGAACAGCGTGAGGTCGGGCAGCGCGAGACCGATGTCGGAGAGCTTCTGGTCGGCGATCGAGCTTTCCGAGAGGTTGTAGCGGATGCGGTCGTAGCCGTATTCTTCCGGCGCTTCCTTCTCGATCACCATCCTGGCGTAGTTCACGGCCATTTCCCCCAAGTTCCGGCGGTATCCAAGCCACAAAAGCAGGAAGCCTGCCAAGGCGGATTCCTCGGCAGGCTTCGCAAAGGTACAGGCGGATGCCGTCTCAGGCCGGAGCCTTGGCCTTCCTACCCCTGGCGGGCTTCACCGGTTCTGGTTCCGCCTTGCGGCCAAGGCCGATCGACTTGGCGAGTTGCGAGCGCGACGCCGCATAGTTCGGGGCGACCATCGGATAGTCCGCGGGGAGGCCCCATTTGGTCCGGTAAGCCTCCGGGCTCAGGCCGAAATGCACGCCGATATGACGCTTCAGCGATTTGAACTTCTTCCCGTCCTCGAGACAGATGATGTAGTCCGGAGTCACCGAGCGTTTGGGATTGACGGCGGGAACAGGCGGGGGGGCGGCTGGCTGCGCCGGCTGGCTGATCCCGCCGATCGATGAGGCGACGCTGGCGATCAGCTCGCCCAGGCCCGAGGCGGGCAGGCGGTTTTTCGCGACATAAGCCGATACGATGTGAGCGGTGAGCTCGAGCAGGTCGACTGTGCTGGTGTCCTCGTCCACGTAGTCCCTCCATTTGTGCCGCAAGGCCGCGAAAAACGCGGTGTGTAATGTCAAAGCGCTGCGAGCGTTGTTTTGCGAATCCGAAAAAGGTGCTTGGCGCCGCAGGCCGGCGAATTCCTAGTCGGCAAATCTGCGCGACGCAATGATCTGTCGTGCATTTACACGCTATTTTGAACAATTATACTGAAATGTAACAATATCAGACGATCAGTGCCTTGTCGCGCCAAAGTCGAAATCCGCCCTCGAATGCGCGAGTGTTGTCGCCGCGCCTGGATTTTTCAGGCAATTCATCGAGCTTGTCGACATTGCCGCCGCCAATCACGACATAGTCCGGTTGCAAGGCGGCGCGAAGCCTGTCGACAACGTCGAAAACGTATTTGCGCCACCTTCTCTTCCCGCGCTTTACCAGGCCGCGCTCGCCGACATAATCCTCGAAACTGGCGCCCTTTTTGTAGGGCAGATGGGCAAGCTCCATGGGCTGGCCGACATTCTTGATGATCATCGCCGCGCCGAGGCCGGTGCCGAGGCCGAGGAAGAGCATGCGGCCGCCGTCATAGCTGCCGATCGCCTGCATCATCGCGTCGTTGACGAGCTTCACCGGCTTGCCGAAGGCGGCGGTGAAATCGTAGCCGTTCCAGCCCTTGCCGAGATTGAAGGGATCAAGCGACGGCTTGTTGTCGCTCACGGGGCCGGGATAACCCATCGAGATCACGTCGTAGTCCAGGCCCTCGGCAAGCTTCTTCACCGAAGCGACGACCTGCTCGGGAGTCAGGTTCGGCCCGGACGGGGTGCGGCGCATCTCGCCTCCGGCGCTGGTGAGGATTTTCACATGCGAGCCGCCGACATCGATGGTGAGCACGATCGGATCGCTGCCCGCCGCGGCCTTCCTTGTTGCCTTCGCCATCCCGTCCTCCCCAAAGCTACTTCGTCGGATTGATCCAGCCGTCGGGCGGGCCGAAGCCGTGCATGGCATCGGCCGGCCCCCAGGTCCTGGGCGCATAGATTGCCGGCGCCATGGTGTCGCCGAGCACCGGTCCGACGATGCGCCAGGCGAGCTCGGCCGCGTCCTGGCGTGTGAACAGCTGGCCATTGCCGTTCATGGCGTCGCCGATCAGACGCTCATAGGGCGGCATGTCGCCCTTGGTGTCGTCGAGCGCGGTCAATTCCACCTGCTCGCCGATCATGTCGTCGCCGGCCATCTTGCGCTGGGCGCCGATCGAGATCGCCACCTGCGGGTCGATGCCGAAACGCACGTAATTGGCGTCGCGCGGCTTGATCGGGTCGAAGACGTCGAGCGGCGGCCGTTTCAGCCGCACGATCACCTCGGTGGCGTGCACCGGCATGTTCTTGCCGGCGCGGATGAAGAAGGGCACGTCCCGCCAGCGCCAGGTGTCGACGAAGAAGCGCACCGCGGCGAAGGTCTCGACCGGCGAGTTCGGCCGGACCCCCGGCTCGGCCAGATAGCCGTCGAACTGGCCGCGCACGACATCGTCCCTGGTCAGCGTGCGGATTGCGCGCAGCACCTGCACCTTCTCGTCGATCAGGTCGTCGGCCGAGCGGCCGACCGGCGGTTCCATGGCTAAAAGCAAAAGGATGTTGAGCAGATGGTTCTCGATCACGTCGCGGATGCAGCCGACATCGTCATAGAAGCGGCCGCGGCCCTCGACGCCGAAATCCTCGGCCATGGTGATCTGCACGCTCTCGACGAAATTGCGGTTCCAGATCGGCTCGAGGAAGGAGTTGGCGAAGCGGAAATAGAGCAGGTTCTGGATCGCTTCCTTGCCAAGATAATGGTCGATGCGGAAGATCGACTGCTCCTCGAACACCAGATGCAGCACCCGGTTCAGCCAGCGCGCCGACTGCAAATCGTGGCCGAACGGCTTTTCCACCATCAGCCGCGCGCCGCGCGCGGTGCCGGATTGCTCCAACCCTTGCACGACAGTCTCGAACATGGTCGGGGGGACGGCCATGTAGTGCAGCGGCCGCTGCGCGGAACCCAGCGCCGTCCTCAGCTTCTCGAAGGTTGCGCCGTCGCGGTAGTCGCCGCTGACATAGCGCAGCAGCGAAGCGAGCTTGGAAAAGACCTTGTCGTCGACGGCGCCCAGCGCGGTGACGATGCCGTCGCGGGCGCGGTCCACCAATTTGGGAAGATCCCAGGGGTCGAAGGCGACGCCGATCACCGGCTCAGTCAGCGTCCCCTTGGCAACCATCTGGTAGAGCGCCGGGAAAATCTTCTTGTGCGCAAGGTCGCCGGTCGCTCCGAAAAGCACCAGCGTGTCGGACCTCTCCTGGCTCATGCCTTCCCTCCCCTCACGCGCCGGTCTTCGGCTTCTCGATATGGCCGCCGAAGGCATAGCGCATGGCGGACAGAAGCTTGTCGGCGAATTGGGATTCGCCCTGCGAGGAGAAGCGGTCGAACAGCGCCGACGACAGCACCGGCGCCGGAACGCCGGTATCGATCGCGGCCTTCAGCGTCCAGCGGCCTTCGCCGGAATCCGAAACGCGGCCGCCGAACTGGGCGAGTGCCGGATCGCTCTTCAACGCGCCGGCTGTGAGATCGAGCAGCCAGGAGCCGATGACGCTGCCATGCCGCCAGACTTCGGCCACGGCGGGCAAGTCGACGTCGAACTGATAATATTGCGGGCTTTCGAGCGGGCTGGTTTCCGCGTCCGCCGTCCGATCGCGTTTGCCGGCATTGGCCGACTTCAGGATGTTCATGCCTTCGGCGTAGGCGGCCATGACGCCATATTCGATGCCGTTATGCACCATCTTGACGAAATGGCCGGCGCCGCTGGGGCCGCAATGCAGATAGCCGAAGGGCGCCGTGCCGGCATCCTTGGGCGGATTGGCGCCGGCATCGGCGCCCGGCGCCAGCGTGGCGAAGACCGAATCGAGATGCTGCACCGCCTCGTCGGGGCCGCCGATCATCAGGCAGTAGCCGCGCTCCAGGCCCCAGACGCCGCCGCTGGTGCCGACATCGACAAAGCTGATGCCCTTGACCGCCAGCTTCGCCGCCTGGTCGACGGCGTCGTGATAGTAGGAATTGCCGCCGTCGATGATGATGTCGCCCGGCTCCATCAGCGCCGCCACCTGGTCGACGATCCTGCCGGTGATCGCGGCCGGCAGCATCAGCCAGGCGCAGCGCGGCTTGGCAAGCTTGCCGACGAACTCTTCCAGCGAGGCGGCACCCACGGCGCCGTCCTTGACCATGCCGGCGACGCTCGCCGAATTGATGTCGTAGACGACGCATTCATGGCCGTCGCGCATCAGGCGCCGCACCATATTGGCGCCCATCCGGCCCAGCCCCATCATTCCGATCTGCATGGTTTCATCCCGATTGCTTGAGGAAAGAAGAATTTACTGGCCAGCTTTGATCATGACGCGTCAATGCCGACGCTGAAGTCGACATTCTCCCAACGCATCGCATCGGGCCAGAAAAAAGTGAAGACGATTGCCGTTCCCGGCTGCAGGCCGGCGACGGCGAGGTCGACAATGTGAAGGCCGAAGGCATTCTCGATGGTCTTGCTATCCTGCACCGTCAGCCATTTGTCGCTGCTCCAGTGGACGACGCCAGGCGCCGTGAGCTCGACGCGCAGCGCCTTGCCGGCGGGAATGGAGCGGATCTTGTTGTTGAAACGCCACGTCCTGAACGGCGCAACGGTCCCGCCCTTGATGTAACGCTCGACGCCCTGCGGCGGCAGGTCGAAGACCGCGCCGTCGCGCAGCGAGCGCAACAGCTTGATGTGCTCGGCATGCGCCCAGACCAGCGGCATGGCGCTGCCGGACGGCGCACCCAGACGCAATTCGCGCTCCGGCATGTCGGGGCGATCCCAGACCTGCTCCGGCAGAAGGCCGCCCACGCCCGCCGAGCGTTCAAAGGTCTCAAGCAGTTGCGCCGCCTTGTCCTTGCGGCCGGCGGCCAGCTCATAATGGGCGCGCTCGCCGGCAAGCAGCGGCCACGGCCGGCCCTGGCCGGTGCCTTCGAAAGGCGATCCGTCCTCATGCTCGCCATAGCCGTCGCCGGTATAGCGGTACCAGAGCGGGCCTTGCGGCAGGTCGCAGCGCAAAAGCGCATCGATGGCTCTGACGGTGTTGACGATGCGCGGATCGTCCGCGGCTCTGAGACCAAAACGGACCAGCGCCAGCGCATCGGGGCTGACGATAGCCTCGGCCGGCTTGTAGGTGTCGGTCGGCGGGCGGTTCTTGATCGGCACGTAGCCATCCCTGGGCGAGGCGGCGCCCGCGTCGTCCGGCGGCGCGATGCGGACATAATAGCCCGCTACGCCCTCCTTGGCGCAAAGCCCGGTGCCGGTCACATAGGTCCAGCGCTCGATCTGGTCGTTCCAGCAGTCGGCGGTTTCACGCAGGTAATTTGCCGGCTCATTTTTGCCGAGGACATCGAGCATGTCGGCTGCGGCAAGCAGCGCCGCGATCTCGACGGCCAGCGTGAACGGGCTGTAGCCGGCATCCTCTTCCCAGCGGTCCTCACCGGTGACCGGGCCGTTGCGCACGACATAGGAGGCCGCGCTTTCGATCATCGGCAGGAAGTCGGCAAGCTTCGACTTCGGCAGATGGCCGGCGCGGCGCAGGGTATCGGCAAGCAGCAGCGGAAAGGCGCACTCGTCCATCTGGATGCCCGGCCAATAGGCGGTGCCGTCCGACCAGACATTCTGCGGCCAGTGGCCGTCGGGTTGCTGGATTGAGCGCAGATAGGTGAGGATCTGCAGCGCCTGCTTGCCATCACCGGCGGCCAGGAAGCCGCCCGCCGTCTCGACCAGGTCGCGCGGCCAGACGAGGTGATAGCCGCCGAGATCGTCGTCACCCTTGTTGAATCCCCAGGGGATCGACAGGCTGGCGACGGCGGCGCCGGGCCTGGCGATCGACAGATGCGTTGCCAGCACCGCGCTGCTGACACGGTAGGTGTTCAGCCCGGAGGCGGCCTGGCGATCGAGCTTTTCCAGTCCCGCCTGGAATCTTCGCCAGTTTTCGGCATAGGTTTTGGCAGCCGGCTCGAAACCCTGTTTCAGGCTTGCCAAGGCAAGGTCGGCGGCTTCTTCCGGCGAAACGCCGAAGCCGAGCGCCAGCAAGGCGGTGTTCCTACCGGACACAAAGCCGATCTCACCGGCCAGCGCGACATTGCCATCTTCGGCCACCTGGCAGGAAGGATCGAGCGCGCCGCGGTCATGGAGGTGCTGCCAGCCGTCGGAAAAGCCGACATAGCCGGCCGAGCAGGCACCCCAGGTCAGCGAGGAGGCGAGCGCGAGCGAGACGCCGCGTCCGGTGGCGAAGAGAATGCGCTGCCCCTTGTGGTCGCCGATCCAGGCGGTGTCGCCCATGCCGGCGTTGACGAGATGCGGCGCCAGCAGTGCGTAGACACGGTAATCGGCCGCTGCGCCCTTGAGCGCGGTGAAACTGGTTTCCTGCAGCAGGACAGGTCGTTTTGGATCCGTAACGATGCGTTTCTCAATCCGGTAGGCGCTATCGGAAGCGGTGTTGGTCAGCCTGTAGCCGGGAACCCCGTCCTCGAACGGTTCGACGGTATGGACAGCGTCGCGTTTCTCTTCGGAAAAATAACCGCCGGGGCCGGTGACGATCAGCCCGAGGTCGCGCGTGCAGGCGCTGTCGAGGCGGGGATAATAGATCTCGTTCAGAATGCCGTGACTGATGGTGAACCAGAGCGGGCTTTTTGCCGAAAGCGCGGTGCCGACGCCACTTTTGGCGCTTGACGTCCATCGCGCCGGGATTCCAGGCGCGCCTTTAGCAACGGTCGGCGTCACTGCCATCAAATTCTCTCTCCTGCCGCGTTCCTAGACCAGGAGTCGCCGTCTTTTCAATCGTCGCACCGCAAGTTGATCGAGTGGCTTGAATGCTTTGGGGTTGACAGCTTGCGGTTCCTCTAAATTTGTCTGACAATAGATAAAAAACAGGGAATTCGCGCTACCACTATCCATTAAGACAGCAACCTCGGGAGGAACTGACATGAAGAAATTGCTCGTATTGAGTGCATTCGCGGCGATGCTGGCCTCAGGCACCGCGCTTGCCGACACCAGCGGCAAGAAGATCGCCTTCTCCAACAACTATGCCGGCAATTCCTGGCGCCAGGCGATGCTCGACAGCTACGGCATCGTCACCAAGAAGGCGGTCGACGACAAGGTCGTCGCCGCGGCGGATGTCTTCACCACCGCCGACAAGGAAGTGCCGACCCAGGCCGCGCAGGTGCAGAACCTGATCCTTCAGGGCTATGACGCCATCGTCATCAATGCCGCCTCGCCGGATGCGCTCAACGGCGCCATCAAACAGGCCTGCGATGCCGGCATCGTCGTCGTCTCCTTCGACGGCACTGTCACCGAGCCCTGCGCCTATCGCGTCGTCGTCGACTTCAAGGACATGGGCAAGCAGGAAGTCGAGCACATGGCGAAATTCCAGCCCAAGGGCGGCAACCTGCTCGAAATCCGCGGGCTGGCCGGCACCTCGATAGACGATGCCATCCATGCCGGTATCCTCGAAGGCGTCGCCGCGCATCCCGAGTTCAAGATCGTCGGCTCGGTGACCGGCGACTGGGACCAGACGACGGCGCAGAAGGCGGTGGCGACCATCCTGCCGTCGCTGCCGGAGGTCGTCGGGATCGTCGACCAGGGCGGTGACGGCTATGGCGCCGCGCAAGCCTTCGCCGCAGCAGGCAAGCCGCGGCCGACCATCATCATGGGCAACCGGCAGGACGAGTTGAAGTGGTGGAAGGAGCAGAAGGAGAAGGATGGCTACCAGACCTGGTCGGCCTCGATCGCGCCCGGCGTGTCGACGCTCGCCTTCTGGGTGGCCCAGCAGGTGCTCGACGGCCGCAAGGACGTGCCGCACGATCTGCTGGTACCCTATCTCGCCTTCACCCAGGACGATTTCGAAGCCGCGCTGCCGAAGATCAAGGAAGGCGGCGTCGCCACGCACGAATACACCCAGGAAGACGCCATCGCGGCCATCAAGGCCAACATCAAGCAATAGCGGTGGGCCCATTGCAGCCCGCATCGCCAACCGGATAAAGTTGAGGATGCTCCAGGCTATTGCTGATATCGTCAGACTGAACGGCGCCGAAAAACATTTCGGCGCCGTTCGAGCCCTGAATGGCGTCGACTTCCATGTCGGCGCCGGCGAATGCGTCGGACTGGTCGGGCACAACGGCGCCGGCAAGTCGACGCTCATGCACATGGTGGCCGGCACGCTGCGGCCGGATGGCGGGCAGATCGCGGTGCGCGGCAATCAGGAGGCGAGCTATTCGGTGGCGCGCGCGCTTGAGCTCGGCATACGCTGCGTGTTCCAGGAGCTGTCGCTCTGTCCCAATCTCAGCGTTGCCGAGAACACCCGCATCAACCATCCATCGCTCGCCGGTTTCGGCTGGCGGCGCAGGGCGGCCGACCTCATCCGCGCCAAGCTCGATGAGATCTTTCCGGATCACGGCATTGCGGCGGACGACATTGCCGGTGATCTCTCGATCGGAAGGCGGCAGATGGTCGAGGTGGCGCGCGCCTTCACGCTGACCAGCGAGCCGCTGCATCTCGTGATCCTCGACGAGCCGACCTCCTCGCTCGACGCTCACACGGCAGGCCAACTGCTTTCATTCGTCCGCCGCTTCATCGAGAACGGCGGCAGCTGCATCCTGATCTCGCATGTGCTGGGCGAGGTGCTGCAGAACGCCGACCGCATCGTGGTGATGCGCGACGGCAAGGTGGTCGTGGCCGACGCCGCTGATGTCTTCGACCGCGACAGACTGGTTGCCGCCATGGGTGGTGCCGAAGGACATCAGAGGGCTGCTGCCGAGACCCCGAAGACCGAGCCCGGCGCGCTCAGGGTGCGGGCGCGTCCGGCCAGGCAGCAGGACGGCAAGGAGCTTGTCGCCCGCGCCGGCGAGATCATCGGCCTTGCCGGGCTTGCCGGCCATGGCCAGACCGACTTGCTGCTGGCGATCTTCTCGGCCGCCTCCCGCGCCAGGCCCGGCATCGAGGTGACGGCGCCGGTGGCGCTGGTCGCGGGCGACCGCCAGTCGGACGGGATCTTCGCGCAATGGTCGATCGCGCAGAACATCGGCATCCGCTCACTGGCCCGGCTGCGCAACGGCCTGCTGATCTCGCCGCAGCGCGAAGCGGAGCTCGCCGAATTCTGGAAGAAGAAGATCGGCATCCGCACGCCGGACATGAACAACAACATCTATTCGCTGTCGGGCGGCAACCAGCAGAAGGCGCTGTTTGCCCGCGCGCTCGGCTCCGACGCAAAAATCGTGCTCATGGACGATCCGATGCGCGGCGTCGATATCGGCACCAAGCTCGAAGTCTACGACCTCGTGCGGGAGGAGGCCGCCAAGGGCCGCACCTTCCTCTGGTACACAACCGAGACCGAAGAGCTCGACAATTGCGACCGCGTCTATGTGTTCAAGAACGGCCGTATCGTCGCCAATCTGCGGCGCGACGAGCTGACGGAGGAAAAGATCATCCAGTCCTCGTTCGGCGACGCGGCCTGAAATGACGGCGATCGCTCCCGGCACGGTCCCGAAAGCCTCGCCGCGCGGCAGCGCGGCCAGGGCGCGTATGCTGCGCGGCCTTTTGCCGGCTTTATCGCTGGCGCTGGTGCTGATCGCCATCGCCTGGCTCAACCCGCGCGCCATCAGCTATTTCGGCTTCAACCTGATGCTGAACCTGGCGATCCCGATCGCGCTGGCGACGATCGCGCAGATGTTCGTCATCGCCGGCAATGAGCTCGACCTGTCGATCGGCACCTTTGTCGGCTTCGTCGGCTGCGTCACCGCGACATGGCTGAGGGATACGCCGCTCATCGGCATTTTCGTGCTGCTGGGCTCGATAGGCGTCTATGCGCTGCTTGGCGCGCTGATCCATCTGCGCAACCTGCCGTCGATCGTGGTGACGCTCGGCATGAGCTTCGTCTGGCAGGGGCTGGCCATCCTTGTCCTGCCGAAACCCGGCGGCAAGGCGCCGGCCTGGCTGCTTTCGATCATGTCCTTCAAGCCGCCCTACATCCCGTTCCCGATCCTTGCGGCGCTGCTTATTGCCGTGGTCGTGCATTTCGGCCTGATGCGCACCTCCTACGGCGTCATTCTGCGCGGCTCGGGCGGCAATGCGGCGGCGCTCAGGCGCGCCGGCTGGTCGCTGCTGCGCACCAAGGTCGCACTCTTCGCGCTGACCGGGCTGTTCGGCGTGCTTTCCGGCATGGCGCTGATCGGCATCACCACCTCGGCCGACGCCAATATCGGCAACGGCTACACGCTGCTTTCGATAGCCGGCGTCATTCTGGGCGGCGGCGAGTTCGTCGGCGGCCGCGTGTCGCCGATCGGCGCGGTGCTCGGCGCATTGACGCTGGCACTGGCCGCCTCGCCGCTCTTGACCTTCATGCACATCCCGCCCGACTGGCAGGTCGCCGCCAACGGCGCGATCCTGATCATCGTGCTGGCGGCACGCGTTCTGATCAGCCGCAGGGAAAGGTAAGCGATGACCTCGGTGCGGACATTGCTTGAAAAGCCCTGGATCTGGTCCTTCGTCGGCGCGCTCGTCGTCTGGCTGGCGACTGTCGCTTTCACCGGTGGCTACGGCGGCGGCGGCATGGTGACGGCCGCCCTTTCGCTTGCCGTCTTCACCGTCATCGTCGGCGTCGGCCAGATGTTCGTCATCACGCTCGGGCCCGGCAATGTCGACCTGTCGCTGCCGGCCAATATCGGGCTGGCAAGCGCGGTCGCGATGAAGGTGATGGGTGGCAGCGATGCCATGATCGTCGTCGGCCTGCTCGCGGCACTCGCCTGCGGGGCGGCGATCGGCACCATCAATTATCTGTTGATCTGGGCACTGCGCATCCCGCCGATCATCGCCACGCTGTCGGCGAGCTTCGTCATCCAGTCGGTCGACATCAGCTATGGTCGCGGCCTGCAGATCAAGCCGCCGCCTGGCTTCGCCGACTTCACCAACTGGCAAATTTTAGGCATTCCGGTGCTGGCGATGCTGACGGTGGTCTTCACCATCGGCGCCGCGCTTGCGCTGCAGCGCATGATCTACGGCCGCTCGGTGCTGGCGATCGGCCAGAATATCCGCGCCGCCTGGCTCGCCGGCGTCAATGTCGGCCGCATCCGCTTCCTCACCTACACGCTGTGCGGGGCGCTGGGCGGCATCGACGGCGCGCTGCTCGCCGGCTATTTCCGTGGCGCCAATGTCGATATCGGCAACGAATATCTGCTCGCCTCGATCGCCGTCGTCGTCATCGGCGGCACCTCGGTGGCCGGCGGCAAGGCCAACGTGCCCGGCGTCTGGGGCGCCGGCCTGTTCCTGGTGCTGCTCCTCACTATGCTCAACACATTCGGCGTCAGCGCCGGCGTGCGGCTGGTGCTGACGGGGCTGATCATCGTCGGGGTGATCACGGCGGCCGGCGGCGAGAAGGCGGTGCGGTGAGGTTTTCGCGCGTCATCTCCCGGTAAGGCGAGAGTCTCGCCCTATTTAGCGGCCTTGGCCCGCGCGATCGCGTCGACGATCATCTTCTTGGCATATTTGGAATCGTGCCAGCCCTCGATCTTGACCCATTTGCCGGGTTCGAGATCCTTGTAATGCTCGAAGAAGTGCTGCACCTGCTGGCGCGTGATGTCGGGCAGATGCGTGTATTCGGTGACGTTTTCGTAGCGCAGCGTCAGCTTGGGCGAGGGAACCGCGATCACCTTCTCGTCCTGGCCGGCATTGTCTTCCATGATCAGCACGCCGATCGGCCGCACATTGATAACGCAGCCCGGCACCAGTGCGCGGGTGTTGCAGACCAGAACATCGATCGGGTCGCCGTCGCCCGACAGCGTGTGCGGCACGAAGCCGTAATTGCCGGGGTAGCGCATGGAGGTGTGCAGGAAGCGGTCGACGAACAACGTGCCGGCCTCCTTGTCCATCTCGTACTTGATCGGTTCGCCGCCGATCGGCACTTCGATGATGACGTTGATGTCGTCCGGCGGATTCTTTCCGATGGCTACCGCTTCGATACGCATGGCGTGGTCCCTCTCTCGATTCCAAGACCGATAGCGGGCGAAGCGTCATGGTGCAATGCGGCGAATAGCAATGAGCGCTAATGGAAGCGCACAGTTTGTGATGGGTTGTAACCTGACGCAGGCCGCCGGGGCGATCCCCGTCATTTCCAGACGAAAGCGACCTTCTTCAGCGCCTTCTGCTCGAAGACCTCGACGCCTTCGGCGACATCGCGGCCGCCATTGCCGGCATAGAAGGCCAAGGCATTGTGGTTGTCTTCAAGAGCCCATACCACCAGGCCACGCAGACCATGGTCGGCCAGGCGGGCCTTCGCCGCCTTGAACAGGCGGCTGCCGAGCCCGATGCCCTGATATTCCGGACGCAGATAAAGCTCGTAGATCTCGCCCTGCTGCCTGAGTTCCTTGGCGCGATTCTTGCCGATCGTGGCATAGCCGGCGACCGTCCCGCCGATCTCGACCACCAGCACCGTGGCCGCGCGGCGAATCGCGTTGGCCCACCAGTCGGGGCCGCGGCGATTGATCATCGAGGTCAGCGTCCGATGCGGGATGATGCCCGAATAAGCGCCGCGCCACGCTTCCTGATGCACTTCGGCAATAGCGCTCGCATCGCGAGGCTCGGCTTTGCGGATGTCGATGGTCAGCGTGTTCATGATTGCTTAACCATAAACCCACGTCGTGCGCTTGCAAAGAGTCCGCTCTGCTCCATCGGTGATTTCGCACAGGCGAAAGCCGGGCCGCAGACGCGGCGCCTTGTCAGATTTCGACGAGGTGGTCGTCGAGCTCGTTGGTGTCGCCTTCGGTTACCGGAAAATGCTCGGCGAGCACGGCGCCGATCGCACCGATCGCCTTGATGAAGCCGTCGGCCAGCCGGTCGTCTCCGGCATGTTTTGTAAGGTCGCGCACCACGCCATCCCAGACATGCTGGTCGACCCTGGCGTTGATGCCAGCGTCGGCGACGACCTCGGCATAACGCTCGGCGATCGAGACGAAGACGAGCACGCCGGTGCGTGCCTGGGTGCGGTGGACGTTGCGCGCCAGGAACTGCTTCGTCGCATTGGCATGCGCCGCCTGGTAGCGCAGTCTTCGCGGCACGAAATGAATGCGCAAACCCGGCAGCAGCCAAAGCAGGACGAGCACGGACGCCAGCGCCAGCAGTTGCGCCAGCACGAAATGCGGCAGCCGGATGGTCAGCCACCAAGCCTCCAGCCCATAGGCGACGGCGAGGCTGGCGATGAACAGGCCGAGTGTCGCGGTGAAGGTGGCCGGGAACAAATAGCCGTCGCTGGCATGCGCAACGACACAGTAGATCTCGCCGTCGGTCTTCAGCTCGGCCGCGCGGATCGCCTCGGCGATGCGGTCATGATCCTCGGCGCTGATCGATCGCGTTGCCATGATGCCTCACCAGCTTCCCGAAGAGCCGCCGCCGCCCGACGAGCCGCCGCCGCCGGAAAATCCGCCACCGCCGCCGCCCGAGGACCAGCCTCCACCACCTGACGACCAGCCCCCGCCGGACGAGGAGGATCGCCGGCCGGGCTCGAAGGTCATGCCGAGCCAGCGATAGCGGCCGGGTCCGATCTTCTGGCCGAAGATCGGCGGCAGCACCGTCATCGCGATGCCGCCGAAGAAAATCAGCGCCCAGATGGCGATGAAGATGGCGAAGAACAGGTTGTCGGAGTTGAACGGCGCCTGCTCGTTACGCTTGCCGCGCGCCTCCAGCTCCTCCGGATTGCCCTCCAGCACCATGACCATGTCGTCGACGGCCTTGCTGATGCCGCCGGAGAAATCGCCGGCGCGGAAGGCGGGCACCATGTCGTTCTCGATGATCAGCTTGGTATGCAGGTCGGTCAGCGTGCCTTCCAGTCCGTAGCCGACCTCGATGCGCATTTTGCGGTCGTTCGGCGCGACCAGCAGCAGCACGCCGTTGTTTTCCTTGGCCTGGCCGAGCTTCCAGAAACGGAACAGCCGGTTGGCGTAAGGCTCGATCTCCTCGCCGCCGAGGCTGGGAATCGTGGCGACGACGATCTGGTCCGAGCCCTTGGTCTCGAAGTCGGCGAGTTTTTGCGTCAGCGCCGCGCGCGTGCCGGCATCGATGATGCCGGCATTGTCGACAACTCGGCCGGTGAGGGCGGGGAGATCGGCGGCGAGCGCGGCGAGGGGGAGGAGGAAAATTGATAAGAGAAGCAGCCCAAGAAATTTGAAGCAGGCGTTCCGTCCCACCCCCCTCTGTCCTGCCGGACATCTCCCCCGCAAGGGGGGAGATTGGCAGTTCCATTGACGGCGCGTTTCCTGCAACGTTGGCGATTGGCCAAAGCTAAGGTGACGTCCGATCTCCCCCCTTGCGGGGGAGATGTCCGGCAGGACAGAGGGGGGTGTGAAGGAACTCAAGGCTGGTAAGCTCGGTAAACCAAATCGCCGCTCACCCGCCTTGCTTGGTGCTCGTGCCGAAATCGACCTTCGGAACCTGCAACTTGTCCTCCTCCACAGTGAAGTTCGCGAAAGGCTCGTTGCCGCGGAACCAGAAGGTTGCCCACAGCACGGACGGGAAGGTCCTGAGCGTCAGATTGTAGTCCCTGACCGCCTGGATGTAGTCGCGCCGCGCCACCGCGATGCGGTTCTCGGTGCCTTCGAGCTGCGCCTGCAGCGCCAGGAAGTTCTGGTTGGCCTTGAGGTCGGGATAGGCTTCCGACACCGCGATCAGTCGCGACAGCGCGCTGGTCAGCCCGGCCTGGGCATCCTGGAACTTCTTCAGCGCGTCGGGATCCTTCAACGTCTCGGGCGTCACGGTGATCTGCGTTGCCTTGGCGCGCGCCTGGACGACAGCGTCGAGCGTGTCCTTTTCATGCGAGGCATAGCCTTTCACCGTCTCGACCAGGTTCGGGATCAGGTCGGAACGGCGCTGATACTGGTTAAGCACCTCGCTCCACGCCGCATGCGCGTTTTCTTCCGCCGTCGGAATGGTGTTGTAGCCACAGCCGGCAAGCAGCGGCAGCACGAAAACCATCATCAGCAAGGCAGGCAGGGCGCGAAAAAGGGAGGGTAGTGAGAGGCGCTCGGCAATCATGAATGGTCCCTCGACAGAAGTTGCATGCGAAGCAATACCACAATCCAGGCGCAAGAAAATGTCCGGCTCATGACGCCGGTTCCGGCTCGGCTGTGAGCCCCTGTGAATAGAAGCGCGAACAGGCTAAGCTGCGGGCAGGAAAGGGCAATTGCCATGGCAGAGCGCCGGGACGACGAGACCGAATCGCGCCGCATCCTCGAACGCGTGGCGCATGAGACGGAGCCGGGGGGCGCATCGTTCATCGCCCGCACGGCGAAAGATGCGCGCGACCGGGTAACCGCCGCCGGTGCCGACCGCGCCGATCCTATCGAATACTGGGGAACCCGCATTGGCCGAACGCTCGGCTTCATCATCGCCATTGGGCTATTGGTCTGGCTGGTGTATGCCGCCATGCGTGGCTCTTTGTTTTGACGCAATTCCAGACGGAAAACCGCTACACACTTTCCCTGGAATTGCTCTAGGAATCGCATTTCATGAGTGCAGAAAAAACCGACGCGCCGCGCGCGGTCATCGTCATCTCCAGCCATGTCGCCCGCGGCTCGGTCGGCAATCGCGCCGCGGTCTTCGCGCTGGAGACACTGGGTTTCCCGGTCTGGGCAGTGCCGACCGTCATCCTGCCCTGGCATCCGGGCCACAGCCGAGCAACGCGCATCGTGCCGCCGCTCGATCAGTTCAAGGCGCTGATGGCCGATCTCGAGCGCGCGCCCTGGCTGGGTGAGGTCCGGGCCGTGCTTTCAGGCTATCTTGGCGAGGCGGGCCAGGCGGAAGCCGTCGCCTCGCTGGTCGCCGCCGTCAAAGCGAAGACGCCGGACGCGCTCTACGTCTGCGACCCGGTGATGGGCGATTCGGGCGGGCTCTACGTGCCGGAATCAACGGCTGCCGCCATGCGCGACCGGTTGATGCCGATTGCCGACATCGCCACGCCGAACCGCTATGAGTTGGAGTGGATGGCAGGCGCGCCGCTGCCCGACATCAAGTCGGTGACGGCGGCCGCCCTTCATGCCGGCCCCTCGACGATGCTGGTCACCTCCGCGCCCGCGATGATGACGGGCGGCACCGGAAATTTCCTGCTCGACGGCAGCCAGGCGCTGCTCGCCGAGCACCGCGTCATCGAGAAGCCGCCGAACGGGCTCGGCGATCTGACGGCCGCGGTCTATCTGGCGCGCGTCCTCTCCGGCCAGCCGCCGGTCAAGGCGCTGCAATCGACCACCGCCGCCGTCTACGAGATCCTCGCCCGCACCGCGAAGCGCGGCGGCGACGAGCTGCAGCTCGAGACCGACGCGCAGAGCCTGTCGCATCCGATGGCCATGGTGCAGCTGCGCCATCTCCTGCATCCCGGGCGGGACAAGCGGGCGTGAAGCCGGCCAGCCCCGTGCTGGTCGGCGTCGACGGCTGCAAGGCCGGCTGGATCGCCGTCCATTGCGAGTTCGGCGCCGCTCCCGCAGTCTCGGTCTTTCCAAGCTTCCAGATGCTGCTCGACGCCCTGCCGGATGCCATGATCGCCGTCGACATGCCGATCGGCCTGCCGGATTCTTCGAGCAAAGGCGGGCGCGGACCGGAAGCGCTGGTGCGGCCTTTGCTGGGGCGCGGCAATCGAGCGTTTTCGCCATTCCCTCGCGGGCGGCGCTCTACGCCGACACCAGCGCCTTCACCACGATCGAGGCCTGGTACGCGGCGCATCGGCTGGCAAGCGCGGTGGCGATGGAGACCTCCGACCCGCCGCGCGGCGTTTCCATCCAGGCCTTCGGCATCTTTGCCAAAATCCGCGAGATCGATGCCTTGCTGATGGCGCGGCCTGACTTGCGTCGCCGCATCTTCGAATCGCATCCGGAAGTGGCGTTCTGCCGGCTGAATGGCGGCACGGCGATGGCCCTGCCGAAGAAGATCAAGCGTTCGGTCAATCCGGCCGGCATGGAGGAGCGCAAGGCGCTGCTTTGCCGGCATGGCTACGACAAATGCTTTCTCGATCAGGCGCCGCCACGAGGGGCGGCGAGCGACGACTTCCTCGACGCGGCGGCAATGATGCTGATTGCCGGGCGTATCGCCAGCGGCGAGGCCCGGCCTTCCCCCGATCCGCCGCTGACCGACCGTTTCGGCATTCCAATCGCCATCTGGGCATAGTCAAGCCAAACACATCGCGATTGCGACGGAGCCGTCCGCGATTCGGCATTGCCCGCGGATAGCTTTTGCCGGTAGAGCCTTTGCCGCAATAAAACGTGCAGCCGCCTCCAACCCGGAAAGGGTCAAGACGCCGCCCATGCCCCATCTCCCCGAACATCTGCTGACCGGCTACCGAAACTTCATGAGCGGCCGCTATCCCACCGAAAGCGGCCGCTATCGCTCGCTGGCGCGCGAGGGCCAGGCGCCCGAGACGATGATCGTCGCCTGCTGCGATTCGCGCTCGGCGCCGGAGGCGATCTTCGATGCCGGTCCGGGCGAGCTCTTCGTGCTGCGCAATGTCGGCAATCTGGTGCCGCCTTACGAGCCCGACGGCGAGTACCATTCGACCTCGGCCGCGCTCGAATTCGCCGTGCAGAGCCTGAAGGTCAAGAACATCGTGGTGATGGGCCATGGCCGCTGCGGCGGCATCCGCGCCGCGCTCGACACCAACTCGGCGCCGCTGTCGCCCGGCGACTTCATCGGCAAATGGATGAGCCTGATCGCACCGGCCGCCGAGACGGTGGCCGCCAGCACGATGATGACGGCAACCGAGCGCCAGACGGCGCTGGAGCGCATTTCCATCCGCTATTCGATCGCCAATCTCCGGACTTTCCCTTGCGTCTCTATCCTCGAAGGCAAAGGACGGCTCTCGCTGCACGGCGCGTGGTTCGACATTTCGACCGGCGAGCTTTGGGTGATGAACAAGGAAACCGGCGATTTCGAGCGGCCCGAGCTGTAACGGAGGGGTGATGCACCGGACCTGGCGGAGGTTCCTTCTCGCGGCGGCGCTGCTGCTGTCCTCGATCGTCCACGCCAGCGCCGATGACGGCGCCGTCATCGACCGCTGGTATTCGGCGCTGCTGGTCGCCGACCGCAGCGAACTTTCCGAACTGCTTTCCGACGACGTGCAAATGAAGCTCGACGACATCGGCGTCGTCCAGGACAAGCGGGACTTCATCGCCTCGATCGACGAATGGCAAGGCGCGGTCGCCGGCGCCGCGATCCGGCATCGCATCGAAAAGAGCGAGAACGGCCAGACAACGGTGCTCGCCTGCTACGACTTCCCCAGTAACGACATGCTGATGCGCGAGACCTTCACAGTCGCCGGCGGCCGCATCACCGCCAGCACCCAGACGGCGGTCGCGCAGGACTGCAGCGGCTACTGAAAGCACCCTTGTTGCGCGATTGCGGGCACCGCCCTACATCGGAGGCAATACCCCACCTCATCCCAGCCCACCGGAATCGTCATGTCATCCAAAACCGTCGACCTCGCCGCCCATCCGCTGACCGACTGGCAAGGGCCACTCGGCCTGCCGGACTTCTCGCGCATCGGCGACAATGATTTCGGGCCGGTCTTCGACGCCGCGCTGGAGGCGCACCAGGCCGAGATCGACGCCATCGCCGGCAACAGCGGGGCGCCGACTGTTGAGAACACGCTTGCCGCGCTCGAACTTGCCGGCGAGGCGCTCGACCATGTTTCGTCGATCTTCTGGTGCCGGGCCGGCGCCCACACCAACGACACGATCCAGGCGATGGAACGCGAGGTTTCGCCAAAGATGTCGCGGCATTTCTCGGCGATCTCGATGAACGAGAAGCTGTTTGCCCGCATCGACGACCTCTACCAGCGCCGCGACAGCCTGAAGCTCGATGCCGAAACGTTGCGCGTGCTGGAAAAGACCTGGAAAGGCTTTGTCCGGTCGGGCGCGAAACTGGACGCCGAAGGCAAGAAGCGGCTTTCGGCAATCAACGAAGAGCTCTCCTCGCTCGGCACCAGTTTCGGCCAGAACGTGCTCGCCGACGAGCGCGACTGGGCGCTGTTCCTCGACGAGGCCGACCTTGCCGGCCTGCCGGCCTTCCTGAAAAGCGCCATGGCTGAAGCAGCCGAGATGCGCGGCCAGAAGCGCTACGCGGTGACGCTGTCGCGCTCGATCTATGAGCCGTTCTCGACCTTCTCGAAGCGCCGCGACCTGCGCGAGACCGCCTTTCGCGCTTTCATCATGCGCGGCCAGAATGGCGGCGCCACCGACAACACGGATGTGGTGCGCGACATGCTGAAGCTGCGCGCCGAGAAGGCCAAGCTGCTCGGCTACGGCTCCTTCGCGGCGCTGAAGCTCGACGACACGATGGCGAAGACGCCGGAGGCCGTGCACGACCTGCTCGATCCGGTCTGGAAAAAAGCGCTGGAGAAGGCCGCTGTCGATCAGAAGGAGCTGGAGCGGCTGGCGGCGGAAGCCGGCAGCAACGAGAAGTTCGCGGCCTGGGACTGGCGCTTCTACCAGGAAAAGCTGCGCGCCGAAAAATTCGCCTTCGACGAGGCCGAGCTTAAGCCCTACCTGCAGCTCGAGCGGATCATCGAGGCCTGCTTCGATGTTGCCACGCGCCTGTTCGGCATCAGTTTCGAGGAAAAGAAGGGCATCGTCGCCTGGCATCCGGACACCCGCGTCTTCGTGGTGAAGAATGCCGACGGCAGCGAACGCGGCCTGTTCCTTGCCGACTATTTCGCGCGGCCGTCCAAGCGCTCCGGCGCCTGGATGAGCGCGCTACGGTCCGGGTACAAGTTGGGCAACGGCGCCAAGCCGGTCATCTACAACATCATGAACTTCGCCAAGCCGCCGGCCGGTGAGGCAGCGCTTCTGTCGGTCGATGAGGCGAAGACCCTGTTCCACGAATTCGGCCATTCGCTGCACGGCATGCTGACCGACGTCACCTGGCCGTCCGTCTCCGGCACGTCCGTCAGCCGCGACTTCGTCGAACTGCCATCGCAGCTCTACGAGCACTGGCTGACCGTGCCGGCGGTGTTGGAAAAACATGCGTTGCACGTCAAGACCGGCAAGCCGATGCCGAAGGCGCTGCTCGACAAGATGCTCGCCGCCCGCACCTTCGGCGCCGGCTTCGCCACGGTCGAGTTCACTGCCTCGGCGCTGATCGACATGGCCTATCACGCGCGGCCGGATGCGCCCGCGGAGCCGCTTCGATACGAGGCTGAAACGCTCGAAAAGCTGCATATGCCCGACACCATCGCGATGCGCCATCGCACCCCGCATTTCGGCCATGTCTTCGCAGGCGACGGCTATTCAGCCGGCTATTATTCGTACATGTGGTCGGAAGTGCTGGACGCCGACGCCTTCTCGGCATTCGAGGAATCCGGCGATGCCTTTAATCCGGAACTGGCCGAGCGGCTGCGCAAGAACATCTACGCCGCCGGGGGCTCGAAGGACCCGGAGGAGCTTTATACGGCGTTCCGAGGCAAGATGCCTTCGCCGGAAGCGATGATGGTGAAGCGGGGGCTGGTGTAGTGCGCCTTTCCCTTCTCCCCTTGTGGGAGAAGGTGGATCGGCGCGCAGCGCCGAGACGGATGAGGGGTGCTCCAGGGAACGCCAGCGCCTCACTCCGCTGGAGCACCCCTCATCCGTCGCCTTCGGCGACACTGCCCGGCCCTTCGCATGGCTCAGGGCGTTCAACGCTCGAAAAGCCAAGCAATTGGCTTTTCGTCCGCTACGCAGACCGCTTCTCACCCCACAAGGGGAGAAGGGGGAGCCGTATCCTTCCACGGATCCGCCACCCTAGGCCACACCGGCCGCTTCAGCTTCCTGTAATCCGTCACCGCCGGATTGCTCGGATAGGAACTCGGCGCCGCGACATAGATGATCTCGGCGGCGATCGGCGCGAAGCCGGCGTAGAAATGGTTGGTCGACTTGATCAGGAGGATGTCCTTCGACAGCGGATCGATGCCGATGTTGGAGAAGATGTCGGGCTCGAAGGTCTGGGTGCGGTTGGTGTTCAAGATGATTTCGACTTCGGTGCCTTCGACGCGTACCACCGCTGACGTCCCCAGCGTCACCCGGCTCGGCCCGAAGCTCTGCCAGCCTTCGCTGACCGCTTTCAGCACTGTGACGCGCGCATCGATCGGTTCGCCGGCTTGCGGCCCGGCCTTGCCGCCGAAGCGCAGGTCGATGACAGCGCCTTCACCGGCGGCATGGCAGAAGGTCACCGCGATCGGATCCCAGATGGTCGCCACGCCGACATTGTGCACGCCACGCGAAAGCAGCTCGCGCAGCACGATGGTGCCGTCGCCCGGGACGCCGCCGCCCGGATTGTCCCAGATGTCGGCGATGACCGCCGGCTTGTCCTGACGCCTGGTTCGCACGGCTAGCGCCTGCTCGATGCCCGCCGAGGCGGGCAGCATCGTCATGGCGGTCCGTTCGCGCAGCGCGTAGAGCTCACGCCCAAGCGTTTCGGCGAGTTGGTCGCCTTTCGCCTTGTCGTTGTCGGTGATCACCAGGATGCGCGTGCCCATCTCCGGCACGTCGGCGGCCATGAAGCCGTGGATGACCGAGACCGACAGCACGCCGTCCTTGCCGTGCAGAGCCTTGATCTTGTCG
Source organism: Mesorhizobium montanum (assembly GCF_033977145.1). NCBI lineage: Bacteria > Pseudomonadati > Pseudomonadota > Alphaproteobacteria > Hyphomicrobiales > Phyllobacteriaceae > Mesorhizobium > Mesorhizobium montanum. The sequence goes on along the minus strand of NZ_JAVIJF010000007.1, from coordinate 226,355 downwards.
ACGAAGGAGCGCATCGGCTCGCGGCTGGTCGGCAACACCTGGATCATGCGGCAGTCGAAGGTCGAGATCACCGGCTTGATGTCACCGCGTGCCGCCGCAAGGCCAAGCTCGACGACATGCTCGCCGCGTTCATAGAAATCGGTGTGTGGGAATTCCAGGAAATAGGCCATGACATCGCAAGCCGCGACACGCTTCGGCGTCAGATGGCTGTGCGGATCGAACTCCGAGGCGACCACGACGTTCGGCCCGACGATGGCGCGCATACGCTCCAGCAGATCGCCCTCGCAGTCGTCATAGCCTTGCGCCACCATTGCGCCATGCAGGCCAAGGATCACCGCATCGACCGGCAGCGCTTCCCTTAGCTGGCCAAGGATCTCGTCGCGCAGCGCCTCGTAGGTCTGCCGCTGCACCAGCCCGCCGGGTTCGGCCCAGGTCGCGGTGCCCTCGATGACGGTCAATCCCTCCTTGGCCGCGCGCTTGCGCAGCGCCACGATCGGCGACGAGCAGAGCGTCGGCGTTTCCGGATGTTTTCCCGGACCGGCATAGAAGGCCATCTCGAACGAGGCCCGGTCGGTCGGCACCGGTGAGAAAGTGTTGGTTTCGGTTGCCAGCGAGGCGGTGAAGACGCGCATGAACGCTCCGTATGGTGGATGCTACTGTCGTTTCCGCAATCCCGACGGAAAACCGCTACACACTTTTCCCGGAATTGCTATTTGACCGCGCCGAGCGCCAGTCCCCGGACCAGATAGCGCTGCAGCCAGATGAAAAGGATCGCCACCGGCAAGGTCGCCAGCAGCGTGGCCGCCATGACATGGTGCCATTCGATCGTATAGCGGCCTGCGACCAGCGAGAAAACCTGGATCGGCAGCGTGTAGCTTTCCTGGCTGCGCAGCATGGTGAGCGCGACAACGAACTCGTTCCAGGCGTTGATGAAGGTGAAGATCGCCGTCACCGCGACGGCCGGCAAGCAGAGCGGCAGGAACACTTTGCGCAGCGTCAGCCAGCGGCCGGCGCCTTCCATCCAGGCGGCCTCCTCGAGGTCGCGAGGGATGGTGTCGAAATAGCTCTGCAGCATCCAGACCGTGAAGGCGACGTTGAAGGCCATGTAGATGAAGCCGAGCGCCGTCGTGCTCTCGACCAGCCCCCAGGCGGCCATCAGCCGGAACAGGCCGAGCACCAGGACGATCGGCGAGATCATCTGCGAGATGAGCAGGAACTGGCGGAAGGCGCCATAGCCGGCAAAACGAAACCGCGACATCGCGTAGGCGGCCGGCACCGAGATCAGGATGGCGCCGATTGTCGCCAGCGCCGAGACATAGAGCGAATTGAGCAGCGCCTGGCCGAAGCCGGTCGCCACCCACATGTCCGAAAAGTTCGACCAGCGGAATTCGCTTGGCCACCAAGTTGGGGCCAGCACCTCCGTGCGCGGCTTGACTGCGGTCAGGAACATCACCGCGAAGGGGAAGATCGTCACCACGATCAGCGGAGCCAGCAGCAGCCAGGCGATGATGGTGCGTTTGAGCTTGCCCCTCATAAGCGTGCTTGTCATGCCCGCTGCTCCCGCATGGCCAGCCTCACATAGATCATGGTGAAGACGAGCAGGATTGCGAACATCACCAGCGATACCGCCGAGGCCTCGCCCAGTTTGCCGATGCGGAAGGCAAGCTTGTAGAGATGCGTGACAAGGATGTCGGTCGAGTTCGCCGGCCCGCCTTGCGTCATCACCCAGATGATCGGGAAGGAGTTGAAGACGTAGATGGTGTTGAGCACGATCGCGATGTTGATGAAGGGCTTCAGCAGCGGAAAGGTGATCTCGCGGAACTGCTGGAACGGCGTTGCGCCTTCAAGCGCGGCCGCCTCGTAGAGGTCGTCGGGGATCGAGGACAGGCCGCCGAGGAAGATCGTGGTGGTGAACGGCACCGTCACCAATATGCCGATCAGCACCTGCATCGGAAAGGCGGTCTCGGCGCTGGCCAGCCACTGGATGTTCTGGCTGATGATGCCGAGCTTCATCAGCGCCGAATTCAGCATGCCGCTTTCGCCGTTGAGCGCCCAGCGCCAGACCACCGCCGTCATGGTCAGCGACACCGCCCAAGGCAGCATGATGATCACGCGGGCGAGGCCGCGGCCGTAGAAGTCGGTATTCAGGATGATTGCCACCGGGATCGACAGCAGCAGCGCGCCGCCGACCACCAGCACGGTCCACAATCCGGTGCGCCAAAGTGCTGCGACGAAGTCGGGATCGGCGGCGAGCGCCGCGAAATTGGCGAGACCGCTGAACTCGCGCAGCTGGCCGAAGCGATTGACGTCATGCGTCGAGATCTGCACCAGGTCCCAGACCGGCCAAAAGATTACCACCGCCGCCAGGAGCAGGCTGGGAAGCGTCAGCAGATAGGGCAGGATCCGGCTTTGCATCGGCTGGATGGCACCGTGTTGCAGTGGATATGACTTGCCGGGGAAGGGTGGCGCGCTCCGACGGGGTGGAGCGCGCCACGGGCGCAGGGAGATACGCCCTTATTTCTTCTTCAGCACCGCGTCGGCCTTGGCCGCCGCGTCCTTCAAACCTGCCTCGGGGTCGCCGCCGAGATAGATCTTCTGCATGGCGTCGGACGTGATCTGGGCGATCTCTTCCCAGCCCGGAATGACCGGCGCGAAGCGGGCGTCGGGCAGAAGTGCCGTAAAGGCGGCGAGGTCGGCGTTGTTGACGTAATAGTCCATCTTGGCCTCTTCCTTGTTCACCGGCAGGAAGCCCTCGCCTTGCGTGAACTTGGCGCGCTGCTCCTTGGTGAACAGGAAGTCGAGCAGCTTCCAGGCCTCGTCCTTGTTCTTGGAGTTCTTGAACATGATGATGGAGTCGGTGACGCCATAGGTGCCGCGCGCGCCGGTCGGGCCGGCCGGAATGGCGGCGACGCCATATTTCAGGCTCGGCGCTTCTTCCTTGATCTGGTTGGACAGGAAGGGCGCGGTGATCATCATGCCGACCTTGCCCTGCTTGAACAGGTTCTGCACGTCCTCGCGGTTGTTGGAGGTGACGCCCGGTTCGGTCAGGCCCTCGTCGATCATCGACTTGTAGAGCTTGGCGGCTTCGAGCGCGCCGGGCGTGCTCAAACCGGAGGTGCCGTCCTTGTTGAGGATCTCGGTGCCCTGCGACCACATCGCATAGTAGTAATAGACGTCGGTCTCGATCTCCTTGCCCTGCAGGCCGAAGCCGAAGGCGCCCTGAGCCTTGATCTTGCGGGCGTCTTCCTGCAATTCGGTCCAGGTTGCCGGCGGCTTGGCGATGCCGGCTTTCTCGAACAATTCCTTGTTGTAATACATGGCGCGCGCCGAGGCGGCGATCGGCAGGCCATAGGTGTGGCCGTCCATGATCGAGGGCTGCAGGAAGGTGTCGATGAAGCGGTCCTTGAACTCGGGCTTGATGTAGCCGTCGAGCGGCTCGGCGACATCCTGCTGGACGAAGTCGATCAGCCAGCGCGTGCCGATGATCGACAGGTCGGCATTGGTGCCAGCGGTGATGTCGGTGGTGAGTTTCTGCAAGAGTACGTCCCATGGCACGATCTCGTACTTGATCGTGATGCCTGGGTTCGCAGCCTCGAACTCCTTCTTCACCGCTTCGAAATAGGGGCCGGTCTTGGCGCTGTATTCGGCAACGGTGACGCGCACCTCACCCGCATCGGCCGGTGCTGCCAGCGCCAGCATGCTCATTCCGGCCAATAGGCCGACAGTCCATTTCGCAAGGCTCATCTGATTTCTCCCATTGATGCGCATGTCGCGTCTGGCCCTTACGGGCGCAGGAATTATGTTACTTTCCTACATTATCTATCGGTTTGCGCCATGCAAGCAGTTTATGATGTTGCTTAATTACATTTGCTTGGCTAGCTTATTGGCTCAAAATGAGCGGGTGGAGGAGCGCGCAGCGTGGGTTCGAAGGCCGATTTCGAGGGCAAGACAATTGTCGTCACCGGCGCCGGTGGCGGCCTCGGCTCGGCGATCGTGGCGCTTATGGCCGAGCGTGGCGCGCGCGTCGTCGGCTGCGACCAGTCGACGGAAGCGCTGACCAACCCGCATATCGCCTCGCGCCATGTCTTCAACCTGCTCGACCGCGCCTCGATCGAAGCGGCGATCCCCGCGCTGCTCGACAGAGACGGCGTCCCCGATATCCTGATCAACAATGCCGGCTGGACGCGCGCCGAGACGATTGATGCGCTGACGACCGACAGAATAGAGCAGGAGCTCGACCTCAACCTGACCGGCGTGATGACTTTCGCCGACCCGCTGATCAAGGCGATGGCGACACGCGGCAGCGGCAGCGTCGTCTTCATCTCCTCGGTCAACGCCATCGCGCATTTCGGCAATCCGGCCTATGCCGCCGCCAAGGCCGGCATCAACGCCTATGCCAAGTCGATCGCCGTCGAGCTTGGCCGCAGCGGGTTGCGCGCCAATGTCGTCTGTCCGGGCTCGATCCGCACCGCCGCCTGGGACCATCGCCTGGCCAAGGATCCCGAAATCCTCGGCCGGCTGCAGCGGCTCTATCCGCTCGGCCGCATCGTCGATGCCTCTGAGGTGGCCGAGGCTGTGGCCTTCCTTGCCTCCGAGCGTGCTTCCGGCATAACTGGCGCTGTGGTGCCGGTGGACGCCGGACTGACAGCCGGCTATCTGCCTTTCATCGACGACATACTGGGAGCGTGATCATGACCGACGTCCAGTTCCGCAACCTGTCGAAATCCTTCGGCCAGCACAAGATCCTCGAGGACATCAACCTCGACATCAAAAGCGGCGAGTTCGTCGTGCTGGTCGGGCCGTCCGGCTGCGGCAAGTCCACACTGCTGCGCATGCTGGCGGGGCTCGAGGCGATCACATCGGGTGATCTCATCATCGGCGGCACGCGCGCCAACGACCTGCCGCCGCAGAAGCGCAACATCGCCATGGTGTTCCAGTCCTACGCGCTATTCCCGCATCTGAAGGCTTCCGAAAATATCGGCTTCGGCCCCAAAATCCGCGGCGAGAACCGCGCCGCGATCGACGACAAGGTGAAGAAGGCCTCCGGGGTGCTGAACCTCTTCTCCTATCTCGACCGCTACCCGAGGCAGTTGTCCGGCGGCCAGCGCCAGCGCGTCGCCATGGGCCGCGCCATCGTGCGCGAGCCTTCGGTCTTTCTCTTCGACGAGCCGCTCTCCAATCTCGACGCGCAATTGCGCGTGCAGATGCGCACCGAGATCAAGGCGCTGCATCAGCGGCTGAAATCGACGATCGTTTATGTCACCCACGACCAGATCGAGGCCATGACCATGGCCGACCGCATCGTGGTGATGGATCGCGGCCGTATCCAGCAGGTCGGGCAGCCGCTGGAGCTCTATGACCGGCCGGCCAATAAGTTCGTCGCCGGCTTCATCGGGTCGCCGTCGATGAGTTTTGTGTCGGGCGCGCTGAAGACCGCCGACAGCAAATCCTGGTTCGAGACCACCGGCGGCGGCCGGCTGGCTCTCTCTGGCAAGGCTGCGCCCGGCGGCGATACGGTCGAGGCCGGCATCCGCCCCGAGCATTTCGTGGCAGGCGCCGCCGATAATGCAATCGCCATCGACGTCGATGTCGTGGAGCCGACCGGCTCGGAAACCCATGTCTACGGCTCGGTCGGCGGCGACACGGTGCGCGCCGTGTTCCGCGACCGGCTGCAGGTGAAGCCGGGCGACCGGCTGCCGGTCACCGTCGACCCGCGCAACATCCATCTGTTCGACAAGGCGACGGGCCTGCCCCTGTGAAAACGCAGACGTGAAGAACCGAGAAATGAAGACCCCGGCCGACATCATCACCCGCCTGCAATTGATCTCGCAGGACGGCACCAAGTCGGATCGCCGGCTGGCCGGGCTGGTGCTTTCCGATCTCGATTTCGCCTCCAAGGCCGCCATCTCGGAGATCGCCGCCCGCGTCGGCGTCAGCGAGCCGACCGTCACGCGCTTCTGCCGCAATCTTGGCTGCGAGGGTCTGCGCGACTTCAAGTTCTACCTGGCGCAGGCGATCGCCATCGGCGGCCAGTATCTGTCGCCGGAGCCGCTCAGCCGCGACGCGCGCGAGCAGCGAATCGCGTCGGCAATCACCGAGGCGGCGATCGCCGCCATCCAGCGCGCCAGCGAGAATCTCGACATGACGACGCTGATGGATGTGGCCGCCCGCATCGCAAGCTCCGGCAACATACTGTGCATCGGCTCGGGCGGCATTTCCTCGATGATGGCGACCGAAATGCAGAACCGACTGTTCCGGCTCGGCCTGTCGGCGCTCGCCCAGATCGACGGCCAGCGCATGTATGCCGCCGTCGCCACACCCGACACGACGCTGGTCGCCTTCTCGGTGTCGGGCTATGCGCGTTCGGTGATCGAGGCGGTCGAGGTCGCGCAGCAATATGGCGCGGCGACCGTCGCCATCACCGCGCCGGACTCGGGCTTGGCCAAGGTCGCCGACATGGTCATCCTTCTGCAGCCCGTCGAGGACGGCAACATCTACAAGCCGACCTCGTCACGCTACGCGCTTTTGGCCATTCTCGACATGATCGCCACCACGGTGGCAGAATCGCGCGGGCCGAAAGTGCTGGAGAACCTGCGCCGCATCAAGCAGAGCGTGAACACGCTGAAGGTGGATGATCCAAGGCTGCCGCTGGGCGATTGAGAGCCGGCGCTGAAGCTGCCGATCTCCCGCCTTTAAGGGGGAGATGTCCGGTCCACCCTCCGTAGCTGCAGCGCAGCTGCTGCGGAGGACGGGCAGGACAGAGGGGGCGCTGTCCCGCCTGCGTCTCAAGTTCTCGATTGCTTGGAAAAGGCCTCAACCTTCTTCGCCAGCGCCGTCGCATCGCCCACGACCCGCAGCGTCTTCAGCCGCGCTGTGCCGCCGGCGACCACCGAAACGGCCGACGCCGGAATACCCAGCGTCTTGGCTATCATCCGCTCCAGCGCCGCGTTGGCGGCGCCGTTCTCCGGCACGGCACGCACGCGCGCCTTGAGATGACTACGGCCATCGGCGGCGGTCTCGACGCCGTCGATCCGATCGAGCGCCGCTTTCGGGGTCAGCCGCACGAAAAGATCGATGCCGTTCTCGCGCAGCCGGAAGAAAGGGCTGGCGGCAGAATTCACATGGCGCCGATGCCGAACATCGGCTGAATGGTGTAATTCAAGAACACACTGATAAATGTCAGCGCCAGCAGCAGGATAATTGGCGAGATATCGACGCCCCCCAGATCGGGAAGAAAGCGGCGGATCGGCCGCAGCGCCGGCTCCGTCAACCGATAGAGCATGGTACTGACGGAATTGACCAGCTCGTTGCGCGAATTGACAACGTTGAAGGCGTAGAGCCACGAGAAGATGGCTGCGCCGATCACGATCCACCAGTAGATGTCGATAGCGGCGTGCAGCGTATAAAAGACTGCGATCATCGGGTGCTCCTTGCGAACGCACCGACATGTAGCCATTGCGTTCAAAGCCGGCAAGGGCTGCATCCAAACTGCGCGGATAGCGCGCCGCGGGCAGCCGTTTCGCCTTGACATGAAACGGCCGCGACCGATACAAGCCCTTCCGCTGGAACGGGGCTGTAGCTCAGCTGGGAGAGCGCGTCGTTCGCAATGACGAGGTCAGGGGTTCGATCCCCCTCAGCTCCACCAGCCGACTTAGGCGACTTTCGCCACCTTGGACGCGCCGCGGCGTGACACGAGTTTTTCGACTTCGATCAGATGTTCCATACCCCAGGCGCATAGCGGCTTCAAAGCTCCGGCGAGGGTCTGACCGAACGCAGTGAGGGAATACTCGACTTTCGGCGGAATTTCCTTGAAGTCGAGCCGATCGACGATCCCATCAGCCTCCAGTTCCTTGAGTTGCTGGATAAGCATTTTGTCACTGACGTTTCCGATGGCGCGCCTCAGGTCACCATAGCGTCGGGCTTCGTGGGAAAGATGAAACAGGATCAAAGGCTTCCACTTGCCGCCGATGACAGCCAACGCAGCGTCCAGCCCACAGACAAAGTCAGGTGTGGCCATTTCGCATGCTCCAATCTGGTACTTACCAAAAGGTACATACTAGAAGAAAAGAAGGCCGGTGTCTATTTCGAAAGAGTGATCATTCTCTAGGAGATCGAAATGGGCAGACTTGAAGGCAAAATCGCCGTCATAACCGGAGGCAACAGCGGCATCGGTCTGGCGACCGCCAAACGGTTTGTGGCGGAAGGCGCCGAGGTTTTCATCACCGGCCGTCGCCAGGAGGAGTTGGACAGGGCGGTAAAAGCGATCGGCTCCGGAGTGACGGCGGTGCAGGGCGACATTTCGCGTATGGACGACCTCGATCGTCTGTTTGCGAAGGTGCGCGCGAAGAGTGGACGGATAGACGTTCTGTTCGCCAATGCTGGACTCGGTCAGTTTGCCCCGCTGGGCGCTATCGACGAGGCGTCGTTCGATTTGACGTTCGACGTCAACGTCAAGGGAACGCTGTTCACGGTGCAAAAGGCGCTGCCGCTTATGCGGGCCAGCGGATCCATCATCCTCGCAGGGTCGACCACGGGCTCGATGGGAACGCCTGCGTTCAGCGTCTACAGCGCGACCAAGGCCGCAATCCGCAATTTTGCCCGAAGCTGGGCACTGGACCTGAAGGGGACCGGCATCCGTATCAACGTGCTCTCTCCCGGCTCCACCGAGACGCCCGGCGTCAAGGGCTTGGCGACGCCGGGAGAGGAAGATGCGCTGCTGGCGGGCTTCGCCGCTCAGACGCCGCTCGGGCGTGTTGCACAGCCCGAGGAGACGGCGGCTGTGGCGCTCTTCCTTGCCTCGGATGAAAGCAGCTTCATGACAGGTAGCGAGGTCTTCGTTGACGGCGGAGCCGCACAAGTCTGACGGTAGATCGAATCCCCGCACCGAGCGACGCTCCAGTAATCCGGGGCTCGCTCTGCTACAGCTTATGGCGGACTGGGTAGGATTCGAACGTTACGTCATAACAATCAGCTGGCACTCGAACGTGTCATAGACAATTCCGCTTTTAGAGGTTAGCCGACACAAGCCTGTGCTTCTCATCGCTTTTGCCTTCCTCGCTCAGCATTTTGTGACCGCCGGATTTCGGTCCGTGTGCTTGGAACCAATGGCCGGGCATGACAGTTCCAGCTATAGTTTTGAAGCTGATCATGCCCCGGCCGGTGGGTAAGCGGCGATGCTCGAGGAGGTCACCATCATGCAGATTTCGTCCAGGTTCCGTTCAGTCGCGGTCGCGGCAATCGCCGCCGCGGGCGTGAGCATTGCCAGCGCCGCGCATGCCGACAGCGGCACGATCCGCTTTTCCGTCTACAAGGCGGCCTTCTTCATCGGCGGCTCCGGCGGCGACGGCACGCTGACCTTCCATGGCAAACACTATCCGATCTCGGTCGGCGGTATCTCGGGCGGCCTCGCCTTCGGCGCGTCCAAGACCTATTTCCAGGGCAGGGTGCGCCATATCCGCCGCGCCAGCGATGTGACGGGCGTCTACGGCGCGGCCGGCGGCGGCGGCGCGCTCGGCAGAGGCGCACAGGTGATCGTCATGACCAATGACAAGGGCGCCCAGCTCCAGCTCACCGGCAGGCAGGTCGGCCTGCAGGTCAACGCCGATCTCAGCGGCATGAGCATCGCGCTGAAGAGGTAGGAGCGGTAATTTCGCCCTGGACAGGGCGGATTCGCCGGATCCAGGGATCCGGCCGTCAGTTCCCTGATGCTTTCACGTGGTTCCACTCACCTGGAAACCGCCGGCGCCTTGTAACGGTGCTGGCGCGCGTAAGCCACGCAGGCGTCCACCGTGCTGACGCAGAGCGCGTCGCGACTGTTCGGCAGGTTGTTGTCGCCGGCATAGGCAACCTCGGCAACGTGGCCGTTGAGCATGCGAATCTGCGTGTTGCAATAGCCGCCGGGGGCGACATTGACGGAACCGCCGACAGCGGGAATCGCGCCCACGGCCAAAGTCGGCACCACGATGTTGAGATTGCCGCGCTGCACGGTGCGCTGATAGGTCCAGATCTGGCCGGACGATCCCACATCGGCCGTCGCGCTCGGAAAGCCTGCGCACATACGAATGTCGGCCTCGCTGAGGCCGACCATTTCCTTGCGGGCGGCGGCAGTGGTCACGTCCTCTTTCGCGACCCGTGATGTATCGTCGGGGATGACGCAAGAAGACAGGAGGGGAATACCTGCCGCGACAAGGGCAAGTTTTCGAATGCGCGAAGATGATGTCATGCCGTCGGTCGAAGTTGCGTGTCGCCCCGCCCGCCCAGTTGGCTACCTAGGCAATCAAGCCGCGGGGTCAACCCGCCTCACGCAAACGAGACGGCTTCACACCACCCGAAGATAGCTCGTCATGCCGGTCTTCTGGTGCTCGATGATGTGGCAATGCAGCAGCCAGTCGCCGGGATTGTCGGCGACGAAGCCCAGCTGCACCTTCTCATTGGGCTGGATCAGGTAGGTGTCGGAGACGAGCGGCTGGACCGCGCGCGTCGAGGACGACAGCGCCTTGAAACTCATGCCGTGCAGGTGGATCGGGTGCGAATGCGGGGTGAGGTTCTCCATGTCGATAATGTAGCTTTGGCCGAGCTTGAGTTCCGCCAGCGGCGCGGTCGGGTCCGGCGTGTCGCCCGGCCACGGCACCTTGTTGATCGCCCAGAAACTGTAGCCGAGCGAGCCGCAAATGCTGTTGGCCGGAACGTTTTCGGCGGTGGCGCTGAGCGCCAGCGGAATGCGCTTGGCGCTTGCAAGATCCACCTCCGCCACCGGGTTGGCCTCCAAAGAGCCGAGATCGCGAAGATCGTGCTTGAGCGATCTGCCGACCGAACGCAGCGTCGCCAGGATTTTCGGCTTGGTGCCCCTGACATCGCGCAGGCCGACGATCGCGCCTTCGTCGTCGGGCATGCGGATGGCAAGCTCGAGCCGCTGGCCGGGTCCAAGCTGCAAGGCATCCGGCGTAAAGCGCTGCGGCACCGGATTGCCGTCGAGGGCGATGACCGCCGCCTCGGCGCCATCGACACGGAAGGCATAGATGCGGGTGACGTCGGTGATGGCGGCCCGCAGCCGCACCAGTCCGCCGGCCGGCGCGTCGAATTGCGGCTGGTCGAGCCAGTTGGCGGTGCGCACCGTGCCGAAAGTGCCGGATTTCGCCGCGTCGCGCGGCCGGAACTGCTCGATGAACTGGCCGTCGTCACCGAGCCGCCAGTCGCGCAGGTTGACGACCATCTCGATATCGAAAACCGGATCGTTCGGGTTCTCGACCACGATCACGCCGGTCAGGCCATGGCCCATCTGTTCAAGCGTGTTGCAATGCGAGTGGTACCAGAACGTGCCGGCATCGGGTGGCGTGAAGGCATAGTCGAAATGGTCGCCCTGATAGACATAGGGCTGCACCAGGAACGGCACGCCGTCCATCTTGTTGGGAACGCGGATGCCGTGCCAGTGGATGGTCGTCGGATCGTCGATGCCGTTGATCAGCCGCGCGGCGAACGGCTCGCCCTTCCTCATCCTGACCACCGGCGGCATGCCGGCCTCGCCATAGGTCAGGACATGTTTGGTCGGCGCACCGTCCATCAGCCGCGCCTCGATACTTGTGGTCTTCAGCACCAGCGGCTCGGGCTTCAGCGCCGCCCAGCCGGCAAACTTGCCGATGGTGGAGGCGCCAATGCCGGCGAGACCGGCGGCAGCGGTAGCTTTTAGAAGTCTGCGTCGCGTGAACACGGTCATATGGCTTTCCGAAGGACAGGATCCTAGGGCGGTTGAGGGCTGAACCCCAAAGGCGCCTATCATTATCCATCTCTCCAGCCTAGTCCCGCAGGCTGAAGACGAAGGGCGCGGTTCGGGTGACGCGTGCGCCGAGTTCCGCCGGCGGCGCCGGCACCGAGGCGCCCTGCAATGCGCCGAGAGCCGCGCGGTCGAGATCGCCGTCGCCCGACGATCGTGCCAGCCGGGCCGAGACTACCCTGCCGGAGCTGTCGACCGTGAAGGTCACGCTCGGCGTGCCTTCGGCTCGCCTGGAGCGCGCCGCGCTTGGGTAGCGGGTGTGGCGCCTGATCCACGCGGCTAGGCTCGAATTCCAGCGCGACGGGCTGATGCTCGATCGTGGCGCGTCATTGGAGGATTGCGGCGCCGCCGCCTTTGCCGCTGCCCTGGTGTCGATGCTGGCCGTAGTCGTCGTCCTGGGAGGTGCGGCCTTTTCCGTCTTCGGCGGCTCTTTCGGCTTTTCGATCGGCTTCTTCTCAGCTTTTTTCTTCGCCTCGACGGGCTTCTGCGCCTTGACGTCCGCTTCGACCGGTTTCGGCCTCGGCAGCGGAATGACGACGTCGGGCGCGATAGTCTCGACAGGATCCGGCACGACCTCGTCCAACGGCGGCTGCTCGCTCAGCGCCGCCATGGTCTGTTCGACCGGCTCGGCCTCTTGCGCCTTGTCGGCATCGAGCGGCTGTTCGGAGACCGGCTCGGTCTGTTCCATCACCGGCGCCGGATCGGCCACGGGTTTTGCCTCGATGGGCTTTTCGGCCTCCTCGGCCGCATCGGGCGGCTCCGGTGCCATCGTGTCCAGCATGGCGGTGTCTTCCGGCACGGCAGGCGCGGTGACCAACGGCGCCATTTCGACCGCCAGCGCCGGCGGCGGGCCGCCATCCGGCATTTCGACGAAACTCAAATTCTGCACCGCATAGGCAACCGCCACATGCGCGGCCAGAATGATCGCGGCGGCGCTCGTCCACAAGCCGGCTTGACGCGCGCCGAAGCGCGGCTCGGAAATCCCGGAAAGGGCGGCGACGGTCATGGCGCCGAGCCTCCACCCGGTGTCGGCAGGAAGCTCGCGCCGGTCGCCGGGGTCCCAGGCACAGGCGGCTCGCCAGCACCGCCCGATGCTGTTTCGAGCCCCACCAGCGCGACCTTCAGATACCCGGCGGCGCGCAAAAGGTTCATCACCTCCATCAGGTCGCCATAGTCGACCGTCCTGTCGGCGCGCAGGAAAATGCGCGTCTGCCTGTCGCCCCTGGTGCGGCTGTCGAGCATCCCGGCAAAGGCAGGACGCGGCAAGCTGTCATTGCCGATCGCCAGCGTGAGATCGCTTTTCAGCGTCAGGAAGAGCGGCGTCTCGGGGCGCGGCGCCGGCGTCGCCGCAGAACCCGGTAGGTCGACATCGATGTCGACGGTGGCGAGCGGTGCCGCGACCATGAAGATGATCAACAGCACCAGGATGACGTCGATGAACGGCGTCACGTTGATGTCGTGGCTTTCCTCGAGATCGTCGCCAGCCGTCTCGCGAATCCGCGCCGCCATCGCCGTTACTCCGCCGCTATCGCGGTCGCGGGCGGCACCGTGCGGAAGTCGAGATCGCGGCTGACCAGCCGCTCGACGCCGGCCGAAGCGTCGGCGAGGATCTGCCTGTAGCCGGCTATCGATCGCGCGAAGACGTTGTAGATGACCACCGCCGGAATGGCCGCCACCAGGCCCATCGCGGTGGCGAGCAACGCCTCGGCGATGCCGGGTGCGACGACGGCAAGGTTGGTGGTCTGCGCCCGCGAGATGCCGATAAAGGCGTTCATGATGCCCCAGACGGTGCCGAACAGGCCGACGAAGGGCGCCGTCGAGCCGATGGTGGCGAGCAGGCCGGTGCCGCGCGACATGCGCCGCGACGCTGCCGCCTCGATGCGCGAAAGCCTGGAGGCGACGCGTTCCTTGAGGCCGTCGCCGGAAGCATGGTCGAGCGCGCCGGTCGAAAGCGCCCGTTCTTCCTCCGCCGCCCGCACCAGAAGCGCGGCCGGACCGCCGGCATGGCCAAGTTCCCGGCCGGCCTGCATCAGCGTCGCGGCGTTGCCGATCGCATTGGCGGCGCGACGCGCTCTCAGCTTGCCGCCGAAGACCTCCAGCGATTTGGCGAGCCAGATCGTCCAGGTGACGAGAGAAGCGAAGGCCAGGCCGACCATGACCGCCTTCACGACGATGTCGGCATTCATGAACATGCCCCAGGGCGACAGATCATGCGGCAGTGTCAGCGAAATGACGGATTGTTCTTCAGCCGCGACGCCGTTCGAAGCGGGCTGGGCGGCCGGCCCTACCGGTACGGCGGGCGTTTGCGTCGCTGGCGTCTGCGCCACCGGAACCTGCGCTACCGGCATCTGCAAACCGAGGGCTGCCGGTTGCTGCGCTGGCGCCTGCATGGCCGACGCAGGCGTTGCCGGTTGTTCCTGTGCCGTGGCGATGCCAGCCGAGAGGAAGAGGCATGCGGCCAGCGCCGCGAAAAGACCGTTCCGGGACAAGGCTCGCCCTCGCTTCATCATGGCATGTAACTGATCGGCTGGCCGCCATTCGGGTAGGTGCCAGGCGGCCAATGCCGGTTGATTATGAAACATGACTTTGTAAGTCAACTATAAAGGTGACTATGTTGATCAACAATTCGCAACGGCATCCCTGATCCCGGCCTGACGTGTTGTGAGGTCTGGACGGCAAGGCGGTAGCTGGGCACGATGCGCACAACAACCGAAGCAGGCGACCGATGATCAAGGCGATACCGTTCGACTTTCCCTATGACGGCAGGCTGCTGCCGCAACATACCGCACTGCTCATCATCGACCTGCAGGAGGATTTCCTGTCGCCGACCGGCTATTTTGCCAGGAAAGGCTACGATCCGTCGCCGCTGAGAGCCATCCTGCCGGCGGTGAACCGGCTGATCGACGCCGCACGCGCCGCCGGCCTCACCATCATCCACACAAGGCAAGGCTACCGCGCCGACATGGCCGACATGACGCCTTACGAGAAATGGCGGCGCAAGCGGGCAGGGCTCGACGGGACCGATATCCTGCTGCGCTCCAGCCCGGGCTTCCAGATCGTTTCCGATATCGAGGTCAGGCCTGAAGACATCGTCATCGACAAGACCTGCAACGGCGCCTTCACCTATACGGATCTGGAATTGGTGCTGCGCGCACGGGGCATCTCGCATCTGATGCTCACCGGATGCACGACGGACGTCTGCGTGCACACCACCTTGCGCGAGGCCTGCGACCGTAATTTTCAGTGCCTGACGATCGCGGACGCCTGCGCCAGCGGCGACCAAAGGGCCCACGAGGCCGCCCTGCACATGGTGACGGTCGAGGACGGCGTCTTCGGCGCGCTGTCGGACTCCGCGGCCGTCGTCACCGCGCTATCACGACTCGCAGACGGGACGAACTGACGACTTCGGGACCGCCGCGCCCGCCCAGTTCCGGCCAGCCGATATCCTTGCGGATGTCAAGCGGCAGCAGATAAAGTGTCCGCTCTGCCCGATAGCGGGCACGGGTCGCGGCATATTCGGTCGCAATGCGACCGATGGATGACAGGATCGACATTTTGCTTCTCCGTTGGTTGATGCCGGCGTCGCAAGCCCGGCACTCACCAAGACGAAACAGGGATGCCTGTCGGAACGGCTAGGAGAAGATTTTTCTGAACAACAGGCGCGGCGGCCGCTCAACAGGCCCATGGCAACGTCCGGATCGCGAATTTGATCGATCGCCAAAATTTTTCGCCCGCACCGTTCCGTTTTAGGTTTCGGGTTCGTCTTGAGGGTCGTAACGGGTGCGAGAGCCGCGACGGCCTCCGCCATCAGGACAAACGGAGCCAAGTCATGTCGACCACAGTGACCTTGATCAACGTCTTCACCGCCAAGCCGGGCAAGCAGCAGGAGCTGGCCAAGACCCTCGCCGAGGGCACGAAAAGCTTCTTCAGCAAGCAGCCGGGCTCGCTGTCGTCGTCCGTGGTCGTCGGCGGCGACGGCAGCAAGGTCGCCAACATCTCGCAATGGCGCTCGGCCGAAGACATCGCCGCCTTCCGCAGCGCCCCCCGCTTCGCGAGCTACATGAAGAGCATCGTCGAGCTGGCCGCAGGCGAGAGCATGATGGGCCACACCACCTATTCCCATATTGGCGGTGTTGAGAGCTGAGGCAATTCCAGGAAAAGTGTGAAACGGTTAGGTTCGGCGCCTTCGCCGTGACCTTCCGTCCGGAATTGCGTCAAACAAAGAGGTTGAGGCTGCGTGACCGGTTCGCATGACCATACCGTTGCGGCGACCGAAGCAAGGCTTCGCGCCTTCGAGCGCGACGCCGCTTTGCTGAGGGCCAAGTTGCACCGCTACTCCTCGCGGATGGTGGGATCGGTCATCGATGGCGAAGACATCGTCCAGGAGGCTCTGGCCAAAGGCTTCGTGGCGATCAGGAATGGCGACATGCCCGACAAGACCGAATCCTGGCTGTTTCGCATTGCCCATAACGCGGCGCTTGATTTCCTGCGCAAGCGCGCCCGCTCGCGCGGACGCGAAAGCGAGGTCGATCTCGACGTCATTGCCGACGAGAACTCGGCGCTGGATGCGCACATGGCCGCCGAGGCGAGTCTGGCCGAACTGATGCAGCTGCCGCCGGCGCAACGGTGCACGGTCGTGTTGAAGGATGTGCTGGGCCACAGCTTGGAGGAGATCGGAGAAATCCTCGAAACCTCCGACACGGCGATCAAGGGCGCGCTGCAGCGGGGCCGCGAGAGCCTGCGCAAGTTGGCGGCCGCACCGCAGATGGCGTCGCCGCGCCCGGCGCTCAACCGAGAGGAAATGCGACGCCTCGGCGACTATGTCGCCGCCTTCAACGCCAGGGATTTCGATGCCCTGCGCGGCATTCTGGCCCAGGACGTTAAGCTCGAGCTGGTCAATCGCCTGCGCGCCGACGGCAAGGAATATGTCGGCAATTACTTCGGCCGCTATGCCGACGAAACGCATTGGCATTTCACGACCGGGCTTGTCGAAGGCCGGCCCGCCATCCTGGTGACCAGTCCCGACCGCCCGGACGGGCCGCCGCGCTACTTCATCCTGATCAATTGGGAGAACGACCGGATCGCCGGCATCCGCGACTTCCTGTTCGCGGATTATGTGATGGATGGCCTGGACTATTCCGGGGCGGAATGACTTAGCCTGCGCGGTGTTCGGCAATGGAGTGCGAGGTAAATGCACCCGGTTGCGGGATCTCCGCCTCGCGGCGCGCCAGCGAATTCGCGACCAGCGTGATCGTCTCACGCCCGATGCGGGCGATCTCGCCCAAACGGTCGATGCCGCCGATCATGAACTCCTCGATGCCCAGCGCCGCATAGGGCAAAAGCGCCAAGGCGAGCCGCGCTGGTGGCCCGGCAATCTCGACTGCCTTGTGATCCGGGGTGCCCGCCCAGCCATCCGGGCGGATGCGTACCGGAAGCGCGAAGCGCAGCCTTGCGCCTCGGCCGTGCTCGGCGGCGGCGCCGCGCGCACGCTCGATCAGTCGCCGCACCTCGTCGGGCGAGCCGGCGGCGAGCTCGAAGACATCGGCATGCCGCCCGGCGACCTTCAGCGCCGTGCCGGACTGTCCGCCGAGGCGCATGGCAAGATCAGCGCCATGCGGACCCTTGCGCGGCACGAAGCCGCCGCGGACGCTATAGAAGGCGCCTTCGTGGTCGAAGGGCCTGTCGTTCGACCACAGCCGCTTCAACAGCACCAGATATTCGTCGATGCGCTGCCAGACCACGCCGTGGCCGACGGGGCGCGCCTCCGCATCGCTGTCTTCCAGCGGCTCGCTCAGCACACGAAGCGACAGGCGGCCGCCACCTCTGCGGTCGAGCGCGGCGAGCTGCCTTGCCGCTACCGTCGGCTCGATCACGCCGGCCCAATGCGTCAGCACCACCTCCAGCGAGCCGGTGCGGTCGAGCGTCTGCGCGGCGATGTCCATATTGGTGAGCAGGCCGGCCGGATCGTCCACCACCAGCTTGCGAAAGCCAGCGTCCTCGATCAGCGACAATTTGGTCGCGGTTTCGGCGAAATCATAGAAGAAGCTGCCATTGGCAGGCTTCCCGGGAACATGCGTGAACTCGATCGGCATTGCCATCTCCTCCATCACGTCGGTCGCCCCGCTCCGAACCCGAATGAAATCCATCTCGTCGGCGCGCGACAGCGCGCCGGCCCGCGGCCAGTCTTCAGCTCCGATTACTCAACTCAGATTTTTGGACGGCGGGGTCTTGCTTTTTACGCAATTCCGGACGGAAAACCGCTCACACTTTTCCTGGAATTACTCTGGCCCCGGCTCGGTCAGGGGATGATCCCGAAGACGACGGCGCCGGTGAACACAAATGCCAGCGCAAAGACGAGGTAGGCGAACGTGCCGCCATAGGCGGGCCTCCAGCTCCGGTCGGCGGCAAGCCTTTGGCCTTTGCGTTGGGCGTTCTGAATGTAGGACATGGTCGATCCTCCGTCGCGACCATTAATCTATAAAATTAGTAGACTTTGTCGATTGCTATTTTCGGATGGTTTCTGGAACGACATTTTCAAGATGACGCATATTGTGGTTTTTCATGCTCGCGCGCGCATGGCAGAGCTGACTTTCCCAGCGCTCGAAGCGGTGGGAGAGGGGATGTGCCGCGCCGGTCTCCCAACCTTCGCGGAGGCGGGGAAACCGTCGCTATCGCTCCTCCCTCCGGAACGGTTTCAGCAGGGCTGAAGGCGCCACCGCGTTGCGCGACATGAAGGCCATGGCGACGATGGTGAAGATGAAGGGCAGCATCAGAAACGCTTCATAGGGGATGTGGCCCAGGCCGCTCGCCTGCATGCGCAATTGCAGCGCATCGACGAAGGCGAAGAGCAGCGCCGCACCGGCCGAGCGCCAAGGATCCCAGCGGCCGAACACGACCAGCGCGATCGCCACCCAGCCGCGCCCGGAGACGACGCCGAAGGTGAAGGCGTTGAACTGCGCCATGGTGAGGAAGGCGCCGGCAAGGCCCATCAGCGCGCCGCCGAGGATCACCGCCTGGAAGCGCGTCGCGACGACGTTGACGCCGGCAGAGTCCGCCGCGCGAGGGTTCTCGCCGGCCATGCGCACCGACAGTCCCCATGGCGTGCGGTAGAGCACGAAGGCGGCGAGCGGGACGGCGATGATTGCGAGATAAACCAGCGTGAACTGGTTGAAAACCGCCGGGCCGAACACCGGGATGTCCGACAGCAGCGGGATCGGCACCGGCTTGAAGCCGTCGATGCTGGGCGGCACCGATTGCTGGCCGAAGATCAGCCGGTAGAGGAAATAGGCAAGGCCGGACGAGAACAGCGTCACGCCGATGCCGCAGACATGCTGGCTGAGGCCCAGCGCTACGGTGAACAGCGCATGCAGCGCACCCATCAGCGCGCCGACAAGCACGGCAACCAGCACGCCCAGCCACAGGCTGCCGCTCAGGCTGGCGGCGGTGAAGCCGGCCATGGCGCAAAGCAGCATGATGCCTTCGATGCCGAGATTGAGCACGCCGGCGCGCTCGGAAAACATTTCGCCGAGCGTGGCGAAGGCCAGCGGCGTGGCGATGCGAATGATGGCGGCGAGGAAGCCGACCTGGAAAATCTGTTCGAACACCGAGCTCATGCGGACGCTCCCACGCGGCGGATGCGATAGGCGGTGAAGAGCAGCGCCACCAGCATGGCAAGCAATGCAGTTCCCTGAATAACATCGCTGAGGAAGGCCGGCACGCCGGTCGCACGCGACATCGCCTCGGCGCCGGTCATGACGGCTGCTAGGAAGATCGCGGCCGGCACCACGCCGAGCGGGTTGAGCCGGGCCAGCATCGCGACGACGATGCCGGAATAGCCATAGCCCGGCGAGATGTCGCTCATCACCTGGAAGTGTACGCCGCCGACCTCGCCGACGCCGGCGAGCCCGGCAAGCGCGCCAGAAAGCAGCGCGGTG
The DNA here is from genome assembly GCF_033977145.1 of Mesorhizobium montanum. Classification (NCBI taxonomy): domain Bacteria; kingdom Pseudomonadati; phylum Pseudomonadota; class Alphaproteobacteria; order Hyphomicrobiales; family Phyllobacteriaceae; genus Mesorhizobium; species Mesorhizobium montanum. The sequence continues at coordinate 206,651 of NZ_JAVIJF010000007.1, read as the reverse complement.
GAGATGAGCACGCGCTGCACATTGATGCCGCCATAGCGCGCCGCTTCCGGATTCTCGCCGGTGACGCGGATGCGAAAGCCGAGCGTGGTGCGCGCGATCAGGAACCAGCACAGCGGCGCGGCGATCAGCGCCACGATGACGCCGAGATGCAGCCGCGTGCCCTCGATCAGCACCGGGAAATTGGCCGAATCCTCGATCGGCGGCGAGATCGGATAGCCGCTGAACGTGTCCTTCCACGGTCCCTCGATCAGCGCCATCAGCGCGTAATAGATGACCGAGTTGAGCAGCAGCGAGCTCACCACGTCGTCGACCTTGAATTTCACGCGCAGCGTCGCCGGAACGAGCGCAACGAGGGCGCCGGCGGCGGCACCGACGACCGCCATCAAAAACATCGCAAGGTAACCCGGCATCGGGATCGCGCCGACGGCGCAGCTCGCCACCGCCCCGGCCAGCAATTGACCCTCGGCGCCGATGTTCCAGAATTTTGCCCGGAAGGCGACGGCGACCGCCAGACCGGTGAAGATCATCGGGGCGGCGCGCACCAAGGTCTCGGTGATGGCGTAGCTGTCGCCGAGCGAGGCGGCCAGCATCACGCCATAGGCGTCGACCACGCCGGCGCCTGCGACCGCGATCAGCCCGCTGCACAGGATGAGTGTGGCGGCGATGGCGACCAGCGGCAGCGCGAGGTTGAACCAGGCGGGGGTACTGGTGCGAGCTTCGAGGCGGAACATCAATTCTGGCCCTTCGCCCCGTCGCATAAGGATTCTGACGAAGAAGGACCCCCACCCCTAACCCCTCCCCACAAGGGGGAGGGGAATTCCCGTCGGCGCTGACCACAGCAAATCGCAGCCCCTATCGTAAAAGAAAGGCGTGCGGCAGCTTCCCCTCCCCCTTGTGGGGAGGGGTTAGGGGTGGGGGTCCGCTTCGCAAAGAAACTCATGCTACGCCCTCTCCTCCGCGCCGGTCATCATCAGGCCGAGCCGCGCGACCGTCGCCTCGGCACCCGAAAGCGTGCCGGCGACGCAGCCCTCATACATCACCGCGATACGGTCGCAGAGCATCAGCAATTCCTCGAGGTCCTCGCCGATGACGATGATGCCGCAGCCCTTGGCGCGCATAGCCAGGAATTTTTCGTGGATGAAGCGAGCGGCGCCGATGTCGAGGCCGCGCGTCGGCTGCGAGACGATCAGCACCTTCGGGTCGAAGGCGAGCTCGCGTGCAAGCAGCGCCTTCTGCAGATTGCCGCCGGACAACGCGCCGGCGCGCACCATCGGGCCGGGGCAGCGGATGTCATAGGCCTTGATCTGCGCCTCGGTGAAGGCGCGGATCGCAGCCGGATTGAGCAGCCCCTTGCGGCTGAAGGCTTCCGTGCCGATGCGCGGCAGCACCATGGAGTCGGCTAAAGGCAGGTTGGTGACAAGGCCGGTCGTCATCCGGTCTTCCGGGATGCGGCCGAGGCCGAGCGCCTGCAGCTCACGCGGCGAAAATTGCGCAACCGCTTTGCCGGCTATCGTCATCGCTCCGACCTTGGGCGCCAGCATGCCGGAAATCACGTCGGCCAGCGCCCGCTGGCCGTTGCCGGAAACCCCGGCGATGCCGAGAATCTCGCCGGAGCGGACGAAAAGCGAGACGTGGCGCAGCGGCGTGCCGGCATGGCCGGAGGTGGAAATGCCGTCGAGCGTCAGCACGGCGGCGCCGGGGCTCGAAGCCTCTTTGGTCGGCGGCACGATTTCATGGCCGCACATCAGCCTGGCCATTTCGGCCGAGGTCGTTTGTGCCGGATGGTCGACCTGGCCGGCGACCTTGCCGTGCCGCAGCACGACGCAGCGATGGGTCAGCGCCCTGACCTCATTGAGCTTATGCGAGATGAAGATGATGCCGAGCCCCTGGCCCGCCATCGATCGCAAGGCAGCGAACAGGCCGTCGACCTCGCTTGGCGCCAGCACCGCCGTCGGCTCGTCGAGGATCAGAAGCCTGGCGCCCCGAAACAGCGCCTTGATGATTTCCAGCCGCTGCTGCTCACCGACCGACAGTGCCGAGACCGGCAGGTTCGGATCGAGGTTGAGCCCATGTTGGCGGCCGATCTCCTTCAGCCGGGCAAGCCCGCCGGCGCGGTCGATGCGGCCGGACTTGCCGGGGATGCCGATCAGAAGGTTTTCCAGCACCGTCAGTCGTGGCGCGAGGTGAAAATGCTGGTGCACCATGCCGATGCCGGCCGCGAGCGCATCGGCCGAACTGTGGATGGCGACCGGCCTGCTCCCGACCAGGATCTCGCCGGCGTCCGGCGCGTAGGCGCCGAACAGCACATTCATCAGCGTCGTCTTGCCGGCGCCGTTCTCGCCGAGCAGGCCGAGAATCTCACCGGGCGCGACGCTGAGGTCGACGGCCTCGTTCGCCTTGACCGCGCCGAAGCTCTTGGTGATGCCGCGCATTTCGACGAGTGGGGCAGACAAGATGAGGATGCTCCCAGTGGGCACGGCGTTGGAGCTGGGCACCCTCCCCCTTGTGGGGAGGGTCGGTGAGCAAAGGACGCGAAGCGTCGTTGGCGAGCCGGGGTGGGGGGTACGCGCTGACCCCCGCCCCGCTCCGCTTCGCGGATCGACCCTCCCCACAAGGGGGAGGGTAAAGATCAATCCGAAACCGGCGTGTTCTCGTCGACGTCGACGCGGAAATTGCCTTCTAGGATCTCGGCCTTCTTCTTCTCGACCAGGTCCTTGACCTCCGCCGGTAGCGTCTTGTCGAACTTGTGGAAGGGCGCCAGATACGAGCCGCCCTTGGCCATGCGCGAGAAGTCGCCATAGTCCTGCGCGGTGAAGACGCCGGCCTTGACCAGTTTGATCGCCTGCTCGACCGTCGGATACATGTCCCAGACCGGTCCGGTGATGACCGTGTCCGGCCCTAGGCTCGACTGGTCGGACATGTTGGAGATGGCGTAGATTTTCTTCTCCGCCGCCGCCTCGATGACGCCGAAGCGCTCTGCATAGATGACGTCGACGCCGGCATCGATCTGCGCCACCGCCGCTTCCTTGGCCTTCGGCGGATCGAAGAAGGAGCCGATGAAGGCGACCTTCTTCTTGACGTTCGGGTTGACTTCCTTGGCGCCGGCGAAGAATGCGTTGACCAGCCGGTTCACTTCCGGGATGCCCATTGCCGCGACCGCGCCGACGGTGCCTGATTTCGACATCTTTCCGGCGATCATGCCGGAGAGAAAGGCAGGCTCGTGGATCCAGTTGTCGAAGACGCCGAAATTGGGCTCGGCCGGGCCGGCGCCGGAGCCGAACAGCCAGGCCGTCTTCGGGAACTGTTTTGCCGTACGGCGCGATTCACGCTCGGCGGCGAAGGCGTCGCCCAGCACCAGCTGGTAGCCGCCCTGCGCATATTCGCGCATCACGCGGCTGAAGTCGGCGGTCTGCACCTTTTCCGACCATTTGTATTCGATGCCCAGTTCCTTCTCGGCCTTCTGCAGGGCGACATGGATCTGGTTGTCCCACGGCTCCTCGATCGGCGTGGCGAAGATCGCCGCCACCTTCAGCTTCTTGTCCTTGGCGAAGGCCTCGCCGGGCAGCGCGGCGGCCGCGATCCCGAGTGCTCCGAGTTCCAGCACGTTGCGCCGCGACAGGCCGGCACGTTGCGTTTTGCTACGTTCGTTTTCCATTGAAGTCCCCTCTGCTCGACGGCCGTGTCGAGCCGGCCGTTCAAAAAAATGTCAGACGGCCGGACTATGGAACGGCGCCTGAGTTTTGTCCACATGGTCAAATTTGACGTGTGGTTGTTGCGAGCAAGCCGAGAAGGTCGGCGGGACAGCACCCCCTCTGGCCTGCCGGGCATCTCCCCCAGCTTCGCCCGTCAGGTGCCTTCTTGCGTCGCCTTGCCGCCACTCAATGCACCAGAAACTCCCCATCCACCTTGCGCCACTCGTTCGGCGCGATCAGCTTGTGATGCGTGTAGGTCACCGAATGCAGCGGTCCGTCGAGCTTCGTCTTCCAGAACTCGATGAAGCGGATCAGCACCGGAAACTTCGGCGCAATGTCGTAGTCCTGCCAGATGTAGCTCTGCAGCAGATGCGGATGGTCTGGGAAGTGGTAGAGAATCTTGGCCGTGGTTAGCCCATAGCCCCTGAGCATCAGGTCCATTTCGCAATGGTCGTGCATCGCAGCCCCCTTAGGGTCGATCTCCTTTCCTCCCAATCTCCGATTCTGCGCCCAACTGCTTAACTGTCTATTGAATTTTTCTGATCGTATCCGGCTTTTCCTTCGCCAAAACAGTTGGTTAGCAGCGACGCGCGGCGAGTGCTGACAGCGTTTTTCCATACCCCTGCGGCATCCCGCCACGCGAATCCAACGTCTAATGTTGCCGTCGCCGCGGAACTGTTAATAATGCCCGCGAATTCGTGGCCGCTTCGCCGCGATGCCGCCGGTCGTCAAGCCGGCGGAACGTTTCGGGAGGAAAAGCAAGAAATGTCTGATGTGCATGTCCACCGCGTCCAGCCGGCGTGGAAGAAGAATGCGTTGATCGACAACGATACCTACCTCAAATGGTATGCCGACAGCGTGAAAAATCCAGACAGGTTCTGGGGCAAGCATGGCAAGCGCATCGACTGGTTCAAGCCCTTCAGCAAGGTCAAGAACACCTCCTTCGACGGCAAGGTTTCGATCAAGTGGTTCGAGGACGGTGAGACCAATGTCTCCTACAACTGCATCGACCGCCACCTGAAGAAGCGCGGCGACCAGACCGCCATCATCTGGGAAGGCGACAATCCCTATGACGACCGCAAGGTCACCTATAACGAGCTCCATGCGCATGTCTGCCGCTTCGCCAACGTGCTGAAGAAGCACGGCGTCAAGAAGGGCGACCGTGTCACCCTCTACATGCCGATGATCCCGGAAGCCGCCTATGCGATGCTGGCTTGCACGCGGGTCGGCGCCATCCATTCGGTGGTGTTCGGCGGCTTCTCGCCCGACGCGCTGGCCGGCCGCATCGACGACTGCAAGTCGACCATCGTCATCACCGCCGACGAGGGCTTGCGCGGCGGCAAGCCGATACCGCTCAAGGACAACACCGACAAGGCGATCGACATCGCCGCCAAGGCCGGCACCAAGGTCGAGAAGGTCGTGGTCGTGCGCCGTACCGGCGGCAAGACCGGCTGGGTGCCGGGACGCGACGTCTGGTATCACGACGAGGCGGCGACCGTTAAGGCCGAGTGCAAGCCGGAGAAGATGAAGGCGGAAGACCCGCTGTTCATCCTCTATACCTCCGGCTCGACCGGCAAGCCGAAGGGCGTGCTGCACACCACCGCCGGCTATCTCGTCTACGTCTCGATGACGCACCAGTATGTCTTCGACTACCATGACGGCGAGATCTACTGGTGCACCGCCGATGTCGGCTGGGTGACCGGCCACAGCTACATCGTCTACGGACCGTTGGCCAACGGCGCCACGACGCTGATGTTCGAAGGCGTGCCGAACTATCCCTCGCAGTCGCGCTTCTGGGAGGTCATCGACAAGCACAAGGTCAACATCTTCTACACCGCGCCGACGGCGTTGCGCGCGTTGATGGGCGCCGGCGACAGCCATGTGAAGAAGACCTCGCGCAAGTCGCTGCGCGTGCTGGGCTCGGTCGGCGAGCCGATCAATCCCGAAGCCTGGGAGTGGTATTACAACGTCGTGGGCAACGCCAAGGTGCCGATCGTCGACACCTGGTGGCAGACCGAGACCGGCGGCATCATGATCACGCCGCTGCCGGGCGCCACCGATCTCAAGGCCGGCTCCGCCACGCGTCCCTTCTTCGGCGTCAAGCCGCAGTTGGTCGACGGCGAGGGCAAGGTGCTGGAAGGCGCCACCGACGGCAATCTCTGCATCGCCGATTCCTGGCCCGGCATGATGCGCACCGTCTATGGCGACCACGACCGTTTCGTGCAGACCTATTTCTCGACCTACAAAGGCAAGTACTTCACCGGCGACGGCTGCCGCCGCGACGCCGACGGCTATTACTGGATCACCGGCCGCGTCGACGACGTCATCAACGTTTCCGGCCATCGCATGGGCACGGCCGAGGTGGAATCGGCGCTGGTCAGCCACGACAAGGTCTCGGAGGCCGCCGTCGTCGGCTATCCGCACGACATCAAGGGGCAAGGAATCTACTGCTATGTAACGCTGATGGGCGGCACCGCTTCGAGCGAGGAATTGCGCAAGGAGCTCGCCGCGCATGTCCGCAAGGAGATCGGCGCCATCGCCACGCCCGACAAGATCCAGTTCGCGCCGGGCCTGCCCAAGACCCGCTCTGGCAAGATCATGCGGCGCATCCTGCGCAAGATCGCCGAGGACGATTACGGCGCGCTCGGCGACACCTCGACGCTGGCCGACCCGGCCGTCGTCGACGACCTTGTCGCCAACCGGCAGAATAAGAAGGGCTGATGATCGACCAGGCCGCACTGGGCACCGTCAGCGAGCTCTGGCGCTATCCGGCGAGCTCACTCGCCGGCGAGCGGCTTGATGCCATCTCCGTCGGTCTGAAAACCGTTGACGGTGACCGGCTGTTCGGACTGGTCGATGCGTCCGACGGCGAGATCGCCAGGCCCGACCGCGAGGCCAGATGGCACAAGGTGCCGCTGATCCGAACCCGGCTGAGCGAGGACCGGCAGCTCGAAGTGGCCGTGCCCGGCGGCGGCTGGCTGTCGGCGCCCGATCCTCGAAGCGACCGCGCGGTCTCCGCCTTTCTCGGTTTCGAGGCCTCGATCCGGCCGTTCGGCGTGGAGAATGCCGCCCCTGATTATGCCGGTCCGCGGACCGAGGCCCGCTATGCCAAGGCGCCGATCCATATGCTCACCACCGCCTCGCTGGCCAGGCTGAAGGCGCTGCATCCCGAGGGCACGCCCGATCCGCGCCGCTTCCGCCCCAATATCGTCGTCGAGATGGACCCGGTCGAAGGCGCCTTTCCCGAGACGGAATGGATCGGCAGGAAACTCGCGGTCGGCGATCTGCTGCTCACCGTCTCCGAACCTTGCCGGCGCTGCGGCTTCACCATCATCGCCCAGGATGGTTTCGACACCGATCCCGGCATCCTGCGCAACCTGGTGCGCCACAACGCTCATAATCTCGGCGTCTACTGCACAGTCGACCGGCCGGCGCGGATCGAGATCGGCGTACCGATGCGCTTCGTCTGACCCCGCCTCACCGGTAAAGGTCCGCCCGCGTCGGCGGTAGCCCGCTTGGGCCACGCGCGCGCCTCGTTGCGACGGTCTGGAAGATTTGCGCCGAGGCGCGTTCGAAAGTGATCGAGCAGCCGGTGAGGTAGAGCAGCCAGAGCCGCGCCTTCGCCTCGCCCACCTCAGCGATAGCCTCGTCGAAACGCGCATATAGCCGCTCCGCCCACAGGCGGCAGGTGCGCGCATAGTGCTCGCGCAGGTTCTCGACATCGTAAACCAGGAAGCCGTGCGCCTCGAGATTGCCGAGCGTCATGCCGATCGTGTCGAGCTCGCCGCCCGGAAAGATGTACTTGATCAGCGCCTTGTATTCCGGCCCCTTGCGCAGGGTATTCTTCAGGTCGCCCTTGCTGCGTCGCGTGATGGCGTGGTGCAGGTAGATACCGCCCGGTTTGAGCAGGCGGTGAACCGCCGAGAAATAAGTGGCATGATTGGCGAGCCCGAGATGCTCGAACATGCCGATGGACGAGATCTTGTCGAAGGCGCCGGAGAGCTCGGCGTAGGATTTTATCTCGATGGTAATCCGGTCCTCGAGACCCTCGGCGCGAATGCGCTCGCGCGCCAGCTTCGTCTGCTCTTCGGACAGTGAAACACCATGGCCGATGACGCCGTAATTCTTCACGGCATGGATGAGCATCGCGCCCCAGCCGCAGCCGATGTCGAGCAGCCTTTCGCCTGGCTTCAGCCTGAGCTTGCGGCAGATATGGTCGAGCTTGTCGATTTGCCCCTGATCGATGCCGTTGGCGAAATCCTGGAAATAGCCGCAGCTGTAGACCATGCGCTCGTCGAGGAAGAGGCGGTAGAAGGCATTCGAAATGTCGTAATGGTGTTGGATGGCCTCCTTGCTCGATCCGCTGACATAAGGATTACGCCCGGAGAGATCGGTGCGCGCCGTCATTTGCTTTCGCGAAAACAGCACTGCGGGCAAGTCGCGCAGGATCGCCAGCTTGGGCAGGGATTTGAGCTTCGTCCTGAGCTTGCCTTGCGAAGGCAGGGCGTAGAAATCGAACAGCGTGCCGTCTTCGATATCCACGGTCTTTGAAATCCACATCTCGACCAGCGTCGAGAATGCCGGCCTCCGTACCAGCTGCCAGACGATGTCCTGGTCGTTGATGGCGAGCACCGGACCATCGGCAGGCCCGATCCGCTCGCCGGTCCACAGCCTGACTGCGAAACCCGGCTTCAGCGTTTCGACGACCCTGCGTACAATCCGCGCAGCTCTGACAGCGGCGTCCATTCCCACCTCCCGATACGTAGAACCCGTCCGGAGCCACTGTCGTCCACCGGCCTGTTGACCGCAATCCCGATCTGTTGCGCAAAAGCACCGCGGGAGGAGGATTCCTCGCCCGAGGCTTGGCCATTCCGCAACGTCATCTTGTCTTTTGCAGCGACGCACCCCATCATCTGGGTGTGTTCAACAAACCGAAAGGAGGTGATCCGATGTCGAGTGATTTCGTTTTCCACAACGTGAGCTCAGCGGATTGCACTTCCGGGAAGCAGTCTTCCCGTTAAGGCGCGAGACGCGCGGCAGGTAGCCCGGAGGGGCTACCGCCAGGAGCCGCGTCATGGACGGAAACACGGAAGGCCGCCGGCTTCGCAAGAAGCGGCGGCCTTTTCCGTTTGAACACGCTCGTTCGGCGATTTCTCGCGGCCGCTATCTGGTCACCGTCAGCTTGTCGATATTGCGCACGATATCCTGAAACGCGTGGTCGAGCTCAATACCGTTGGCCGCCTGATAGAAATGCTTGGTGTTGCCGCTATCCGGACTGGCGCAGCTCTGCAGCGTCGACTTGGCATTCTTCTCGGTAAGGGCAAAGCCGATAGTGAAGATCTCGATACCCTGGTCGCGCATCGCTGAGCACAATGTCGTCGCCGCCGTGCGTGTCTGCACCTTGCCGGCGTCGTTATAAACCTGATCCACGCTGTCGGCGTCGAAATAGGACAGGTTGAATTCGCCATCGGTCATCAGGATCACATATTTGGCTACCTTCTTCGGATCCATCTTGGCCGGTCGTTCCGAGGCCTTCATCACGCTGCCCCAGTTTTCCGACAACATGTACCAGGCCCACTGCACGCCGATGTGGCCCGCGGTGCCGCCGGAAGCGACAAGGTCCTTGATGACATTGTTCAGCGCCGAGGCATTCGCGGTAAGCGGCTGCAGCGTCGCGGTCGGACATGCGGCGGTGCCGGTCTGCCTGGCGAACGGCGACAGGTAGAGGTCGCGGTTGACCATGCTGACATCCGGCCCGGCATCGGAGTACTGGTAGGCGCCCTTGCGCTCGGTGGCGCAGTTGTCCGGCCGGGTAGAGGCCGAGACGTATTTCGGATCGTCATTGCCCGGCGCCTGCTTGCGATCGCTGGCCTTGGTCTCGACGAAGACGGTGCTTGCTGCAAGCGAGCCGACATTGACCGAATTGGCATATGGCACGATCGCCACCCGCACCCGCGGATTGGACGCGTTCTGGCCGGTGAGGAACGAATCGACCGCGTTGCCGGCCGCCGTCCTCAAGTCCTTGATCTTCTGGCCCGCCATCGAACCGGTGACGTCGAGCATCATCGCCACCTCGACCGTCTTGTCCGAATAGAGCGCCGTGGTCGAAGACGTCACGCGTTGCATGTCGCCGATGCTGAACAGCGGGAAGTAGAGGCTGATATCGACATGCGCATCGGCCCGCACCGTGTTGGCCGCCTTGTCGACGATGAGTTTGTCCAGAACGATCTGATCGGCCTGCAGGATGCCGGCCGTGCTGTTGGCGTCGAGAAACGCCTGCACCATTTTGCTGGCGTCGGCCTCCTGGATGACACCGAGGGTGAGATCGCGGGCCGTCGAGGTCACGGCGGCGTCGACGACGCCTGCAAGCTCGACCTCGCATTGTAGAGCTGCGAGATATTGACCGCGAATCCCACCCCCAGCGCGAGGACCGATGCGGCAGCTCCGAACAGAACCGCGAAATTGCCTTCGCGATTGCGGGCAAAACCGTCCACTCCACGAACGACACCTCTGAACTGCCGCATCCCTTCCGCCTCCACTGTCCGCGGCTTCGTGCCGCTCGGCAAAGGCATTGCAGGATTTCGGCCAGACGCCGCCGGCAACCGCGGAAAGACGCTTAACAGACGGTTAATTCATTGTTTTTGCTAGGTTTTGGCAAATCCGAGGGTGAACGGGAAGTAAACAAGAACGCGTCGGCAAGGCGACCTTCATGAAGTGCTTACGATGATCTTCACGGCTGTCGCGCCCGTTCCCTCTTCGGCACAATCCGGCTGTGCCGAAGAGGGTCAGCGGCTGTCATGAGCCGTGATGAAACAGGCCTACGCCAGCATCTGCGCGCTGGCCGTCCGGTTGACGCCGTGGTGCGGAGGATTGAAGCGGTTGTCTTCCTGCTCGTAGGTCCACACCTTGAACAGGGTGAGCCGATGCGGACCGAAACTGTGCAGCAGCGGCACGTCGGTGGCGTCGCGGCCGCGTGCGATGACGACCCGGCCGATGCGTGGCTGGTTGTGGCGCGGATCGAACGTGTACCACTTGCCGTCGAGGAAAACCTCCATCCAGGCGGAGAAGTCCATCGGCGCCGGATCGACCGGAACGCCGATATCGCCGAGATAGCCGTTCACGTAGCGCGCCGGAATGTTCATGCATCGGCAAAGCGTGATCGCCAGATGCGCGAAATCGCGGCAGACGCCGACCCGCTCTTCATGCGCCTGGGCGGCCGTGCGGGTGGCGCGCGCATAGCCGTAGCCGAAGGAAAGCCGGCTGTTGACGTAGCCGACGATCGCCTGGACGCGCGCCCAGCCGGGCGGCAGCTGGCCGAAAAGCCGCCAGGCGATGTCGCTGAGGTGATCGGTCTCGCAGTAGCGGCTGCCGAGCAGATGGACCAGCACATCGTCGGGCAGTTCCGGGACCGGCGTTTCCCGCGCCAGCGCATTGACCGCATCGGTCTTGCCGCTGTCCTCGATTGCCGCGTCGTAGAGGATGCGGAAGCTTCCGGCGGGCGCTGTGAACCGGCGGCAGATATTGCCGTGGCGGTCGCGATAGGTTCGGGTCGGCACCGAAGGCGAGGTCAGAACCCGCGTCTGCCGCTTGATGTCGGCATGACGATCGGGATGGATGTCGAGAAGCGAGACAATCGGCGTCGCCGCCGCGCATTCGATGGCGATTTCATAGCCGAGCCGGATCAGCATCGCATTTCCCCCCTTCGAGATTTTGGCCCTCTTGGTGATTTTGGCCCCTGGCGATTTTGGAAAGACTGCCTGTTCAACGCCGCGAACCGGAGCTTGTTCCCGCGCCGAGTCGAAATGGCGGGCATCTCGCCTTCTCAGGCGGTGCCGGGCGGTCTAAACTGGGATTTGCGTTTCGCCCCTCGCCGAAAAAACGATTCTCCAGGATATCCGATGTTTGCAGGCTCAAAGTTCGCCGCCTTCCTGTTCGACATGGACGGCACGGTGCTCAACTCGATCGCCGCGGCGGAGCGGGTGTGGACAAAGTGGGCGGAGCTTCACGGCATCGATGTGGCGAGCTTCCTGCCGACGATCCATGGCAAGCGCGCGATCGAGACGATCGCCGGATTGATGCTTCCTGGCGTCGACGTGGTTGCGGAGGCGGACTTGCTGCTCAAGGCCGAAGCCAACGATCTCGAAGGCATCGTCCCGATCCCCGGCGCCGTCGCGTTCCTGAAATCGCTGCCGCCGGAGCGCTGGGCCATCGTCACCTCGGCGCCGCGCGAACTGGCTCTGCTGCGCATCAAGGCGGCCGGCATCCCGGTTCCCGCCATGATGGTGACGGCGGAAGATGTGACCCGTGGCAAGCCGGCGCCGGACTGCTTCCTTTTGGCGGCAAAGCGTCTCGGCGTCGAGGCGCGCGACTGCCTCGTCTTCGAGGATGCGCCGGCGGGCATCGCGGCGGGCGAGGCTTCCGGCGCCTCGGTGATGGTGATCAGCGCCACGCATGTCCATCCGCTGCAGACGCCGCACGACAGCATTGCCAGCTACGACGCGCTCGGCATCGCTGTCGACGACAATGGCTTGATTAGCCTGGAACCACAGCGCGACGCGGCTTAGGGGCGCTTTAAAGCGCGTCGCGATGAAACGGATTCAGACGACGCGCTTTAAGTCTTTGTTTTGATGCATGTCGTTATCCCAAAACCGCTGCGCACTTTTGGGCGACATGCATTAGAAGTCGCTGGTGAGGCCTTTGACCTCCCAGTCGCCATAGCGCCCAGGCTCCTTGCCGCCGCGACCGCCGATCTCCTTCGGCAGTTGCGCTTCCGCCGCTCGGTAGTTCTGGCGCCGAGCTTCGGCTTCGGCCAACGCCCGCTGCGCCGCTGGCGTCAGCGTCTTTTGCGGCTCGTCGGTCGCTGCAACCGGGGTGGTTTTGCCTGGCTCTTCGGTCATGTGATACTCCCGCCGATTGAAACGGAGACCGGCGTCTCCCATCATATAGCGATGATGCCGGAAGGATCGACCCCTATCGTCAGACGGATGAAACGATGAATACGCTTCGCACCGCCATGCTTCTTGCCGCGATGACGGCGCTGTTCATGGGCGTCGGCTTCCTGATCGGCGGCACGGGCGGCATGATGATCGCGCTTTTGATCGCCGCCGGCACCAACCTGTTCAGCTATTGGAACGCCGACAAGATGGTGCTGTCGATGAACCGCGCCGTCGAGGTCGACGAGAAGAACGCGCCGGAATATCACGCCATCGTCCAGGCGCTGGCCAAGCAGGCCGGCCTGCCGATGCCGAAGACTTATCTGATCGACAACCCGCAGCCCAACGCCTTCGCCACCGGCCGCAACCCCGAAAACGCCGCCGTGGCGGCGTCCACGGGCCTGCTTGAGCGGCTCGCCCATGAAGAGGTCGCGGCGGTGATGGCGCATGAGCTTGCCCATGTACAGCATCGCGACACGCTGACCATGACGATCGTGGCGACGCTCGCCGGCGCCATCTCGATGCTCGGCAATTTCGCTTTCTTCTTCGGCGGCAACCGCGACAACAACAACCCGTTCGGCTTTGTCGGCGTGCTGGTCGCCATGCTGGTGGCGCCCTTCGCCGCGATGATCGTGCAGATGGCGGTAAGCCGCACCCGCGAATACGAGGCCGACCGGCGCGGCGCCGAAATCTGCGGCAATCCGCTGTGGCTGGCCTCGGCGCTCGACAAGATCGCGCGCGGGGCAGAACGCATCCCCAACCCGGATGCCGAACGCAACCCGGCGATGGCGCATCTCTTCATCATCAATCCGCTCTCCGGCGAGCGCATGGACAGTCTGTTCTCGACCCATCCCAGCACCGACAACCGCATCGCGGCGCTGCAGGAGATGGCGCGCGAGATGCCGAGTGCCCCGCAAGCCGCCCGGCGCCAGGCTTCGCCTCCATCCATCCAGCCCGAGGAGCCGCCTCCGGCCGGTCCATGGGGCAAGCCGGCGGAGCCCACGCCGCCGGCTGAGCCAGCACAGCCGAAAGCCAATCCCTGGGGCCGTAACCCAACCGGACCGCGCAATGTCGGGTCGAAGGGTCCCTGGTCGTGACGCCGCCGAGGCGCGGACATTCAGGCAGTCCGCAACACGATGCCGGTGACGAGAGCGTCGCCGGCCTTGCCGCGCGCAAGGCCGCCGCGCGCCTGCTCGCCGCCGTCATCGATGCCCGCACACCGCAGGATGGCTTGACCGACAACGAGCACGGCCATCCGCAATACAAGGCGCTGGACGGCCGCGACCGCGCGCTGGTGCGCGCCATCCTGGCTACCGCACTGCGCCACCGCATGACCATCGCCGGGCTGCTGGCGAGGCGGCTGGAAAAGCCGCTGCCGCCCAATGCCACCGCGCTTTCGCATATCCTGCATGTCGCCGCCGCGCAGATCCTGTTCCTCGATGTTCCCGACAGCGCCGCCGTCGATCTTGCCGTCACGCAGGCCAAGTCCGATCCGCGCACCACGCGCTTTTCCGGCCTCGTCAACGGCGTGCTGCGTTCGCTTGCGCGCGCCAAGCAGGCCGAACTTGCCCCGGCGCTTGCCGCCACCAGCGAGGCGCCGCAATGGTTCTCCGAGCGCCTGATCGCCGCCTACGGACCCGATAAGGCGCGCGCAATCCTTGCCGCCCATCGCCACGAGGCGCCGGTCGACTTCACCGTCAAGTCCGATCCCGCGCTCTGGGCCGAGCGCCTAGGCGGCATCGTGCTGCCGACCGGCACGGTTCGTGTCGAAAAACTCTCCGCCAACGTTGTCGACCTGCCCGGCTTCGCCGACGGCGCCTGGTGGGTGCAGGATGCGGCGGCTAGCCTGCCCGCGCGCCTGTTCGGCGAGATCGAGGGCCAGCGCGTCGCCGATCTCTGCGCCGCGCCCGGCGGCAAGACGGCGCAGTTGATCCTGGCCGGCGCCGAGGTCACCGCCGTCGACACCTCGAAGAACCGGTTGGCGCGGCTGTCGCAGAATCTCGACCGCCTCGGTTTGACAGCCGATCTCGTCCAGACCGACCTCATGGATTACCGGCAGGCGCAATTGTTCGACGCCGTGTTGCTCGATGCGCCCTGCTCCTCGACCGGCACGGTGCGCCGCCATCCCGACGTGCCGTGGTGCAAGAGCATGGCCGACGTCGAAAAGCTCGCCGACCTCCAGCGCCGGCTGCTTGCCCATGCCGTCGGTCTCGTCAGGCCTGGCGGCCGCATCGTCTTTTCCAACTGCTCGCTCGATCCGATCGAGGGCGAGGATCTCTATCGCGATTTCCTCGCCGGGAATCCCGGCGTAGCCGCCGATCCGATCCAGCCTGGTGAATTTGCCGGCGTCGACCCATTCCTGACGCCGCAAGGTATTTTGCGCACCACGCCGGCCGATCTGGTACTGGAATCGCCCGGGATTTCGGGCCTAGACGGCTTCTTCGCCGCCCGGATGAGAAGGGTTGGCTAAGCAATTCCAGGAAAACTGCATAGCGGTTTTCCGTCCGGAATTGCGCAAGGAAAAACAATCCGGGCGGTTCGGCGATTCTGCCCAACGCCGAACCGCTCGGATGCGTTATTTCATAAAACTTGCTGACTTTTTTAGGGACGGCACGGCCAAACCGGCGTGAAGCGCTTCACTTCGGCGAAATCCGCCTTCGCATAAGTTCTTGAATCGCATAAGCTTGTGCTTGGGTTATGGGGAAATCAGGAGGGCTATTGGCACTTGTTGCCGGCAGCACGACGCGTCTTTGGGCGCTTGTCGCGAGGGAGTTCTGGCGCAAGACGCGCCGGCGCTTGCGCGCCGGTCCGCTCTATCGCTGGCGCTATTCCGGCCGCACGCCCGAACGCGTCCTGATCGCGCCGCCGGATTTGCGGCTCGCCGATCCGCAGATCGCGCTGGAGATCTATTACGGCCGCTATCCGCTGTCCGGCCATCTGGTCGAGACCGGCGGCAGGTCGCCCTTCCAGCTCGACGTGCCCAATCGCGGCTGGCAGAAATCGCTGCACGGCTTCCGCTGGCTGCGCCATATGCGCGCCACCGGCACCGAGCTCGCCGCCGCCAATGCGAGAGCCCTGGTGACCGACTGGATCGCCATGCACGGCAACCAGATCTCCGGCATCGCCTGGGAGCCGGGAACGACGGCCAAGCGGGTGATCGCCTGGCTGCAGCATTCCTCGGTGGTGCTGCAAGGCGCCGAATTCCCCTTCTATCGCGCCTTCCTCAAATCGCTTGCCGTGCAGATCCGCTACCTGCGCTCGATGGCGCGCGAGATGCCGGATGGCGAGGGCAGGCTGCGCGCCCGCATCGCGCTCGCCTTCGCCGCGCTATCCTTGCCGGCGCCGGCCTCGGCGCTGCGCGCCGCGACGCGCAATCTGGCCGAAGAGCTAGAGCATCAGATCCTGCCCGACGGCGGCCACATCTCGCGCAAACCGATGGCGGTGCTGGAGCTGCTGGCCGACCTTCTGCCGCTGCGCCAGACCTATGCCAATCAGGCCGAGGCGCCGCCGCCGGCCTTGATCGGCGCCATCGACCGCATGTTGCCGGCGCTGCGCTTCTTCCGCCATCAGGACGGCAGCCTTGCCCGCTTCAACGGCATGGGCGCCACCATCCATGACCGCATCGCCACCATCATGCGCCATGACGACACCGCCGGCGCGCCGCTGCTGCACGCGCCGCATTCCGGCTATGAGCGCCTGACGATGGGCGGCGTGACGGTGATCGCAGACACCGGCCTGCCGCCGCCGGTCGACGTCTCCAACGCCGCGCATGCCGGCTGCCTTGCCTTCGAGCTCTCCTCCGGGCGCCAGCACTTCATCGTCAATGCCGGCATCGACACTTACGGCGCCCCGGAATTCCGGCCGCTGGCGCGCGCCACCGCCGCGCATTCGACGGCAACGGTCAACGACACCTCGTCGGCGCGCTTCAGCCACTCGCTGCGCGTCAGCGACCTCTTGGGATCGCCGCTGATCGGCGGCCCGCAGCACGTGCCCTGCAAGCGCCTCGACCAGAAGGGCGTGCATGGCTTCGTCGCCCGCCATGACGGCTACGCCGCCCAATTCGGCTTCCTGCATGAGCGCGAGCTGAAACTGACCACAAACGGCAACGTGCTTGCCGGCCGCGACCGTTTCCTGCGCCCGGGCAATGCTGCGATCCGCAACAATGGTCGCGACTTCGTCACGGTGCGCTTCCACGTCCACCCCGACATCGGCCTGCTTCAAGACGACCACGACCGCCTGACGCTGGCGGCCGCGCAAGGCGACACCTGGGTTTTCACCTGCGCCGAGGTGGTGCCGGAGGTCGAGGAATCGATCTATTTCGCCGGACTGAGCGGCCCGCGCCGCAGCAGGCAGATCGTGCTCGCCTTCAAGGCCTCGGAAATTGCCGAGGTCCACTGGCAGCTGACCCGCACCAATATCGCCGGTTATCCCGAAAACAACTGAGTTCCGGACAAATCCGGCTGTGAGCTTGATTTCCGAGACTCACTTGATTTCCGAGACTCATATGCTAGGGCCGGCCAACGCCCCAACAGCCGTGAAAGGCCTCCGCATGGCCGTGCCCACAAAAAACATTCCGGCGCCCGATCTCGTTCCGGTGCGCCGCGCGCTGCTTTCCGTCTTCGACAAGACCGGGCTGATCGATCTCGCCAAGGCGCTCGCCGCGGCCGGTGTCGAGTTGATCTCGACCGGCGGCACGGCAAAGGCCATCGCCGAGGCCGGCCTGGCGGTGCGCGACGTCTCCGAACTCACCGGCTTTCCCGAGATCATGGATGGCCGGGTGAAGACCTTGCATCCGTCGGTGCATGGCGCGCTGCTCGGCATCCGCGACGACGCCGAGCATGCCAAGGCCATGCGCGACCATCGCATCGAGCCGATCGACCTGGTCGTGTCCAATCTCTATCCGTTCGAGGAGGTCCGCTGTTCCGGGGCAGGCTATGCCTCGATCGTCGAGAACATCGATATCGGCGGGCCGGCGATGATCCGCGCCTCGGCCAAGAACCATTCTTACGTCGCCATCGTCACCGATCCGGCCGACTATGCGTCCGTCGTCAACGCGCTGGAGATGAATCTCGGCTCGCTGTCGCTGGATTTCCGCAAGAAGCTGGCGGCCAAGGCCTTCGCGCGCACCGCCACCTATGACGCGGCGATTTCCGGCTGGTTCGCCGAGGCGCTCGAGATCGAGCATCCGACCTGGCGCGCTTTCGGGGGCCGTCTCGACCAGGTGATGCGCTACGGCGAGAACCCGCACCAGGGCGCCGGCTTCTACCTGTCGGGCGACAGGCGGCCGGGCGTCGCAACCGCCAGGCAACTGCAGGGCAAGCAGCTGTCCTATAACAACATCAACGACACCGACGCCGCCTTCGAGCTGGTCGGCGAGTTCGATCCTGCCCGTTCGGCGGCGGTCGCCATCATCAAGCACGCCAACCCTTGCGGCGTTGCCGAAGGCGCAACGCTGAAGGCAGCCTATGCCAAGGCGCTGGCCTGCGATCCGGTCTCGGCCTTCGGCGGCATCGTCGCCATGAACCGCATCCTCGACGCCGAGGCGGCGGAAGAAATCGTCAAGACCTTCACCGAGGTGATCATCGCGCCCGACGCCTCTGACGAGGCAGCCGCGATCGTCGCAGCCAGGAAGAACCTGCGCCTGCTGGTCACCGGCGGCCTGCCGGACCCGCGCGCCGCCGGCACGATGGTCAAATCCGTCGCCGGCGGGCTGCTTGTGCAAAGCCGCGACAACGCCGTGGTCGACGACCTGGAGCTGAAGGTGGTGACCAAGCGCGCGCCGACGCCGGCGGAGATGGCCGACCTCAAATTCGCCTTCCGCATCACCAAGCACGTCAAGTCGAACGCCATCGTCTACGCCAAGGACGGCGCCACTGTCGGCATCGGCGCCGGCCAGATGAGCCGCGTCGATTCCTCGCGCATCGCCGCCCGCAAGGCGCTTGACGCGGCCGAGGCGGCTGGCCTCGCCGAACCGCTGACCAAGGGCTCCGTTGTCGCCTCGGATGCTTTCTTCCCCTTCGCCGACGGCCTGCTGTCGGCGATCGAAGCCGGCGCCACGGCCGTCATACAGCCCGGCGGCTCAATGCGCGACGACGACGTGATCGCCGCCGCCGACAAGCACGGCATCGCCATGGTGTTCAGCGGGGTAAGGCATTTCAGGCATTGAGCACCCTTTCCTTCTCCCCTTGTGGGAGGCGACGGAAGGGGTGCTCCAGAAAATGAGACGTTGGCGATTTGCGGCTTTAGGCGAGCGCATTCGCCAAGCTGGAACACCCCTCATCCGTCTCGGCGCTGCGCGCCGATCCACCTTCTCCCACAAGGGGAGAAGGCAAGAACGCTATCCCCTTGGCTTGTCCGCCGGATAGGGCGTCCCCACCAGGATCGCCATGCCGAGCGCCAGGAACAGGATGATCGCCGCCATGCCGAGCCTGGGCGAGCCGCTGATGGTGGTGATGCTTGCCACCATGAACGGCGCCAGGAAGCTCGTCGCCCGCCCGGCCAGCGCGTAGATGCCGAAATAGCGGCCGGATTCCGCGGCCGTCACGCTGCGCGCCATGTAGGAGCGCGACGAGGCTTGCACCGGGCCGAAAGCCAGCCCGATAAGCAAGCCGTACAGAATGTAGGCCTTCTCGGCCGCGGTGCCGAACAGGCCGCCTGAATCCGCGGTCGAAAGCGGGATCAGGCCGAGCAGTGTGAAGCCCGGTCCGGTCGAGATGACGCCGATCGTGGCAATGGACAACAGGACCAGCGCAATCATCACCACGTGCTTCGAGCCCAGCGCCGTGTCGAGCCGCGCCGCGATCCAGCAGCCGAAGATGGCTACGATGTTGAGGATGATGCCGAACAGGCCGATCTCGGTGATCGACCAGTGGAACATGCCGGCCGCGAACGTGCCGCCGAGCGCCAGCAGCGCGTTGACGCCGTCCTGATAGATCATGCGGGCCAGAAGGAAGCGCAGGATGCCGCTGCGCTGGCGCACTTCGGCGAGCGTCGACTTCAGTTCCGACAGGCCCTCGCGCACCGCCGGGCCGATCGGGATTCCCTTGCTGGCGTCGGGCGTGAAGAAGAACATCGGCAGGATGAACAGGAAATACCAGCCGGCCGACATCGGCCCGGTGAAGCGCGCGTCCTCGCCAAGCTTCGGATCGAGGCCGAACAGCGGGTCGAGGCCGATGAGCGTCTTGCCGGTCTCCAGATTGCCGGCCAGGAACAGGACGACGAAGATCAGCGCGATCATGCCGCCGAGATAGCCAAGCCCCCAGGCCATGTTGGAGATCCTGCCGATTTCGGCCTTCGGCACCAGCCGCGGCATCATGGAATCGTTGAACACGGTGGAGAATTCGGCCGCCACCGAAGCCAGCGAGAACAAAAGGACGACCAGGAAGAGGTTCGAGCCCGGCGCTCCGAACCACAAAAGCGTAAGGCTTGTGATCTTGATCGTGGCGAAGAAAGCGATCCATGGCTTGCGCGGCCCGGTCTGGTCGGCGATCGAGCCGAGCACCGGCGAGAGCACCGCGATGACAAGGCCCGCGGCGGCGATGCCGTAACCCCAGGCGGCCTGTCCGGCGGTCGGATCGCTCGCCATGCGCGAGACGAAATAGGGCCCGAAGATGAAGGTTGTGACGACGGTGAAGAAAGGTTGCGCCGCCCAGTCGAAGAACATCCAGCCCCAGATGCCGCGCCCCGATGCCCGCTGCACTGTCTCTATCGCCACCATGCTGAACTCCCCTGGCACCCGCTCCGCCCGTGTCGGGCGCCATGTCTGCATGTTTTCAGACAGCGATGCAAATGAACAAGCGCCGCCGGCCATTGGTGCTCGTCTTGATTTTTCTGTCGGTGGAAGAAGAGCACCAACCCCAACCTCCCCCTTGTGGGGAGGTCGGACCGCAGGTCCGGGTGGGGGTCGGCGCCGCACCTCCGCCCCGCTGCTTCGCAGCGACCTTGCCCACAATGAGGTGGGTAAGCTCACATCCCCGTCAGATCGCTCATCAGGCCGGACGCCACCGAAAGTCGCGACACGGTGATGTCGCCGCCCTCGGTCAGCGCCTGGAGACGCTCGCGGATGCGCGCGACGCGTTCGCCGCCGGCCTCCAGCCACGCCGTCACCGGATCCGCAGCCGTGCCGTGGGCGGTCAGCGCGGCCACCGCGATGCCGCGCCTTGCCATGCCGATCGTGTCCGTCGCGCGCGACAGCGCCAGCTGGTCGTAATAGTCCGGCGGCATGATCGAGCGCGCGGCTTCCTCGACGCGCGGAATGCGGAAGGCATCGCTGACGGCGAAGAACGCCTTGGCCGCCGCAACGATGTCGGCACTGGCCGTGCGCGCGGTGAGCGCGATATCGGGGATGAGCTCGGCCATCTCGGTCAAAGCGAGCTTCTCGGCGAGCTTTTCCGGCGCTCCGCCCTTGAACAGGCCATGGCGGCGCTCCTCGATGCGCTCGCGCGAGAAGGCTGGCAGCAGCGAGACAAGCTTCGGCTCCAGCATCTTGCGGGCTTCCAGCAATTCTCCGATGCGCTGGCCGAGTGGCGCCGAGCCCGCTTCGTTCTTCAGATACCAGCCGCTGGTCACGAAGATAAGCCGGCTAACCGACTGGTAGAGATCGAGCTGGATCTGGCCGTCGATCTGGTTGTCGAGCGCGTCGATCTCCTTGTAGAGCGCGGGCAGCGCAAAGCCGTCGCGGACCATGGCGAAGGTGCGCATGACATCGGCAGCGGTGCGGCCGGTGGATTCCAGCAGGCGATTGACGAAAGATGGACCGCCGCGATTGACGAGATCGTTGACAAGCACGCGCGTGATGATCTCGCGCCGCAGCCTGTGGTCGCGGATTTCGCCGGCGAATTTCTTGCCCATGCGTTCCGGGAAATAGCCCATCAAATCGCGGTCGAAATGTTGATCGTCCGGCACGTCGCTGGCGACGATGTCGGAGAACAGCACGATCTTGGCGTAGGCGAGCAGCACGCCGAGCTCGGCCCTGGTCAGCGGCTCACCGCGTGCCTCGCGCTCGGCAAGGGCCGCCGGCGAAGGCAGTGTCTCGACCGCGCGGTCGAGCAGGCCGCGCGCTTCCAGTGCCGTTATGAAGCGGGCCTGATGCGCGATATCGGCCAGCCCGCGCTTGCGCGCCAGGGAAAGCGCCAACGTCTGCTGATAGTTGTTGGCGAGCACCAGCGCGCCCACCTCGTCGGTCATTTCGGCGAGCAGCTTGTTGCGCGCCGGTCTCGCCAGCGAACCCTTGCGCATCGCCGACGCCAGCGCGATCTTGATGTTGACCTCGACGTCGGAGCAGTTGACGCCGCCCGAATTGTCGATGGCGTCGGAATTGCAGCGGCCGCCATTCATGCCGAACTCGATGCGCGCCCGCTGCGTGACGCCGAGATTGGCGCCCTCGCCGATCACCTTGGCGCGCACGTCGAGCGCGGTGACGCGGACGGCGTCGTTGGCGCGGTCGCCGACATCGGCGTTGCTTTCGCCGGAAGCCCGCACATAGGTGCCGATGCCGCCGAACCAGAGCAGATCGACCGGCGCCTTGAGGATGGCGTTCATGATCTCGACCGGCGTCGCCGTGGTTTTGGACAAGCCGATCGCGGCCGCCGCCGCCTGCGGCAGCGTGATCGATTTCTGGTTGCGCGAGACGATGACGCCGCCTTCCGACAGCTTGGACTTGTCGTAGTCCTGCCACGACGAGCGCGGCAGCGCGAACATGCGCACCCGCTCGGCCATCGAGGCCGCCATGTCCGGATCGGGATCGATGAAGATGTCGCGATGATCGAAGGCGGCGATCAGCCTGGTCTGCGGCGACAACAGCATGCCGTTGCCGAACACGTCGCCCGACATGTCGCCGACGCCGACGACGGTGAAGGGCGAAGTCTGGATGTCGCGGTTGATCTCGCGGAAATGCCGCTTGACCGCTTCCCAGGCGCCCTTGGCGGTGATGCCCATCTTCTTGTGGTCGTAGCCGGCCGAGCCGCCGCTGGCGAAGGCGTCGTCCAGCCAGAAATTGTGCTTCTCGGAAATGGCGTTGGCGGTGTCGGAGAAGGTCGCCGTGCCTTTGTCGGCGGCGACGACGAAATACGGGTCGTCCTGGTCGCGCCGCACCACGCCGGCCGGCGGGATGACGCCGTCGACGCCGATATTGTCGGTGATCGACAAAAGGCTGGAGACGAAGTTCTTGTAGGCCGAAGTCCCGGCTTCGAAGATGGCGTCGCGCCCGGCGCTCATCGGCAGCTTCTTCGGATAGAAGCCGCCCTTGGCGCCGACCGGCACGATCACCGCGTTCTTGACCTGCTGCGCCTTCACCAGCCCCAGCACCTCGATGCGGTAATCCTGGGCGC
The DNA here is from genome assembly GCF_033977145.1 of Mesorhizobium montanum. NCBI lineage: Bacteria > Pseudomonadati > Pseudomonadota > Alphaproteobacteria > Hyphomicrobiales > Phyllobacteriaceae > Mesorhizobium > Mesorhizobium montanum. The sequence goes on along the minus strand of NZ_JAVIJF010000007.1, from coordinate 183,698 downwards.
GATCCGACCAGCGCAGGCCGCCGCGCGCCACCGGGCCGAAGCGCAGATGCACGCCCTCGACCTCGGAGCCGTAGACGAAGATCTCGCGCCATGGTCGCGGCGCCGGCAGGCCTTCGACCGCCTGCGAGTCGAGCTTGATCGCCAGCGACTGTCCCTTCGCTTTCGTATCGGCTACGAAATGATTGGTGCGCAGCGAGGCTTCGATGAGGTTGAGATAGCGCCGGATGATGGTGTCGTCATCGATGTTGGGCACCTCCTCCAGCGCATCCTTGATCTTGGCTTTGAGGTGCTTGGCCGCGACCACGCCGTCGCTTTCCGCCGCCGGTCCGAGGCGGGCGACGAACAGCGCATGCAGGCCGCGCGCGATCTCAGGATAGCGGTTGAGCGCCGCGGCGATGAAATCCTGGCTCTGCGGAATGCCGGCCTGCTGCAGGTAGCGGCCATAGGCGCGCAGGATGGTGATCTCGCCTGACCACAGGCCGGCGGTCTGCGCCAGGCCGTTATAGCCGTCATTGTCGACATCGCCGCGCCAGACCGACAGGAAGGCGTCTTCGAACAGCGCGCCGCCGTCGGCAAGGTCGATCGGCGTGCCGTAGCTGTTCTCCAGCTCCATGTCGTGAATGAACACCGTGCCGGCAGGGTCGTCGCCAACCTCGAAGGTGCGCTCGCTGATGACGCGGAAACCGATGTTCTCCAGCACCGGCACGCGCCGCGACAGCGCCACCGGGCTGCCATGGTGGTAGATCTTCAGCGCCGCCTGCTCCGGCTTCTGGTCGGCATGGTGGTAATAGTCGATGGCGATCGGATTTTCGGCGCTGATTTTGGCGATGCGCCCGGCATCGGCAAGGGCCACGGCAGCCGAGAAGGAGTCGCGGTAGCTTTCGGGGAACCGTGCCGCGATTGCCTTCAGCGCCGGATCGCTGCCGGCCGCTTCCGCGGCTTCGGAGAGCGCGTCCTCCCAGGTTCGCACGATGTCGCGGATCGCCGCTTCGATCGTCGCCTGCTCGACCTTCGGCGTCTTGCCGCCGGAACGGCCGATGATGAAATGCACGCGCGCCAGCCCGCCTTCCGGGAAGGCCGGATAATAGGCCGACAGCCGGCCTTCGAACGCGGTCTTGAGATAGGTGCCGATCTTCTCGCGCACGACGCTGTCATAGCGGTCACGCGGCACGAAGACGATGATCGAGACGAAGCGGTCGAACTGATCGACGCGCACCAGCGCCCTGATCCGCGGCCGCTCGATCAGGCCAAGAATGGCGTTGGCATGCTTGCGCAGGATGGGAATGGGAACCTGGAACAGCTCATCGCGCGGATAGCTCTCCACCACATTGATCAGCGCCTTGCCGGAATGGTCCTGCGGATTGAAGCCGGACTTGGCGATGATGGTTTCGGCCTTCGAGCGCAGATAGGGGATTTTCATCACCGAACGTGTGTAGGCGGTCGAGGTGAACAGGCCCACAATGCGCAGCTCGCCGGCCAGCGCACCCTTCGACGTGTAGGTCTTGATGCCGATGTAATCGAGATAGATGCGGCGATGCACCAGTGATTTGGCGTTGGCCTTGGTGACGATCAATGGTTCCGGCCCGTGCAGGAAGGCGCGGATTTCGGGCGTCGTCGTCACCGCCTCCGTGCCGCGCCGCAACACCAGAACATCCGGGTCGGACAGGATGCCGAGGCCGGGCTTCTCGGCGCGCTCCAGCGAGCCGCTTTCCTCGCCGCCGACATATTTGAATTCGCGCATGCCGAGGAAGGTGAAATTGTCGTCGCGCAGCCATTCGAGGAAGGCGATCGCCTCGGCGACGCTCTTCTTGTCGAGCGGCACCGCCGAATAGCGGAATTCGGAAATCGCCTGATCGAGGCGGGCGAGCATCCGCTTCCAGTCGACGACGGCTGCGCGGACCTGGGAAAGCATCTTGCCCAGCCGCTCGGTAAGGCTCTTCGCCTGCTCGGCATTCAGCCTTGGAATGTGGACATGGACGACGCTCAGCCGATCGTGGTCGTCATCCTCCTTGCCGCCATCGCTGAGAACCTCGGCGACGCCGGTCTTGCCGTGGCGCACGGTGACGATCGGATGGGTGACCAGTGTCGGCTCGCCACTGGTCTCGGTGATTTCGCCGAGGATGGAATCGAACAGGAACGGCATGTTGTCATTGACGACGGTGATGACCGTGACCGGCCTGCCGCCGCAGGCAACGCCGGAATCGGCTTCGACGGCGACGACGCTTTCGCCCTTCCTATGGGCGGCAACCGCTTGGGCAGCGAGCTCGCCGGCGCGTTCGAGGTCGGCCGCGTCATAGGCCGCGACGTCCTCGGCAGGCGCCCGGGCCAGCAGATAGTCGGCAAGCCTTGAGGGTCTTGGCTCCGGCTTTGCAGCCGCAGCTTTCTTCTTCGGCTTGGATTTCACGCTGGCCATGACGCTTATTCCCTCCCGTGGCATGCTTTTGTAGCTATGGTAGCCAGATGAGCGCTGTTTGGCGACAAAGGTTTGACGACGCTTTAAAAAATTCGAACTGACGCCATAGCCCTGTGAGGAGAACGCCCATGTCCGACAAGATTACCGCGCTTGACCTTGTCCAGGCGGAGCTCAGCGAGCCGACGAAGGCCTATTTCGCCAAGTGCCAGGAGAAGCTCGGCCTCGTGCCCAACGTGCTCCTCGCCTACGCCTTCGACGAGAAGAAGCTGCGCGCCTTCACCGACATGTACAACGATCTGATGTTGGGCGAGTCCGGCCTGTCGAAGCTGGAGCGCGAGATGATCGCCGTGGTCGTCTCCTCGATCAACCACTGCTTCTACTGCCTGACCGCGCATGGCGCGGCGGTGCGCCAACTGTCGGGCGAGCCGGCGCTTGGCGAGATGATGGTGATGAATTTTCGCGCCGCCGAGCTATCGGGCCGCCAGCGCGCGATGCTCGAATTCGCGGTCAAGTTGACGGAAGAGCCGGCCAAGATCGTAGAGGCCGACCGCGCCGCCTTGCGCCAGGCCGGTTTCTCCGACCGCGATATCTGGGACATCGCTTCGACCGCCGCCTTCTTCAACATGTCGAACCGGGTGGCTGCCGCGGTCGACATGCGGCCGAACCCCGAATACCACGCCATGGCAAGGTAGCGATCGCATTATATTAGTGACTTCGAATTTTTCGTTGCCCGCCCCGCCTTTTCGTCCGATGATCAACGATTGTGGCAAAGCCACATATCCACGATTGCGGCTAGACCGCATATCCACGATTGCGGCACCGCTGCATATCGGATTGCGGCGAAGCCGCATATCGCAGGCGGCGTAGCCGCATCCCGGTTCGACGCCGCCGACAAGGGAGGAGAACATGGCGAAATTTCTCTACGTCTATCATGGCTCCGGCAAGATGCCGACCGAGGAGGCCGAACGCAAAGCGGCGACGGATGCCTGGACCGGCTGGTATGGCAAGCTCGGCAAGGCTGTCGTCGATGGCGGCAATCCTGTCGGCATGTCGAGGACGGTTTTGCCCGGTGGCAAGGTCGAGAACAATGGCGGCAGCAATCCGACCGCCGGCTACACGATCGTCGAAGCCAAGAACATCGACGATGCTGTCGCCAAAGCCAAGGACTGTCCGATCCTGATGGACCCGGCTTTCACCGTCGAGATCGCGCCGATCATCGAAATGATGTAGCGCTCAGAGCAATTCCAGGAAAAGCGCGTAGCGGTTTTCCGTCCGGAATTGCGCAAAACAAAAACTTGGAGCGGTTCGGCGATTCTGTGAAAACGCTGAACCGCCCAGAGCCAGGCAGCATTGAACGAGGCCGGATTTCCGGCCGCGACATCCGGGATATCGTCTTCGCGTCCGCCTTCTTCGACATGTCGAACCGGGTGGCCGCCGCGGTCGACATGTGCCAAACCTCGAATACCGGCCATGGCCCGAAAGGCCACGCCGGCTCCACCATCGGTCCTGCAACCGCAAGTCGTTGACAGGTCGACGCTTACGGCTAGTCTTTCAGGAAACAAAATTTCCAATGGGTGAACCCGTTCCTGAACCCTGGCTCGAATGGGAACCGTCATGCTGGACAGAATTGCCAAGCCCAAGCTTTTCCTCTGCACTCTCGCCGTCATAGCCGGCCTCGCTGCCCAACCGGCTCATGCCTTCGAAGCGGCGACCACCTACCAACCCATTTTCGAGGCGGCCGCCGATAAGACGATCACGCTGACCGGTCATGACCTGACCGTCGATCAGGTCATCGCCATTGCGCGCAACGGCGCCAAGGTCGAGCTCAGCCCCGAGGCGCAGCGGCGTTCGGCGGATGCTTACGGCCTGCTGCTCGAGGGTGCTGCCGAAGGCGTCACGATTTACTGGTTCAACCGCGGCGCCGGTGACCAGCGTGAAACCGTGATCTTTTCAGGCGATCCGACGTCGCCTGAAAACACGAAACTTCTCAAGGACCAGCAGCTCGCCCGCTTCAAGGGCGGCGTCAACCGTGGCTATGGGCCGGAACTGCAGGAGGAGGCGCTGGTGCGCGCCATCATGGCGATCCGCGCCAACACCATGTCCTACGAAGCGGCCAGCCCGCAGCTGACGCATATGCTTGTCGACATGCTGAACAAACGCGTCACGCCAGTCGTGCAATCGCGCGGCACGCTCGGTGAAGGCGATCTGGCGACGCTCGGCAATATCGGCGCGGCCATGGTCGGCGAAGGCGATGCCTATCTCAAAGGCGTCCGCATGCCGGCCGCGCAGGCGCTCGAGCAGGCCGGCCTGAAGCCGCTCGAACCCTTCGCCGCCGACCAGGCGGCGCTGATCAGCACCAACGCCTATGCGCAGGCGCAGGCGGTGCTCTTGCTGGAGGATGCGCGAAAACTGCTGGAATGGACCGACCTCAGCTATGCGATGGGGCTGAACGGCATGAATTCCAGCGTGACGCCTATCTCCGCGCCGGTGCAGTCGATGCGGCCCTATCCTTGGCTGACCTGGGACGCCGCCCGCGTCATGGACATGATCAAGGGCAGCTATCTCTTCGACGACGATCCGGCCCGCATCATCCAGGACCCGGAAAGCATGCGTGCCTCGAGCCAGCGCCAGGGTTCGGCCTGGCAGGCCTGGGCGGACCTGCGCCAATCCGTGCTGCTTTCCATCAATTCCTCGGATCACAATCCGGCGATCCTGCCCGGCCTGACGCCGCAGAGCTCGCCGGAACTGAGCACGCCGCAATTCATGAAATATTACGTCAAGGGCGGGCCGTTGAGTAACGGCAAGTCGGGCTATATCTTCTCCAACGCCAATTGGGACCCCTACCCGATGGCCAACCAGGTGGAGGCGCTCACCAACGCCTTGACCAATCTGGGTGTCGCGGTGGCGCAGCGCATCGAGCGCTTCCGCAACCCCTTCTTCACCGTGGTCAAGCCGGCCGACGTGCTGAAGCCCGAAGAGCGCAAGGACATCCCGAGCTTCGACGGTTACCTGCCGACCGATCTGTGGCAGGAACTTGCCGAGCTAGGCTCGCCGGTGACGCCGAACGGCCAGGCCATCGTCGCCACCGTCGAGGATCTGGAAGCGCAGACCCGCATCAAGACGCAGCGCGCCCGTGAAGCGGTCGACGTGTCGTTCCACCTCGTGGCGCAGGACCTGCTGACGGCAAGCTACTGGATGGAGATCCGCAAGGCGCAGAACCCGCAACGGAAGTTCGGCGAAGCGCCGACCGCGGCTCTCGCGGCGCTGCGCCAGGCAATCCCATGGCATCAGGCGGCGTCGGAACGGCAAAAGCGGCCGCTCGGCATGGTCGCCTACGACTTCATGCAGGAGAACCCGGCCTCGAAATTCTATTCCGGCGGACCGCAACCGCCGGCGGAGGCGCCACTGCCTTCGGCTGGCGTGCTGCCCAAATAGCCTAATGCATGTCGCCCAAAGGTGCGCAGCGGTTTTGGGATAACGACATGCATCAAAACAAAGACTTTAAAGCGCGTCGCCTGAATTTCATCGCGACGCGCTTTTAGAGCAATCCAGGAAAAGTGTGACGCGGTTTTCCGTCCGGAATTGCTCCAACACGAAGAGATAGAGTTGGTCGTCGTTTCCAAGAAACGATGAACAGCTCTACCGCGCGGCGATTGCGGCGGCCGCGCCCGCCATCGTCGTGGCGCTGACGCGGTTGGCGATCTTCTTGGCGCGCTTGCTCTTCAGGAGCCGGCGCGCCTGCGAGGCGGCCAGCACCCAGGCGAGGTAGATGACGACCAGCACCAGGGCCATGGTCAGCGTCAGCTCGACCCAGCCGACCACGCTGACGGAAGCAAGATCGATGATGGTCGGCAGCAGCGCCAGATAGAACATCATGATCTTCGGGTTGCCGAGCGTCACCGCCATGCCGGCAAGGAACAGTTTCAGGGGCGAATCCTCGCGCGGCATCTCGCCTTCCCTGGCTTCCACCGGCGCCGTCCACATCTTGAATGCCAGCCAGGCGAGATAGGCGACGCCCATCCATTTCACGATGACGAAGGCGTAGTGGAAGGTCTGCGCCACGACGGCAAGCCCGAACACCGCCAGCGACAGCCAGATGCCTTCGCCGATCCACATCGCCAGCAGGAACGGGAAGACGTCGCGGAACCCTTTCGAGATCACCCGCGCCACAAGTGCTGCGATCGACGGCCCGGGCGAACCGGCGGCGACGAACAGGGCGGCGGCGAAGATCAGCAGCGAGGCGAGATGCATAGCGAACCTCTTGGATTGGGATTGACTGCCATATTAACCAGCGGAAGCAACATTGGCAAAGATGGACAACCGCTGCCGCCGGCGCCGCCCCTCATCTGGCTGCCGCCATCTTCTCCCCGTAAACGGGGCGAAGGGCGATGTCGCCGCCGGTTTCGCCAATCGCCAACGTTGCTGGAAGAGCGCCAACGCCGCGACCAGGTCCTTTCTCCCCGTTCACGGGGAGAAATGCCCGGCAGGGCAATGAGGGGCAGCGCCGACCTCGGCTGCTAAACCCTTGCTCCTTCGTCACCCTGCAGCTAGAAGACCCGACCCTTCATCCATTTTCGAGCTTCACTTTGCCTCAGTAACCGCCGGTCTCGCCAACTCCGCTGAATGCACCGCAGGCGCAGCTTTAGCCGCCCCTGCATCTTATTCACGTTCTTCAGGCGGCGGTTCGAGACCGGTTTGGCATTGCTGAGCCGCCGCGCGTAGTCCGCGCCGACGCCTGAACTTCAAAACACGCAGTCTTCGCCACACCGTGCCCTTCGGGCATCTCGGACATCGCCCGGCTGATGGACTTCCGACGGGAAGGGCCTACCGGCATGTCTTCACCCTTGCGTACCCGCTGGACGATCGCGCCCACGACCGCGCCTCGGCCTCTCATCAACTGCAACCGCTGCGGCGGCTTCAAGCCTTATCGATGCGGCGGCAAATTCCGCGTCAACGCCAACGGCAAGCGCATCGACGTTTGGCTGATCTACCGCTGCATCGCCTGCGACAATTCCTGGAATTTCGCCATCCTGGAACGGCGGAACCGTCGCGACATCGAGCCGGCGCTGCTCACGGCGCTCGAAAGCAACGATCCGGCGCTGGTGCGGCGCCACGCCTTCGATAGCGCGGCACTCCGCGACCAAGCCGGCCGGATCGAGGAATTTGCCGATGTCACGGTCCGAAAGGAGCTTCTGGACGGTGAGGCGGAACGCGCCGCAGCGCTCCGGCTGGAACTTCGGCTCGAGGGCACGACGCCATTGCGGCTCGACCGGCTGCTTGCCGGCGAGCTCGGCTTTTCGCGATCAAGGCTTCAGGCCCTCGACGACCAGGGGCGGCTGACCATCGAACCGGATGGCGCCAGGGCCTTGCGCAAGCCCGTGCGCGATGGCTTGACGGTGCGCATCGATCTGGCCGGGGAGGCGGATTGCGGCGCCGTCCTGTCGGCCGCGCACCGGTGAAACGAAAAGAGGGAGCATCAGCTCCCTCTTTCGAACCTTCTCCGGAAAGCTTACGCTGCGCCGACCGCCTTGGCCGACTTCTCGAAACGCTTGCGCTCGTTCGGGTCGAGATAGAGCTTGCGCAGCCGGATCGTCTTCGGCGTCACCTCGACCAGCTCGTCGTCCTGGATCCAGGCCAGCGCGCGCTCCAGCGTCATGCGGATCGGCGGCGTCAGCTTGACCGCCTCATCCTTGCCGGCGGCGCGGATGTTGGTCAGCTTCTTGCCCTTGAGCACATTCACTTCGAGATCGTTGTCTCTGCTGTGGATGCCGATGATCATCCCCTGATAGACCTTGACGCCCGGATCGATGACCATCGGGCCGCGGTCTTCGAGGTTCCACATCGCATAGGCGACCGACTCGCCCTGTTCGTTGGAGATCAGCACGCCATTGGTGCGGCCGGGCAGCTCGCCCTTATAGGGCTCATAGGCGAAGAACAGACGGTTCATCACAGCGGTGCCGCGCGTATCGGTCAACAGTTCCGACTGGTAGCCGATCAGGCCGCGCGTCGGCGCGTGGAAGACGAGACGCTGGCGGTTGCCGCCGGAGGGACGCAGCTCGACCATCTCGGCCTTGCGCTCCGACATCTTCTGCACGACGACGCCGGCATGCTCCTCGTCGACGTCGATGACGACTTCCTCGACCGGCTCAAGCAACTGGCCGTCTTCGCCCTTCTGCATGACGACGCGCGGACGCGACACGGCAAGCTCGAAGCCTTCGCGGCGCATCGTCTCGATCAGCACCGCAAGCTGCAATTCGCCGCGGCCGGAGACGAAGAAGGAATCCTTGTCAGGCGATTCCTCGATCTTCAGCGCGACATTGCCTTCGGCCTCGCGCAGCAGCCGGTCGCGGATGACGCGGCTGGTCACCTTGTCGCCTTCGGTGCCGGCAAGCGGGCTGTCGTTGACGAGGAAGGACATGGTCACGGTCGGCGGGTCGATCGGCTGCGCGTGCAGCGGCTCGCTCACCGCCGGGTCGCAGAAAGTGTCGGCGACGGTGCCCTTCGACAGGCCGGCGATGGCGACGATGTCGCCTGCCTGCGCTTCCTCGATCGGTTGGCGCTCGAGGCCGCGGAAGGCGAGGATCTTGGAGATGCGGCCGGTTTCGATCTGGGTGCCGTCATTGTGCAGCACCTTGACCGCCTGGTTGGCCTTCAGCGTGCCGGATTCGATGCGGCCGGTGATGATGCGACCGAGGAACGGATTGGCTTCGAGGATGGTGCCGATCATGCGGAACGGACCGGGATGCACGGTCGGCGCCGGCACATGCTTGACCACGAGGTCGAACAGCGGCGCCAGCTGCTGGTCCTTCGGGCCTTCGGGATTTTCCGACACCCAGCCGTCGCGGCCGGAACCGTAGAGGATCGGGAAATCGAGCTGCTCGTCGGTGGCGTCGAGCGCGGCGAACAGGTCGAACACCTCGTTGACCACTTCGACATGGCGGGCGTCCGGGCGGTCGATCTTGTTGATGACGACGATTGGCCGCAGGCCCACTTTGAGCGCCTTGCCGACGACGAACTTGGTCTGCGGCATCGGGCCTTCGGCGGCGTCGACCAAGACAATCGCCGAATCCACCATCGACAGGATGCGCTCGACCTCACCGCCGAAATCGGCGTGTCCGGGCGTGTCGACGATGTTGATGCGGGTGCCATGCCAGTCGACCGAGGTCGCCTTGGCCAGGATGGTGATGCCGCGTTCCTTCTCCAGGTCGTTGGAGTCCATGGCGCGCTCGGCGACGCGCTGGTTGTCGCGGAATGATCCGGACTGTTTCAGGAGCTGGTCGACCAGAGTGGTCTTTCCATGGTCGACGTGCGCGATGATCGCGATATTACGGATGTTCATTGTCTGGTCTCGGGAACGTTGCAGGCAGCCGGCCCGAAGGCGCCGCCTTTTTCGGTTGCGCGGCTCATACAGGGTTTTTCGCAATTGCGAAAGGGGAGGCCCGGCCCCAAATGATGGTCACTGATTCTTAAACGTCTTGGTGTGAAATGATTCTGTTAACCAAGGCGGAACCTTTGAGGGGCCGGGCAGTTCGATGTTCATGACCGATCAGATGTCCAGATTGCGTCCGGTTTTTGCGTGGGCGGGACTTGGCGTTCTCGTCGCGGCAGGTGCCGCGCAGTCGGCGGCTGCGCTGAGGGAAGCTGGTCCGATCTCGCCGCCCGCCCAGACCGCGCAGCAGATGTTCGCCGACGCCCCTGACGGCGTCGATCCCGTCGTGACCGGCCCGGTCAGCGCCGCCTTCAAGCAGCGGCAGAAGGACGCCAACTGCGACAATGCGGTGTGGCCGAACATTCCGCGGGCCTGCTATCCGGATTGACGACCGCGCATCCGCGGTCGCCATTCTGCAGCAACAGCCTTACGCCGACCGAACCGGATCGAGCGTGACCTTGTAGAGCTCGTTGTCGTCGCGATCCATCAGCCGCACGGTGAGCTGCTCGGTGGCGCCGGAAATATCGACCAGCCCGAAGAACTGCAGGCCCGCCGACGGCGGCAGGTTCTGGCCTTGCTCGGCGGTCGGCGCCTTGATGAACTTCAGCTCCGGTCCAAAGGTCATGTCGAGGTCGTTGGGGCCGAAAGTCCCGGCGTGGATCGGGCCGGAGACGAATTCCCAGAACGGGTTGAAATCCTGGAACTGCGCCTTGTCGGGGTTGTAGTAATGCGCCGCCGTATAGTGCACGTCCGCGGTCAGCCACACCGTGTTGGTGATGCCGGCGTTCTTGATGAAACGCAGCACATCGGCGAATTCGAGCTCGCGGCCCTTCGGCGCGCCATTGTCGTTGTTGCTGACGGCCTCGAAGCCAACCTTCTTCGCCGCGTCGTCCCAGACGACGAGGCTGAGCGGCATGTCGGCGGCGATGATCTTCCACGTCGCCTTGGAATTGGCCAGTTCGCGCTTCAGCCATTTGGATTGCTCTTCGCCGATCATGCGTGACTTCGGCGTCAGGGTTTCTTCCAGGTCGGGGCCGTTCGGGCCGCGATAGGAACGCATGTCGAGGAAGAACACGTCGAGCAGCGGCCCGTGCGAAATCTTGCGGTAGACGCGGCCCGGCTCCGACGGCTCGTAGCGGATGGTGGTCATTTCATGGAAAGCCCGCGCCGCGCGCGCCGCCAGCACATGGATCGACTTTTCCGTGTAGCGGTTGTCGGCGGTCAGGTCCTTTGAATCCGACCAGTTGTTCAGCACCTCGTGGTCATCCCACTGATAGAAGGTCGGACAGATGGCCGAGAGGCCAAGCACATGCTTGTCCATCATGTTGTACTTCCACTGATCGCGGTACTCGTCCAGCGTCTCGGCGACCTTGCGCTTGCCGTCGAGCATGACGACGTTCTTCCACTTGCCGCCGCCGGGCAGGTCGACCTCGTCCTTCATGGCGCCGTCCGCATAGATCGTGTCGCCGGAATGCAGGAAGAAGTCCGGCGTGTGCCTGGCGATGGTGGAATAGGTCTTCATGCCGGTCTCGTCGATGCCCCAGCCCTGGCCGGCGGTGTCGCCCGACCAGGCGAAGCGCACATCGCGCTTGGACGACGGCGCGGTGCGGAAACGGCCGACGATCGGCTCGGAGACGGCGTTGATGTCGGAAAGATCGGCCGCGACCATGCGGTAGAAGATGTCCTGGTCGGAAGCGAGGTCGGTGAGCAGCCGCTTCGCCGTGTAATCGCTGGCCGGCGAGGTATCGAGCGGCGCAAGCCTGGTGGCGTTGGCGAAGCTTTCGGTCGTCGACACTTCATACATGACGCGCGCCGGGCGATCGGTGCGGGTCCAGACCATGCCGGAGATGGCGTCGACGTCGCCCGACTGGACGCCGTGCGTGAACGCGGGGCGCTGATTGGCGCGGGAATAGTAAGGCAGCGCGAGGCCGGAGGCGCCGACGAGGCCAAAGGCGCTGGCCGAGGTGACGAAAGCGCGGCGGGTAAGGGCAAGCTTGTTCATGGCTGTCTCCGGATGGCTTTGAACGGGACCGCCAAATTCTCGACTCAATGTTTCAGGCGCATCTCGGAACCATGAAGTTTTGATAACAGTGAACAGGCTGCTCTTTCCTTCTCCCCTTGTGGGAGAAGGTGGATCGGCGCGCAGCGCCGAGACGGATGAGGGGTGTTCCAGCGGAGTGAGACGCTGGTGTCTTCTGGAACACCCCTCATCCGACCGAGCTTCGCTCGGCCACCTTCTCCCACAAGGGGAGAAGGGAAGGCCGTCGCCTACGCCGCCTGCGGCTCAAACGCTGGCCTGTCGGTGTTGATGAGCAGCGAAATACAGGCCGCGGCGATGCCCGTCATCCCCGCAATCAGGAACGCCAGCTCGTAATTGCCCTGCAGCTCCCGCATGGTGCCGCCGAAAGCGGCGGCCGCCGCGGCGCCGACCTGATGACCGGCGACGATCCAGCCGAAGACGATCGGCCCGCTGCGGTCGCCGAAAGCCTCGTTGGCGAGCCGCAGCGTCGGCGGCACGGTGGCGATCCAGTCGAGACCGTAGAGCACGGCGAAGATGACCAGGCTGGTCGCCGAGAAGCCGGAATAAGGCAGGTAGATCAGCGATAGGCCGCGCACCGCGTAGTAGACGCCGAGCAGCTTGCGCGGATCGAAACGGTCGGTGAGCCAGCCGGACAGCGTGGTGCCGATCAGGTCGAATATGCCCATCATCGACAGCAGTCCGGCGGCCTGCACCTCGCCGATGCCCATGTCGCCGCAGAAGGCGATGAGATGCGTGCCGACGAGACCGTTGGTGGTGAAGCCGCAGACGAAGAAAGTGGCGAACAGGTACCAGAACACCCTGGTACCCGCCGCGCGGCGCAGCGTGTTCAGCGTATGCGCGAGGAAGTTGCCCTGCGAGGCAGGCGATACCGGCGGCACGTCGTCGGCATCGGCGCCGTAGCGCACCTGGCCGATGGAAGCCGGGCGCTCGGGCACCAGCAGCAAGACGAACGGTATCAGGGCCGCCGTTGCGACCGCCACGGCGATCGCAACCGGCTTCCAGCCGCCGCTCTGCGCCAGCGAGGCGATGAGCGGCAGGAACACCAGCATGCCGGTAGCGCTGGAGGCCGACATCAGGCCCATCATCAGCCCGCGATTGGTCTTGAACCAGCGATTGACGATCGTAGCACCGAGCACGCTTGCCACCGCGCCCGAGCCGATGCCGGAAAACACGCCCCAGGTAAGGAAAAGGTGCCAGGGCTCAGTCATGAACAGGCTGAGCGCGGTCGATCCCGACATCACCAGCAGCGCGCCAAGCAGCGTGCGGCGCATGCCGATACGCTCCATCAGCGCCGCGGCGAACGGCCCGGTCAGTCCGTAGAGCAGGATGCCGACACTGGCGGCCCAGGAGGTCACGTCGCGGTGCCAGCCAAAACTCTCTTCCAGCGGAACCATCATAACCGAGGGTGCCGAGCGAAGCCCGGCCGCGATCAGCAGGCAGAAGAAAATGACGGCAACGACGACGAAAGCGTAGCGCTGGCCAAACGGACGAGACTGGGCTATCATGTTACTGACCGGTACGTTGCAATGAGGTGATGCTACATACGTACCGGTCAGTAACATTGTCAAGCGAGTTGTTTGCATGCCATCGGACAATAAAATTGAAGTGTCGTTGAGCGAGGTCCCGGCCCCAAAGGCAGCGGACAAGATCCTGGACGTCGCACGCGACCTTTTTTACCGCGAGGGCATAAGGGCGATCGGCGTCGACGAGATCGTCAGGCGCGCCGGCGTCACCAAGCCGAGCCTCTACCGCAGCTTCCCGTCCAAGGACGAGCTGGCTGCCTCTTATCTGCGAAAATATGACCTGGAATTCTGGGAACGGTTCGACGAGGCCGTCGATGCGCATCCGGGCAATCCGCGCGCGCAGATCATCGCTTTCCTGACCCGTGTCGGCAAACGCACGCAGAAGCGCGACTACCGCGGTTGCGGCATGACCAACGCGGCGGTGGAATATCCCGAGCACGGCCATCCCGCGCGGGTGGTGAGCGAGAACAACAAGCAGGAACTGCGCCGGCGCCTGCGCGCCATGGCAGCCGCGATGGGCGCGAGCGATGCCGATACGCTCGGCGACGGGCTGCTGCTTCTCATCGAAGGCGCCTATATCAGCGGTCAGCTTTTCGGACTGGGTGGACCGGCGGCGGTCGTCGCGCGCAACGCCGACCTGCTCATCGAAGCCAGCTTGAAGAAATAACAATTGGCGGTACGCTTTCGGCAGCTCGAAACGGAGTTGTCAGTGATGCGCGCTCTTCTGATCCCGCTTGCCCTAGCCGGCTTCTGCCAGGCGGCCCAGGCGGGCGACATCTCCAGCGCCTACACCGATCTCGACTGGAAGAAGGACTGCGTGACCTATGCGCAGGCTGCCGAAGGCGACGGCGATTGGGCAAGCCTCGTCTGCTCCGGCTACCGCGGCTATCCGGTGCTGATCGGCTACGATGATGCGCGTGAATCCGTCTATTACGGCTTTCCGTCCGATGACATGACCGCCGTCTGGGAGAGCTTTTCCGCCTTCAACGGCTCCGGCCCCAAGGTCGAGTGGCGCATCGAGACCACCGGCGACGTCGCCGTCCCTTTCGCCGCCATTCACCGCCGCTCGGTCAGCAACCCGCAGGACGAGAAGAAGTCGATCGAGGTGCTGGTGATCGCCAAGGTCGCGCAGCCGGAGGAGCATCAGGGCTGCACGATCGGCCTGGTTTTAGCCACCGGCAACGCGCAGGCCAACGACCAGGCGCGCAAGCTCGCCGACGACAAGGCAAAAGCCTTCACCTGCGGCAAGGACAAGCGCGAAGTGATCGGCGACGTGCCTCCCTTCGGCCGGGTCGACAATTAACGGGCGTCGCCAACCATTAGGCCAACGCCGGATCGGGTTCCCATACGCCGGCAGGCCTAGTAAACCCTAGCCCGATCGCAGCCGGTCTCGGGAGGTTCCGCTTGTCTAGTTCTATCGCCGTCGCAAACGAGAACGGCGTCGCGGTGGTCACGATCGACAACCCGCCGGTCAATGCGCTGAGTTTTCACGTCCGCAAACCGCTCCATGAGGCGCTCGCCACGCTGCGCGACGATCCCGCCGCGATCGCGATCGTCATCGCCTGTGCCGGACGCACTTTCGTCGCCGGCGCCGACATCACCGAATTCGGCAAGCCTGTCGAGCAGCCGGAGCTGCGCGCCATCATCGCCTTGCTGGAAACCATTGCCAAACCGACCGTCGCGGCCATCCACGGCACGGCGCTCGGCGGCGGCCTGGAGCTGGCGCTCGGTTGTCATTTCCGTGTCGCCTATCAAGGCGCCAAGCTCGGCCTGCCGGAAGTGAAGCTCGGCCTGCTGCCGGGCGGCGGCGGCACGGTGCGCCTGCCGCGCCTGGTGGGCGCCGCGAAAGCGCTCGGCATGATCGTTTCCGGAACGCCGATTTCGGCCGGCGAGGCGAAGGCGGTCGGTCTTGCCGACGCGGTTGTCGACGGGGATCTGTTGCCGCGGGCTATTCGTTTCGCCAGCGAAATGGCTGGTCAGGGCGGCCCGTTCGTGCCGCTGCGAGAGCGCAATGACCGCCTTGCCGGGACCGATCTTGCCGCCTTCGACGCCCAGGCGGCAGAGCTGGCCAGGAAAGCGCGCGGACTGGAAGCGCCGCTTGCCTGCGCCGAGGCGGTGCGCAATGCGATCACCTTGCCGTTCGACGAGGCGCTTGCGGCCGAGCGGCAACTCTTCCTGAAACTCGTTTCCGGCGACCAGTCGCGCGCACAACGGCATCTGTTCTTCGCCGAACGCGAGGCGGCGAAAATTCCGGGCAAGGATCTGCAGAAGCGCCGGATAGAACGCGTCGGCATCATCGGCGCCGGCACGATGGGCGGCGGCATCGCCATGGCTTTTGCCAATGGCGGCTTGCCGGTGACCTTGCTGGAGACAAGCGAGGAGGCGCTGCGGCGCGGGCTGGCGACGATCGAGAAAAACTATGCCGTCTCGGTCAGCCGCGGCTCGCTGAGCGAAGAGGCCAGGCACCAGCGGCTCGGCCTGTTCAAGGGCAGCACCGACTATGCCGATCTCGCCGATTGCGATTTGATTATCGAGGCCGTGTTCGAGGACATGGCGGTCAAGAAAGAAGTGTTCGGCAAGCTCGACGCCGTCGCCAGGCCCGGTGCCATCCTCGCCACCAACACCTCCTATCTCGACGTCGACGAAATCGCCGCCTCGACCTCGCGGCCGCGGGATGTGCTCGGCATGCATTTCTTTTCGCCGGCAAACGTCATGAAGCTGCTGGAGATCGTGCGCGCCGAAAAGACGGCGCCCGAGGCGCTTGCAACGATCACCGATCTCGCCCGGCGCATCGGTAAGGTGGCGGTCGTCGTCGGCGTCTGCCACGGCTTCGTCGGCAACCGCATGCTGTCGGCGCGTGGTGCGGAAAACGAAGCGCTCTTGCTCGAGGGCGCGACACCCGCCCAGGTCGACACGGCGTTTTCCGATTTCGGCTGGCCGATGGGCCCCTTCCAGATGGGCGACCTCGCCGGCCTCGACATCGGCTGGCGCAACCGCAAAGCGCGCGGACAGACGGCGGTGATTGCCGATACGCTCTGCGAGCAGGGCCGCTTCGGCCAGAAGACCGGGCGCGGCTGGTATCGCTATGAGGGCGGCTCGCGCGAGCCGGTTGCGGACCCGGAGGTCGAGGAACTGATCCGCGCCAAGGCGGCGGAACTTGGGATCGCCCGGCGCGAAATCGGCGCCGACGAGATCATCGAGCGCACGCTCTATCCACTGGTCAACGAAGGCGCGAAAATCGTCGCGGAGGGCATCGCCGCGCGGGCGTCCGATATCGATGTCGTCTGGGTCAACGGCTACGGCTTCCCGATCGGCAAGGGCGGGCCGATGTTCTGGGCCGGGCTCGAAGGCGCCGGCAAGATCGTTGAACGGCTGGAGTTTTGGCACGGGCGCACAGGTCGCGCGATTTTCGGGCCGGCGCCAGTGCTGAGAAGGTTTGCCGAGACGGGATCGTGGGAAGCCCTGTGAACGAATAAGGGCTGAACGTCGCGATCCTTCACACCCCTGCCGGCCATCTCCCCCCTTAAGGGAGGAGATTGAGCTCTCTCCTTACGGCTTTCGCCAATCTCCAATCACACCGCCGGCGGATTCAGCCGGGCGAAACCTTCCTGGCGCCGATAGGGGAAATACGGATAGGGTGCGGTGACCTCGCTTGCCGCGTCGAGTTTCTTCATCTGCTCCGACGTCAAGCTCCAGCCGACGGCGCCGAGGTTCTGCCGCAACTGCTCCTCGTTGCGGGCGCCGATGATCACCGACGACACGGTCGGCCGCTGCAAGAGCCAGTTGATGGCGATTTGCGGCACGGTCTTGTCGGTCTCGGCCGCAACCGCTTCCAGCGCATCGACCACGTTAAAGAGATGCTCGTCCTCGACCGGCGGGCCGAAATCAGCGGTGTCATGCAGCCGGCTCTTCTCCGGCAAGGGTTGTCCGCGACGGATCTTGCCGGTCAGCCGGCCCCAGCCGAGCGGGCTCCAGACCAGCGCGCCGACGCCCTGGTCGATACCGAGCGGCATCAGCTCCCACTCATAGTCGCGGCCGACCAGCGAGTAATAGACCTGATGCGCGACGTAGCGCGGGTAGCCGTGCCTGTCGGCCAGGCCGAGCGACTTCATCACCTGCCAGCCGGAGAAGTTGGAGACGCCGACATAGCGCAGCTTGCCGGAGCGCACGAGGTGGTCAAGCGTCGACAGCACTTCCTCGATCGGCGTCGAGGCGTCGAAGGCGTGAAGTTGCAGCAGGTCGATATAGTCGGTGCCGAGGCGCTTCAGCGCCGCGTCGATAGAGCGGATCAGGCGCGACCGCGACGAGCCCCAGTCGGCCGGGCCGTCGCCCATCGGTAGGGACGTCTTGGTCGAGATCAGCACCGCGTCGCGGCGGCCCTTGATCGCCTCGCCAAGCACTTCCTCGGAAGCGCCGTTCGAATAGACATCGGCGGTGTCGAAGAGGTTGACGCCTGCCTCCAGGCAGATGTCGACAAGGCGGCGCGCTTCCTGCGCGTCGCTGTTGCCCCAGTGGCTGAACAGCGGGCCGGAGCCGCCGAAGGTTCCGGCGCCGAAGGAAAGTGCAGGCACTTTCAGACCGGAAGCGCCGAGACGTCGATATTCCATCTTTTTTCTCCTGATTAGTCGAAAGGATCGGCAATCAGCACTGCGCCGGCGCGGCTGCGCCGATCGCCCGGCCACGTTCGAGACGCAGCGCCATGAGCACGACGCCGAGCGCGGCGAGCGGCACCAGGCCGGCAACGAAGGTGACGGCGCCGAGGCCGGGCCCGTGATCGATGACGAAGCCGCCGAGCCAGGCGCCGATGGCGTTGCCGAGATTGAAGGCGGCGATGTTGAAGGAGGAAGCCAGGCCCTGGCCGGCGCCCTCGGCCTTCTCCAGCACCCACATCTGCAGCGGCGCGACGGTGGCGAAGGCGGCGGCGCCGAGCAGGCCGACGGCGACGATCGCGGCGATGGGCTGATGGATTGCCGCGGTCATGACGAACAGCACCGCCGAGAGCGCGACCAGCGTGCCGACGACCGTCGGCACCAGATGGCGGTCGGCCAGGCGTCCGCCAAGCAGGTTGCCGGCGACCAGCCCGCCGCCGAAGACAAGCAGGATCGGCGACACCGACGCTTCGGAAAAGCCGCTGACGCGGGTGAGGATCGGCGCCAGATAGGTGAAGGCGGCAAAGACGCCGACCCAGCTCAGCACGGTGGTGAGAAGGCCGAGCAGCACAGGCCGGCGGCCGAGCACGGCGAGCGTGCCCTCGGAGTTCGCCTCCACGTCCACCGCGGCCGGCTCGTCGCGCGGCACCAGCAGCGCGATCACGGCAAAGGCGACGACGCCGACCAGCGTGACGGCGAGAAAGGTCGAGCGCCAGCCATAAGCCTGACCGAGCCAGGTGCCGAACGGCACGCCGAGGATGTTGGCGACGGTGAGGCCGGTGAACATCAGCGCGATCGCCGAGGCCTTCCGGTTGGGCGCGACCAGCCCGGTGGCGACGACCGATCCGACACCGAAGAAGGAGGCGTGGGCGAAGGCGGTGAGCACGCGCGCCGCCATCAGCGTCCAGTAGTCGGGCGCCAGCGCACAGGCGAGATTGCCGATGGTGAAGACCACCATCAGGGCAAGCAGCAAAGTCTTGCGCGGCAGACGACCGGTCAATGCGCCAAGCAGCGGTGCGCCGACGACGACGCCCAGCGCATAGCCGGAAATGAGCAGGCCCGCCGCCGAGATCGAGACGCCGAGATCGGCGCTGACATCGAGCAGCAGGCCCATGATGACGAATTCGGTGACGCCGATACCGAAGGCGCCGGCGGTGAGGGCATAAAGAGCAAGAGGCATGGCGATGGTCCGTTTGATCTGGAGAGGACGCTTCGGTCCCGCGCCCCCAGATCAGGACGACGCTTCGTCGAGCATCGCCCTGATCTGATTCTTTGTCGATGCATGATCCCGAAAACCGGTTTCCACTTTTCGGGATCATGCATCGACCGGAAGATCGTGATCCGCCAAGCTGTGAACCAGCCTTGCATCAGGCATATTGTCTGTGAAATAGATTCACGGATGGCGAGACCCGAAATCAATCGCTCCGGCGAGATCGAAGTGTTCGTCCGCGTGGTCGAGGCGGGCAGCTTCTCGGCCGCGGCGCGGGCGTTTCGCATGACGCCGTCGGCGGTGAGCAAGCTGATCGCACGACTGGAGGCGCGGCTTGGCGCCCGGCTCATCAGCCGCTCGACACGCCGGCTGCAACTGACGCCCGAGGGGGCGGCCTTCCACGACAGCGGCATGCGGATCCTCGCCGATCTCGACGCGGCCGAGCGTGAGGCAGCGGCGGGCGCGGCGCCGCGCGGCAGGCTGAGGGTCAACTCCTATGTGCCGTTCGGCCAGCACCGCCTGATGCCGCTGTTGCCGCGCTTCCTCGAACGCTATCCGGAAATCTCCGTCGAGGCGGTGCTGACCGACAGCGTCATCGACCTGATGGAGGAGCGCGCCGACGTTGCGATCCGCGCCGGCCCGCTGCGCGAATCACGCCTGGTAGCGCGCAAGCTCGGCCAGAGCCGGATGGTGGTCGTCGCCGCGCCCGCTTATCTCGAAGCACGCGGCGTGCCGCGGACGCCTGCCGAATTGACCAGTCATAACCTGCTCGCCTTCGGCTTCGTGCGGCATATCGACGGCGTGCCATTCCTGGACGCAAAAGGCGCGCCGGTCATGGTTCCGATCGCCGGCAACGCGATCTTGAGCGACGGCGAAGCTATGCGGCTGACGACATTGGCGGGAGCGGGCATCGCACGGCTGGCACGCTGGCACGTCGAGCCCGACATCGCCACTGGGCGGCTCGTGCAGTTGCTGGAAGCGTTCAATCCCGGCGACGAGGAGCAGACGCACGCCGTCTATGTCGGCCAGGGCAAGCATCTGCCGGCGCGGGTGCGGGCCTTTCTCGACTTTCTCGCGGAAACCGTTCGTCTTTGAAAAGGGAAAGCCGCGCGTCCAAGGACACGCGGCTCCCGAAAAAGCCGGCTTATTGATGGATCACGCCTTCGGCACGAACGGCGCCGGCCGCCGGCCGGCGCCTTGCCGCTCCAGCATCCAGCCGGGATATTCGGCAGGCAGCGCGCTCACCTCATCGAGCCTGGCGAGGTCGTCGGCGTCGAGCTTCAAACCAGTCGCGGCAAGGTTCTGCTCAAGCTGGTCCATGCGGCTGGCGCCGATGATGACGCTCATCACGAATGGCTTGGCCAGCACGTAGCCCAGCGCCACCGTGGCGACGCTGACATCGTGCTTCCTGGCGATCTCGCGCATGATCGCGACCGCCGCCCAGGCGCGGTCTTCGTTCACCGGCGGAAAGTTGAAAGAGGCACGGCGGCCCTCGCCATTGCCGGGAGCGCCTGGGCCGTATTTGCCGGAGAGCAGGCCGCCGGCCATCGGCGACCACACCATCAGGCCAAGCTTATCTTCATTGATGAGCGGCACGATCTCACGCTCGAGATCGCGGCCGGCGATCGAGTAATAGGACTGAATGGTCTCGAAGCGGGCAAAGCCTTTGCGATCGGCAATGCCCAGCGCCTTGGCTATGCGCCAGGCCTGCCAGTTGGAGACGCCGACATAGCGTACCTTGCCGCTGACGACGAGATCGTCGAGCGCGCGCAGCGTCTCGTCGATCGGCGTCACCGTGTCGGTGCCGTGCAATTGGTAAAGGTCGATATGTTCGAGCTGCAGCCGCTCCAGGCTGCCGTCGACCGAATCCATGATGTGGCCGCGCGAGGAGCCGCGCTCGTTTGGCCCGCTGCCCATGGCGCCATGCACCTTGGTGGCGATGATAATGTCCGAACGCTTGATGCCGAGATCCTTGAGCGACTGGCCGAGCAACTGCTCGGACTGGCCGACCGAATAGACATCGGCCGTGTCGAAGAAATTGACGCCGGCGGCGATCGAGCGGCTTACGATCTCGTTCACGCCTTTCTGGTCAAGGCTGGCGATGAGGCCCCATTGGGCATTCTCGCCGGCGGCGCCGAAGGTCATTGTGCCGAGGCAGAGTTCGGAAACGAACAGGCCGGTGTTGCCGAGTTGATTATAGCGCATGGTGAGCTTCCCCGGGAGAAGGATTGAAATGGCACAGGGGAAATAGGAACGGTCCGTTTCGTTTCAAGCGCTGGCTCAACGATATCGTCCTGCAGGCGGGCCGGTAACGAGATCGTGACGATTGCCGGGGGCTCAGCCTTCCACCAGGGCAAGGATCGCGAATGCCGTCATGCCGAGGGCCACTGCGGCAAGCGGCAGCAGGATTTCGATCGTCGCAGTGCTGGCCTTCACCGGACGCTCGCCGGCATCGAATTCGCCTGCCAACCAGTCGGCGAGGGCTTTGCTCCTGCCAGGAGCGCTAATTCGGTGATGACGCCAGACACGGCCGGCGATGGCCGGCAAAGCCACCGACATCACGATGAATCCCGTCACGACGAACAGCAGATAGTCGTCAGAGCCGCTGCCGGCGAAGCCGATCCAGGCCGAAAGCGCGTAACAGGCTGCAAGTCCTATCATGGCGAAATAGACCCATCGGTGCAGTCCGCGGGAGACCCGGCGGTCGTGCATGGTCTGCTGGTCGTGGCGTGTGGTGGTCATGGGAGCCTCCTTGGCGTTGAAAGGAGCCACTTGCTTCCTGCGCACGCAGCTAACGTGGTGGTGCGACGCGACAATGCGGTGGTATGACGCGCTCGCCTTTGCCGCCAGCGATGCGGCGAGCCTCAGGATGAGCTTTCCCACGGATTGAAGATCGTAACACCGGTGTCTTCGAAATCGGCAACGTTGCGTGTCACCAAGATGAGATCATGGACGAGGGCCGTAGCGGCAATCAGACCATCCGCGTCGCCGCGCGTGCGCAGGGCTGAGATACGGCCCCATTCAGCCGCTGTTTTCTCGTCGATATCGAGAATTCGATTCCCGTAGCTGTGGCGCAAGCCATGAAACCACGTCGCAAGATGGTTTGCCGCGTCCAAATCGTTTCGCCGCTTCATTTCGATTCCGCGGGCGATTTCGCCGAGTGTAATTACGCTCAGAAAGAAAGACTGCCTGTCCTGCCGGACCAGCCAATCCGCCACTGAAGCTTTGTGCTTTCGAGCGGCCGAGACGACATTTGTGTCCAAAAGAAACATCAAAGGTCAACGTCTCTGCCGGGACCTTTGGAGCGGCGATTAACCTCCTCAGCGAATTCGTCGTCCCATTCAGGGCCAGACAGAAGATACTCTACCAACGAAGGCTTGGATCCAACCAGCCTTTCATATTCTTCAGCGGCCAGGACAACAGCGGCGGGCTTTCCGCGCAGGGTGATGATCTGCGGCCCTTTCTCGCGCGCCTGTTGAACCAGCTTCGAAAGATTGTTTTTTGCGTCCTGCAGATGCCAGTTCATTGGAACCACCTAGCTAGCTTGGCTAGGTATATAGGTGGCGCCAGGGATTAGCAACAAAGGTGCTTTTGGAGCGGCAGTGTGGATGTCAGCGGCTGCCGAAGATCGCCGAGCCAACCCTTACGCTGGTCGCGCCGAAGGCGATCGCCATCTCGTAATCGCCGGACATGCCCATCGACAGTTTTTCGAGGCTGGCCTCGCGGGCGATCTTTTCCAGCAGCGCGAAATGCGGGCCTGGATTCTCTTCGGCCGGCGGGATGCACATCAGCCCTTCGATGGCGAGGCCGTGCACGCCGCGGCAGCGTTCGACGAAGGCGACCGCTTCGCGCGGTTCGATGCCGGCCTTCTGCGGCTCGGAGCCGGTGTTGACCTGGACATAGAGTTTTGGCGACCGGCCCTGCCTGGCGATCTCCTTGGCGAGCTCGGCGGCGATCTTCTCGCGGTCGACAGTCTCGATGACATCGAACAGCGCGACGGCTTCCTTGGCCTTGTTGGACTGCAGCGGTCCGATCAGGTGCAGCTCGATATCGGGAAATGCTTCCCTCAGCGCCGGCCATTTGCCTTGCGCTTCCTGCACGCGGTTCTCGCCGAAGACCCGCTGGCCGGTCTCGATGACCGGGCGGATATCCTCAGCCGCGAAGGTCTTCGACACCGCGACCAACGTGACGGCGCCCGGCTTGCGCCTTGCCTCGCGTTCGGCACTCGCGATCTTCGCTTCGACCGCGTGAAGCTGCTCAACCGCGCTCGTCATGCCTTATATCCTGCCTATGTTTTCATGGTCATGCCGGCCTGCCGCAGTTGACGGGTCTGGCAATCCATGGTGAACACCGCGTCGACATTTCCCGGCTGCCGGCCGTGTCCGGCGCCCAGTGCCTGCTTTTAAGTGAAAAACATCCGATGGCAACCGAACGTTACAATCCGCGCACGTCAGAGCCCAAATGGCAGAAGGCCTGGGCCGAAAAGAAGCTGTTCGAGGCCAGGAACGACGATCCGAAGCCGAAATACTACGTGCTCGAGATGTTCCCCTATCCGTCGGGCAAGATCCATATCGGCCATACCCGCAACTACACGATGGGCGACGTGGTTGCACGCTACAAGCGCGCCAAGGGCTTCAACGTCCTGCATCCGATGGGCTGGGACGCTTTCGGCATGCCGGCCGAAAACGCCGCCATGCAAAACAAGGTCCACCCCAAGGACTGGACCTACGAGAACATCGCCGTCATGCGCGAGCAGCTCAAGATGATGGGCCTGTCGCTCGACTGGGCGCGCGAGTTCGCGACCTGCGACGTCGACTACTATCATCGCCAGCAGATGCTGTTCCTCGACTTTGTCGAGAAGGGGCTGGTGACGCGCAAATCCTCCAAGGTCAACTGGGACCCGGAGGACATGACCGTGCTCGCCAACGAGCAGGTCATCGATGGCCGCGGCTGGCGCTCGGGCGCGCTGGTCGAGCAGCGCGAGCTGACGCAGTGGTTCTTCAAGATCACCGACTTTGCGCAGGACCTGCTGGACTCGCTCGACCGGCTCGACGAATGGCCGGAGAAGGTCAAGCTGATGCAGCACAACTGGATCGGCCGTTCGGAGGGGCTGCTGATCCGCTGGCCGCTGGCCGCACCGGTTGGCGACACGCATGAACTGGAAGTCTACACGACCCGGCCCGACACCATCTTCGGCGCCTCCTTCATGGCGGTCGCCGCCGACCACCCGCTGGCCAGGAAGGCCGCCGAGAGCAATGTCGAGCTGGCCAAGTTCATCGAGGAGGTGCGCCATATGGGCACCTCGGTGGCCGCGCTCGAGACGGCCGAGAAGAAAGGTTTCGACACCGGCATCCGCGTCGTCCACCCGTTCGACGAGAACTGGACGCTGCCCGTCTATGTCGCCAATTTCGTGCTGATGGAATACGGCACCGGCGCCATTTTCGGCTGCCCGTCGGGCGACCAGCGCGACCTCGACTTCGCCAACAAATACGGCCTGCCGGTGATCCCCGTAGTGATGCCGGAAGGCGAAAATCAAGGAAGCTTCCAGATCATCGAGGAGGCCTATGTCGACGACGGCGTGATGATCAATTCGCGCTTCCTCGACGGCATGAAGCCGGAGCGGGCGTTCGACGAGGTGGCGAAGCTCCTGGAGCAAAAGACGATCGGTGGCCGGCCGATGGCGGAGCGCAAGGTGAATTTCCGCCTGCGCGACTGGGGTATTTCGCGCCAGCGCTATTGGGGCTGCCCGATCCCGATGATCCATTGCGAAGCCTGCGGCGTGGTGCCTGTGCCGAAGGCCGACCTGCCGGTAAAACTGCCCGACGACATCGAGTTCGACCGTCCCGGCAATCCGCTCGACCGCCATCCGACCTGGCGGCATGTGAAATGCCCGCAATGCGGCCGCGATGCGCGGCGCGAGACCGACACGATGGACACTTTCGTCGATTCGTCGTGGTATTTCGCGCGCTTCACCGCGCCGTGGGCAAACGAGCCGACCGAGCCGAAAGCGGCCGACGAATGGCTGGCGGTCGACCAGTATATCGGCGGCATCGAGCACGCGATCCTGCATCTGCTCTATTCGCGCTTCTTCACCCGCGCCATGCGCGAGACCGGCCACCTGAACCTTGCCGAACCGTTCAAGGGCCTGTTCACGCAAGGCATGGTGGTGCACGAGACCTATCGGGTCGGCGGCCCGTCCAACAATGGACGCTGGCTATCGCCGAGCGAGGTCAGGCTCGAGGATTTGGGCGGCAAGCGCCGCGCCGTCGAAATCTCCACCGGCGAGGAAGCGACGATCGGCGCGCTGGAGAAGATGTCGAAGTCGAAGAAGAACACGGTGAGCCCGGAAGAGATCACCGACGGCTACGGCGCCGATACGGCACGCTGGTTCATGCTGTCGGACTCACCGCCGGAGCGCGACGTCGAATGGACCGATGACGGTGCGGCCGGCGCGCACCGCTTCGTGCAGCGCATCTGGCGCCTGGTGCAGATCGCGGCCGAGCAGCTTCCCGGCGTCAAGCCGGTGACAGCGAAGGATGGCGAGGCGGGCGCCGTTTCCAAGACCGCGCACAGGATCCTGAAGGCGATCGGCGAGGACATCGAGAAGCTCGGCTTCAATCGCGCGATCGCCCGCATCTATGAGCTCGCCAATGCGCTGGCGACGCCGCTCAACGACGTCGCCGAAGGCAAGGCCGATGCTGCGCTGAAGGGGGCCTGCCGCGAGGCGGTGGAGATCATGGTGCACGTCATCGCGCCGATCATGCCGCATCTGGCGGAGGAATGCTGGCAGACGCTGGGCGGCACCGAGATGGTCGCCGAACGGCCCTGGCCGGTCTACGATCCGGCGCTGGTCGTCGACGACGAGATCGTGCTGCCGGTGCAGGTCAACGGCAAGAAGCGCGGGGATTTGACAATTGCCCGCGACGCGGATCAAGGTGCCGTCGAAAAAGCGGTGCTGGCCCTCGACTTCGTGCAAAAAGCGCTGGAAGGTAAGGCCCCGCGCAAGGTGATCATCGTGCCGCAAAGGATCGTCAATGTCGTTGCCTGATCCGGTGAAGTCACAAGCGGCCCTCCTGCGCGGCCGCTTGGCGGTTTGCGGCATGGTCGCCGCGCTGGCGCTGGTCTCGGCCTGCACGGTGCGGCCGCTTTATTCCAGCCAGCCGCTGTCGCCCGGATCGCAGCTCAGCCCATCAGCCGAACTGGCCTCGATCTCGATCAAGCCGGTCAACACCCGTTACGCCCAGCAGGTGCGCAACAATCTGATCTTCGCCTTCGGGCAAGGCTCGGGCGAGCCGGCCTCGCCGGCCTATACGCTCGATCTCGGCGTTGCAGAACTGGTCGAATCGGCGGCCATCGTCCAGGTGCAGACCGAGGAAGACGAGCCGACGGCGGGTACGGTGACGCTGACGGCCAACTATGTGCTGAGGGACACCACCGGCGCGGTGGTTGCCGTCGGCAAGCGCTCGATCCCGTCGTCCTTCGACCGGCCGCGCCAGGAATACGCGGCCTACCGCGCGCAGATCGACGCCGAGAACCGCGCCGCGCGAGAGCTTGCCGATCTGCTGCGGCTTTCGATCGCCCAGGACCTGGTCAAGCACGGCAAGAATGCTTAGTTCCTCGCCGGGGATTGGCTGAAGCCTCCCCAACCTCGTCATCCCTGGGCGGAGCAGCCGCGAAGCGGCGTCGCGGAGACCCTGGGATCCATTCCGTGACCTTGATCGAAGGGTGCCGCGGAGCAGAATTCTGCACCGTTGCAACGCTCGTATTTCACGGAATGGATCCTCGGGTCTGCGCGCGTCGCTTCGCTCCTTGCTCCGCCCGTGGATGACGATCACGATGGGCGTTCCGGCCAATCGCCAAGGCATGCCACCTGCCAAGGCATAGGCACTTTGCCACGCAGAAGGCCGGTCGCCCGGCCTGCTTCGCTACTCAGTAGCTTTTTGCCTTGCGCAATTCCCGGACGGAAAATCGTTATACACTTTTCCTGGAATTGCTCCGGCTTCAGCTGATCTTCTGGCCGGTCTTGGCCCAGTCGGCGAGGAAGGCGGCGAGGCCCTTGTCGGTCAGCGGGTGATTGACCAGCGCCTTCAGCGTCGCCGGCGGCGCGGTGATGATATCGGCGCCGATCAGCGCGGCCTGCTTGACGTGGTTCACCGTGCGCACCGAGGCGGTCAGGATCTCGGTCTTGAAATCGTAATTGTCGTAGATGGTGCGGATCTCGGAGATCACCTCCATGCCGTCCGAGCCGGTGTCGTCGATGCGGCCGACGAAGGGCGAGATGAAGGAGGCGCCGGCCTTGGCGGCGAGCAGCGCCTGGTTGGCCGAGAAGCAGAGCGTGACATTGACCATGCGGTTCATCTCGGTGCGGATGGTCTTGCAGGCCTTCAGGCCGTCCAGTGTCAGCGGCACCTTGATGACGACATTCGGCGCGATCTTGGCCAGAATCTTCGCCTCGGCCATCATGTCCTTGAATTCGGTCGCCACGACCTCGGCCGAGACCGGGCCTTCGACGATGTCGCAGATCTGCTTGGTGACTTCGGAAATCTTGCCGCCCGATTTCAGGATCAGCGACGGGTTGGTGGTGACGCCATCGAGCAGCCCCAGATCGTGCAGCTCCTTAATTTCCTTGATGTCAGCGGTATCGACAAAAAACTTCATGGCTGTCTCCTTGGGGATTGCCCGGCGCCGGCCAGGCAGATGCGAGGGTCCCCTTTGATCTAGAGCAAAGTCGGGGCAAGGTCACGCCCGATGATCGAAGATTCGCCCTTTGTCGCGGCCGCGCCTGTGCTGGTGCCGATGCCGGCCGAACGGCCCTACACCTATGCCGTGCCGGCAGGCATGCGCGTGGTGCCGGGCTCGATCGTGCGCGTGCCGCTGGGGCCGCGCCAGGTCGCGGGCATCGTCTGGGACGGCGCGGTCGAGACGGTCAACCCGAAGAAACTGCGACCGATCGAAGAGGTCTTCGACTGCCCGCCGATCGACAGGGGCATGCGCCGCTTCGTCGACTGGATCGCGCAATACACGCTGTCGGCCCCCGGCATGGTGGCGCGCATGCTGCTGAGGGCGCCGGAGGCTTTCGATCCGGAGCCCTGGATCGAAGGATTGCAGCGAACGCTGGCCGAACCGGACCGATTGACGGATGCGCGGCGACGCGTGCTGGAGACTGCCAAAGGCGGGCTGGCCTGGACGCGCTCGGGGCTGGCGCATGCGGCGGGCGTCTCCTCGACCGTGATCGACGGCCTAAGGGCACAGGGCGTGTTCGAGACGGTGATGATCCCGCCGCGTCCGGTGGTGGCTGCACCCGATACAGGCCACGCCATGCCGGAGCTGATGCCGGATCAGAACGTTGCGGCAGAGAAGCTGCGCGCGGCCATCGCGGCCGATGCCTTCAATGTCACCCTTCTCGACGGCGTCACCGGATCCGGCAAGACGGAAGTCTATTTCGAAGCGGTGGCGGCGGCGCTCGACAAGGGCAGGCAGGTGCTGATCCTGTTGCCCGAGATCGCGCTGACGCATGCTTTCCTCGAACGCTTCCAGGATCGCTTCGGCGCCAAGCCGGCGGAATGGCATTCCGACCTGCCGCCCCGGATGCGCGAACGCGTCTGGCGGCAGGTGGCGGAAGGCGGCGTGCGCGTCGTCGCCGGCGCGCGCTCGGCGCTGTTCCTGCCGTTCAAGCAACTCGGCCTGATCGTCGTCGACGAGGAGCACGACCCCGCCTACAAGCAGGAAGACCGCGTGTTCTACAATGCGCGCGACATGGCGGTGGTGCGCGGCCATATCGGCGGCTTCCCGGTCGTGCTTGCCTCGGCGACGCCGTCGGTGGAAAGCCGGGTCAATGCCAGCCAGGGCCGCTACGACCGGGCCGTGCTGTCGTCGCGTTTCGCCGAAGCGGCGCTCCCCGACCTGAAGTCGATCGACATGCGGCGCTCGCCGCCGGCGCGCGGCGGCTTCCTGTCGCCGGTCCTGGTGGAACAGATGCAGCGCACGCTTGAGAGACAAGAGCAGTCGCTGCTGTTCCTCAACCGCCGCGGTTATGCGCCGCTGACGCTCTGCCGCGTCTGCGGCCACCGCTTCGGCTGTCCTGTCTGTTCGGCCTGGCTGGTCGAGCATCGCTTTCGCGGCCAGCTCGTCTGCCACCATTGCGGTCACAATGAACGGCGGCCGGAAGCCTGCCCGGAATGCGGCACGCTCGATCACCTGGTGGCCTGCGGGCCGGGTGTCGAGCGCATCGCCGAGGAAGTGGTGGGGCATTTTCCGGATGCCCGCACCATCGTGCTGTCGTCCGACCTTCTGGGCGGCGTGCGCCGGCTGAGGCTCGAACTGGAAGCGGTGGCCAATGGTGAGGCCGACATCGTCATCGGCACGCAGCTTGTCGCCAAGGGCCACAATTTTCCCGGCATGACCCTGGTCGGTGTCGTCGATGCCGATCTGGGATTGGCCAATGGCGATCCGCGCGCCGCCGAGCGCACCTTCCAACTGCTCAGCCAGGTGACGGGTCGCGCCGGCCGCACCGGCAAGAAGAGCCTTGGCCTGCTGCAGACCTACCAGCCCGACCATCCGGTGATGCGGGCGATCGTCTCGGGCGATTCGGAAGCCTTCTACGAACGTGAGATCGCCGAGCGTGAACGCGCGGCGCTGCCGCCGTTCGGTCGACTCGCAGGCATCATCATCAGCGCCGCGACCCGTGGCGAGGCCGAAAGCCATGCGAGGGCCTTAAGGCGCGCCGCGCCCACCGCCTCCGATCTCTTCGTGCTCGGCCCGGCCGAGGCGCCGCTGTCGCTGATCGGCGGCCGCCACCGCTTCCGCCTGCTGGTGCAGGGCGAGCGGCGCGCCGACATGCAGGGTTTCATCCGCGCCATGCTGGCGGATGGACCAAAGCTGCGCGGCTCGGTGCGGGTGCAGGTTGACATCGACCCGCAGAGTTTTTTGTGAGAATGGGATGACTACTCGGGGTTCGGTGGGTCTTGCAGGATATTCCAGCACCAAACGCCAAGCGCCTCAAAATGCCTGATGTTTGCCGTTATCACAGTGAGTTCGTTGGTTGCCGCCGTAGCCGCGATCAATATGTCCGCCAGACCCGGATTCTTTCCTTGTGCGGAGGCAGCTTCCTCCATTTGACCCGCTCTTCGCCCTATATCGGCGTTGACCGCTAGAATTTGATCGGCAAAGTCTTCGATAGTTTCGTTAAGCCAAGCATTGAGACCCTCGGCGCGTTTTGTGGCCCCGGCGCGAGCCAGCTTGCATATGCTTTTCTCGATTTCGGTGATCGCCATAACCGGTATGAAGAGTGTTTGCTTTGCGCCTTGGCTCACGATCCAGTTGGCGATGTCTCTTGCAAGCGGCGGCCTTCCAGGCGCGAATGCCGATAAGATGGAAGTATCGATAAGATAGCCACTCAAAGGTCGACATCCCGCGACGGTGACTCGTTCCTTTCAAGTTCGATTCCCCCCGGATAGGTCAGAAGGAACTCTCCAAAGTTTCGATGCTTGGCCGGATAAAGCTTTTGCAAGTCCTCGACCGAAACGATAGCCGCCGCTGGCTCACCATGCTTTGTGATAATGGTGGGCTTACCGCTCTCCGCGGCCGCGACAAGTGCCGAGAGCCCTGCCTTGGCCTCCCGAAGCTGGACGGTTTTCATGGCGACCTCGCTTGTAGTCTCATGTAGTCACAATATGGCGATCGCATCGGAAAGGAACAAGTCCTCATGAAAACCCTCGGCCTCATCGGCGGCATGAGCTGGGAATCGACGGCGATCTATTACCGCCTGCTCAACGAGATCGTGCGCGAGCGGCTGGGCGGGCTGCATTCGGCGAAGCTCTTGCTGTGGTCGTTCGATTTCGCCGAGATCGCCGAGCGGCAGCATGCCGGCGACTGGGAAGGCGCCGCCGTTCTCCTGGTGGAAGCCGCGCGCAGGCTGGAGGCGGGCGGCGCCGAGGGCCTGGTGATCTGCACCAACACCATGCACAAGCTGGCCGATGCGGTGCAGGCGGCCATATCTGCGCCGCTCATCCACATCGCCGACGCAACCGGGCGCGCCGTTGTCGATGCGGGCGTGAAACGACCGGCGCTGCTCGCGACACGCTTCACCATGGAGCAGGATTTCTACAAGGGCCGGCTCGCGGACAAATACGGGCTGCAGCCGGTCGTGCCGGACCAGGCCGGCCGCGACATGGTGCACAAGGTGATCTATGACGAGCTCTGCCAGGGTGTCGTCAGATCCGAATCGAAATCCGCCTACCTCGACGAAGTCGGCCGGATGCGGCGCACCGATCAGGTGGACGGCGTCATCATGGGCTGCACCGAGATCACCATGCTGATCGGCCAAGGCGATTTCGACGTTCCGGTGTTCGACACAACGCGCATCCATGCCGAGGCCGCGGTCGATTTCGCGCTTGGCTGACACTCGGCTGCTCGAAAATAGCTGACGCCCATCTGGCGCATGTCTTTAGCTTGGCTAGAATGCCCCGGATTTCTGCGACGTTCATTTCAAAGAGAAAGTTATGGAATTTTCGATTCTGTGGCCGATCAATCAGGTCCAATGGGGAGCGTGGTCAAGCGCAGCCATCACGTTTGTGTTCGGCCTGCTGATGTTTCTGGCGCCGCGGATCGGCTTCAGGATCAGGCGACTGCAACCCGTTGGGGAAAAGCCGGAAGCGATCGCTGAAGGTCGCGCCACCATGGCAGGCTTCTATCTCGGTGTCAGCTTGTGCTGCCTTATTTTGGGGCCGCAACTCTTTTTATTCATGGCCCTCGGGTTCTCATGGCTGTTTACGGCATTCGGCCGCTTGCTGGCCATGATGTCGGACGGAGCCAATACGCCTTACAACTGGGTCTCGGTGGTTGTCGAACTGGTATTGGCGTCCGCACCGCTCGCCCTTGCCTTCGGCTTTGAAGCCTGAATCTGGAACTAAGGGTTGGCCTCCGCCGCCCGATGCGACAAAAGTGCCTGAAAAGCATGCCGGACGATGCATTGCGGTCTTAAAAAGCCTGTGCTAGACGGCAATCGACTTTCGACCGGGGATAGCGGAAGCCGCGCCTCCGTGCTTGGAAAAATGCAGTAAGGTCAAAGATTTAGCCAGAGTTTTCGCTCGCGCCAACAATCTGCGGCCTGTCAGACAAGAGAAAAGACGGTCCGTGGCCCAATCGTCATCGCCAATCTCAGCTGTCGCAGAACGCTATGCAGGCTCGCTGTTCGAGCTCGCGCTGCAGGACAATTCCGTCGCCAAGGTCGAGGCCGACCTCGCCAGCTTCGAGGCGATGCTCAATGGCAGCGACGATCTTTCCCGGCTGATCAACAGCCCGGTGTTTTCCAGCGAGGACCAGGCAAGGGCCATCGCCGCCATCGCCGACAAGGCCAATATCACCGGCCTGGTCGGCAATTTCCTGCGCGTCGTGGCCAAGAACCGCCGCCTGTTCGCGGTGCCCGGCATGATCAAGGCGTTCCGCCAGATCGCCGCCGAGCATCGCGGCGAGGCTTCCGCCGAGGTCACCTCGGCGCATGAACTGACAGCGGCGCAGCAGACTGAACTCAAGGCGGCGCTGAAGAGCATCGCCGGCAAGGACGTGGCCATCGCCGTGACCGTCGATCCGTCGCTGCTCGGCGGCCTGATCGTCAAGATCGGCTCGCGCCAGATCGATACGTCGCTCAAAACCAAACTCAATTCGCTCAAGCTTGCACTGAAAGAGGTCGGCTGATGGACATCCGCGCCGCGGAAATTTCCGCAATTCTGAAAGACCAGATCAAGAATTTCGGCAAGGAGGCGGAAGTCTCCGAAGTCGGTCAGGTTCTGTCCGTCGGTGACGGCATCGCCCGCGTCTACGGCCTCGACAATGTCCAGGCCGGCGAAATGGTCGAGTTCCCCGGCGGCATCCGCGGCATGGCGCTCAACCTCGAAGCCGACAATGTCGGCGTCGTCATCTTCGGCGCCGACCGCGACATCAAGGAAGGCGACACCGTCAAGCGCACCGGCGCCATCGTGGATGCGCCTGTCGGCATGGGCCTGCTCGGCCGCGTCGTCGACGCGCTCGGCAACCCGATCGACGGCAAGGGCCCGATCAAGGCGACCGAACGCAAGCGCGTCGACGTCAAGGCGCCCGGCATCATCCCGCGCAAGTCGGTCAACGAGCCGATGTCGACCGGCCTCAAGGCCATCGATGCGCTGATCCCGGTCGGTCGCGGCCAGCGCGAGCTGGTCATCGGCGACCGCCAGACCGGCAAGACCGCCATCATTCTCGACACGATGCTCAACCAGAAGGCGGTGCACGACAACGGACCGGAGAAGGAAAAGCTCTACTGCGTCTACGTTGCCGTCGGCCAGAAGCGCTCGACCGTCGCGCAGTTCGTGAAGGTTCTCGAAGAGCGCGGCGCGCTTGAGTATTCGATCATCGTTGCCGCTACCGCCTCCGATCCGGCGCCGATGCAGTTCCTGGCGCCGTTCACCGCCTGCACCATGGGCGAATATTTCCGCGACAACGGCATGCACGCGCTGATCAGCTACGACGATCTGTCGAAGCAGGCCGTCGCCTATCGCCAGATGTCGCTCTTGCTGCGCCGCCCGCCGGGCCGCGAAGCCTATCCGGGCGACGTCTTCTATCTGCACTCGCGCCTGCTCGAGCGCGCCGCCAAGCTCAATGACGACAATGGCAACGGCTCGCTGACCGCGCTGCCGATCATCGAGACGCAGGCCAACGACGTGTCGGCCTACATCCCGACCAACGTGATCTCGATCACCGACGGCCAGATCTTCCTCGAGACCAACCTGTTCTTCCAGGGCGTTCGTCCGGCCGTCAATGTCGGCCTGTCGGTGTCGCGTGTCGGCTCATCGGCTCAGATCAAGGCAATGAAGCAGGTCGCCGGCTCGATCAAGGGCGAGCTCGCTCAGTACCGCGAAATGGCTGCCTTCGCGCAGTTCGGCTCCGATCTCGACGCCGCCACGCAGCGCCTGCTCAATCGCGGCTCGCGCCTGACCGAGCTTCTGAAGCAGCCGCAGTTCTCGCCGCTGAAGACCGAAGAGCAGGTCGCGGTGATCTTCGCCGGCGTCAATGGCTATCTCGACAAGCTGCCCCTCAACCAGGTGAGCAAGTTCGAGCATGGCCTGCTCAGCCACATGCGCTCGGCCGGCAAGGACGTGCTCGACGGCATCCGCAAGGAGAAGGCGCTGTCGGACGATTTGCGCGCCAAGCTCAAGGCCGAGATCGACGCTTTCGCCAAGACCTTCGCCTAACAACAAGCCGGACGCACGGGATCAGGTTTGAAGCATGCCTTCACTAAAAGACCTTCGTAACCGTATCGCCTCGGTCAAGGCGACGCAGAAGATCACCAAGGCGATGCAGATGGTCGCCGCGGCGAAGCTGCGTCGCGCTCAGGAAGCGGCGGAAGCGGCGCGTCCCTATTCCGAGCGCATGGGCGCGGTTCTGGCCAACATCACCCAGGCGATCGGCGGCGGCGGCGATGCTCCAGCGCTGATGACCGGCACCGGCAGGGACGACGTGCATCTGCTCATCGTCTGCACCGCCGAGCGCGGCCTGTGCGGCGGCTTCAACTCGCAGATCGCCCGTCTTGCCCGCGACCATATCCGCAGGCTTCTGGCCGACGGCAAGCAGGTCAAGATCATCTGCGTCGGCAAGAAGGGTTACGACATCCTGCGCCGCGACTATGCCTCGATGATCCTCGAGCGCGTCGATCTGCGCGAGGTCAAGACGCTGGGCTTCGTCAACGCCGACGCAATCGCGCGAAAAGTCATCCACCTCTTCAACGAGGGCGGCTTCGACATCTGCACGCTGTTTTATTCGCAGTTCAAGTCGGTGATCAGCCAGATCCCGACAGCACAGCAGATCATTCCGGCGGCGACCGCAGCCGCGACTGCTCCCGAGACGACCAGTAGCGGCAGCGGCAACGCCGTCTACGAATACGAGCCGGAGCCGGGCGAGATCCTCTCCGACCTCATACCGCGCAACATCGCGGTGCAGATCTTCCGGGCGCTGCTGGAAAACGCAGCCGGCGAGATGGGCGCCAAGATGAGCGCGATGGACAATGCGACGCGCAATGCCGGCGACATGATCAACAGGCTGTCGATCACCTACAACCGCCAGCGGCAGGCGCAGATCACCAAGGAACTGATCGAAATCATTTCGGGCGCCGAGGCGCTCTAAGCGCCGCGCGGGGTCATACCCCGACGAGCTGCGTGAACAACGGATAGACGAAAAGGGCAAAGACGATGGCGAAAGCAGCTACCCCGAAGACCGCCGCCAAGGCGGCACCGGCCGCCAAGGAAGCGGCAGCAGCCGTGAAGGCCGCTCCGGCGAAGAAGGCAGCGGCCCCCGCGAAGGCGGCAGCACCGGCCAAGCCAGCCGCTGCGAAGTCGGTGAGCGTTGCGACGAAGAGGGTCGGCGCCGCCGGCAAGGTTCGCCAGGTCATCGGCGCTGTCGTCGACGTGCAGTTCGAAGATCATCTGCCGGCCATTTTGAACGCGATCGAGACAACCAATGTCGGCAACCGCCTCGTGCTCGAGGTTGCCCAGCATCTCGGCGAGAACACAGTGCGCTGCATCGCCATGGACTCGACCGAAGGCCTGGTGCGCGGCCAGGATGTCTATGACACCGGCGCTCCGATCACCGTGCCGGTCGGTCCGGGCATGCTCGGCCGCATTATCAACGTCATCGGCGAGCCGGTCGACGAGGAAGGCCCGGTCGACGGCGTCGAGATGCGCGCCATTCACCAGCCGGCCCCCGCCTATGTCGATCAGTCGACGGAAGCGCAGATCCTGGTCACCGGCATCAAGGTTCTGGACCTGCTTGCACCCTATGCCCGCGGCGGCAAGATCGGCCTGTTCGGCGGCGCCGGCGTCGGCAAGACCGTGCTGATCCAGGAACTGATCAACAACGTCGCCAAGGCGCATGGCGGCTTCTCGGTGTTCGCCGGCGTCGGCGAGCGCACCCGCGAGGGCAACGACCTCTATCACGAGTTCATCGAATCGGGCGTCAACAAGAAGGGCGGCGGCCAGGGCTCGAAGGCAGCACTGGTTTATGGCCAGATGAACGAACCGCCGGGCGCGCGCGCCCGCGTCGGCCTGACCGGCCTGACGGTCGCCGAGTACTTCCGCGACCAGGGCCAGGACGTGCTGTTCTTCGTCGACAACATCTTCCGCTTCACCCAGGCGGGCTCGGAAGTGTCGGCGCTGCTCGGCCGTATCCCTTCCGCCGTGGGTTACCAGCCGACTTTGGCCACCGACATGGGCGCGCTGCAGGAACGCATCACCACGACGACCAAGGGCTCGATCACCTCGGTGCAGGCGATCTACGTTCCGGCTGACGATCTGACCGACCCGGCGCCGGCGACCTCGTTCGCCCACCTAGACGCCACCACCGTGCTCAATCGCGCGATCTCGGAAAAGGGCATCTATCCGGCCGTCGACCCGCTGGATTCCACCTCGCGCATGCTCGACCCGATGGTCGTCGGCGAAGAGCACTACCAGGTCGCCCGCCAGGTGCAGTCGATCCTGCAGCGCTACAAGTCGCTGCAGGACATCATCGCCATCCTTGGCATGGACGAGCTGTCGGAAGAGGACAAGCAGACCGTTGCCCGCGCCCGCAAGATCGAGCGCTTCCTGTCGCAGCCGTTCTTCGTCGCCGAAGTGTTCACGGGCGCGCCGGGCAAGCTGGTCGACCTCGCCGACACCATCAAGGGCTTCAAGGGCCTCTGCGCCGGCGACTACGACCACCTGCCGGAAGCCGCCTTCTACATGGTCGGCGGCATCGATGAAGCGGTCGAGAAGGCGCAGCGCCTGGCGGCTGAAGCGGCGTAAAGAAGCGAATAGCGAATAGGGAGTAGCGAATAGGGAAATACGGGCGCAGCGAGTTTGTTCTCGCTACTCGCTATTCCCTACTCGCTAATTTGATGATGGCTGAAGCTTTCAAGTTCGAACTGGTCTCGCCGGAACGGCTGCTCGTTTCCGAGCAGGTCGAGTCCGTCGTCATCCCGGGCGCCGAAGGCGAGATGACGGTGATGGCGCAGCATGCGCCGGTCATGACGACGATCCAGCCCGGCGTGGTCACCGTGAAGGCGGCTTCCGGCAAGGAAGACCGCTATGTGGTGTTCGGCGGCTTCGCCGACATCCTGCCGTCCGGCTGCACGCTGCTTGCCGAATCGGCCGTTCATGTGAACGACATCGATCGCGCCGACCTAGCCCGCCGCATCCAGGACGCCAAGGAAGACGCCGCCGACGCCAAGGACGACATGGCACGCAGCCGCGCCGAGCAGTTCCTCGGCCAGCTCACCACGCTGGAAGGCGCGCTGCTGCCGGCCTGATCGCGCCCAAGGCACGAGATTGAAAAAGCGGGGCCTGCCCCGCTTTTTTATTTGCCCCGTTTTCTCGTTTGATGGACAGTCCGGCTGCCTTGGGGGGTACCGATGACGGAACAGGTAACGCAACCAGAAGCGGCCTCGCGATCGATGTGGTCGTCTGCCCTGATAGCGGCCTTTGGCGGCCCGTTCGCCGGCTTCCTGTGGATCGGCGCCGGCAGGCTTGCCGTCATCAGCCTTATCGCTGTCACTGCCGCCAGCATTGCGATTTGCTACATCGGCTTCCCGGTGTTGCCGGGCATCGATCTTGCCATGATCGGCAGATACTCAGGCTTCGGCTTGATGATCGTGTGGGCAGCGATCGTTGGCCCCCTGGCGCGCTGGTTCAAGCCGGACAAATGGTATGCGCAAGGCGTTTCGGTATTCGTGATGGCGTTTTACGCCACCATCGTGGCCGGGTTTATCGTCCGCACGTTTCTGTTCCAGTCCTTCTCGACGCCGGCCGGCAGCATGGTGCCGACGCTGCTGGAAGGGGACTATTTCTTTGCCGCCAAATTCGCCTATGGTTACAGCCGCTACAGCGATCCTTTCGGACTGTCGACTTTCGAGGGCCGGGTGTGGGGCGCCGAACCCCAGCGCGGCGACGTCGTGGTGTTCAAATTTCCGCCGGATCCGAGTATCGACTACATCAAGCGCGTCGTCGGCCTGCCGGGCGAAAAAATCCAGATGGTCGAGGGGGTCCTGCACATCAATGGCGTGCCGGTCGAGCTTGAGGATATCGGTCCGTATGCATCCGAGGCTTCCGGAACCGCTAGATTGCAGCGCGAGACCCTGCCCAACGGCGTTTCCTATTCAGTGGTCAACCTCACCGACAATTCAATAGGTGACAACACGCGCGTCTTCGAAGTGCCCGAGGGGCACTATTTCATGCTCGGGGACAATCGCGACAATTCCTCCGATAGCCGGTTTACGGTCGGGTTTGTTCCCTATGAAAATCTGGGAAGCAAAGTCGTGCGCCTGTACTGGAATTCCAAGGGAACCGACTATTCACTCCGGCAGATCGTGCACTGAACCCGGTGGTGGCTGTCGAAGCACGATAACCCGGTCGCGGGCATGCTTCCGTGGCAGGTCGTGAACGGGTCGGCGGGCAACTAGCTTGCCGTACCCTCCGCGCTAACCAGTCGATCCGGGTTCGGCGCCGATGCCGAGCGCGGCGAGGGCCAGTTTCGGACCGCCCTGTTTGAGATGAACAAGGTGGGTGGCGACAAACTCGATCAATTTCTGTCGTTCCGGATGACCCTTGGCAAAGCCGGCGAGATCGAAGACGGCTGCCGCCATTTCTGCCGTCGGCAGGTTGCGTCCGAACAGGTCGTTGAGGGCGGCATCGAGCGGGTCGGTGAAATGGCCCTCGGGCAAGGTTCCGCCGCGCGCGGCGCATGCGGCGATCCAGGCGGCGACAACCAGCGACAAATGTTCCGGAAGCAGGCCCGCCTCCAGCCGGGCAAGGGCGGAGGCGACGATGCGCTGCGGCAGTTTCTGGCTGCCGTCGTTGGCGATCTGCGCCGTGCGGTGGGCAAGTGCGGTATTGGAAAAGCGCGCGGCGAGCTCGGCCGTGTAGGCGATTGTGTCGAGCCCGGCATCCTGCGGTAATGTTGGAATGGCCTCGGCCCAAAGCCAGTCCACGAACTGCCGGATCGCCGGATCGGCAAAAGCGCGGTCGACGGTGGCGTGGCCGCTGAGCAGGCCAAGATAGGCGATGCCGGAATGCGCGCCGTTGAGCAGTCTGAGCTTCATATCCTCGAAAGGGCCGACATCCTCGACCATAGTGACCCCGAATTTTTCCCAGGCCGGCCGGCCGGCCGGGAAACGATCCTCGATCACCCATTGGCAGAACGGCTCGGTCATCACCGGCCAGGCGTCTTCGGTCCCGAGCTGTTGCGCAATGCGCTTGCGGTCGGTATCCGTGGTTGCCGGCACGATACGGTCGACCATGCTCGACGGGAAGGCCACATCATCGGCGACATAGCCGGCTAATGTCCTCTCGCCAGCGCTGCCATGGGCGGCATCGCCCTGGCGGGCGGCCTCGGCATCGCCCTGTCGGGCGAGCCCGGCATCATCCTTGCGGACGAGCCGTGAATCGCGCAGCTTCGCGAACTCGATCAGCAGCCGGTGCAGCGTGGCGCCGTTGGCCGGCAGGTTGTCGCAGCAGAGCACGGTGAAAGCCGGCGCGCCGGCCGCGCGTCGGCGCGCGAGCGATTCGGCGAGAAATCCATGCGCCGTCTTCGGCGATCCGGGGTTGGCGAGGTCGTGCACAATATCGGGGTGCGCGCTGTCGAGTGTGCCGTCGGCTGCCCTGAGATAAGCCTTTTCGGTGATGGTCAGGGTGACGATGCGGATGCGCGGATCGGTCAGCGCCGCAAGCACCGCGCAAGGGTCCTCCGGGGCGACGAGCAAGGACTGGATCGAGCCGATCACCTGCAATCGTTCGCCGGCGCTGGCCCTGATCGCCAGCGTGTAGAGCCCGTCCTGCGGCGTCAGCGCATCGCGTGTGTCGGGGCTGCGCAGCGAGACGCCGACGATGCCCCAATCGGTCTCGCCGTCGGCCAGGCAGGCATCGACATAAGCCGCCTGATGGGCGCGGTGAAAGGCGCCGACGCCAAGATGGACGATGCCGGGCGTCACGGCGCCGCGATCGTAGCGCGGAATGGCAATTGCGCCCGGCAGTTTCGCGATTGTGGCGTTGGAAAGACGGCTGGTCATTGGCGTTTGAAGTCTCCGATCGGCGCATCGGCCGCTCGCTGGGCCGCAATGGGACGGCAGCGGCGTAGCACCCGTCGCCGCCCCGTACAATGGCCGCGCTCTGTGCAAAAGTCATCATACAACTTGGCGATTTTTGTATGTTGACATTATCTCCGACCGATCTACCAATAGGCCAGCCTGGGAGGAGCCGAGTGGCGCCACTGACCGATCCGGACCTGCTGTTCGCGCCGGAAACGCGATCATTGTGCCGCGCCCTTTACGCGGGTGTGAAGGACCTGCCGATCGTCAGCCCGCATGGTCACACCGATCCGCGCTGGTACGCGCTCAACGAGCCGTTTCCCGATCCGGCGCAGTTGCTGATCGTGCCCGACCATTACATTTTCCGCATGCTGTTCAGCCAGGGCGTGCGGCTGGAAGAGCTCGGCGTTCCGACGCTCGACTTCCCGACGCTCAATGGGGCGCCGGTCGAGACCGACGGCAGGACGATCTGGCGGCGCTTCGCCGAGCATTATTATCTGTTTCGCGGCACGCCGACGCGGCTCTGGCTCGACCATGTGTTCGAGCACCTGTTCGGCATCGGCGAGCCGCTCAACCCGGTTACCGCAGACCGCCATTACGACACGATCGCCACGCTGCTGCAACGCGACGACTATCGCCCGCGCGCGCTGTTCGACCGCTTCAACATCGAGGTGATCGCCACCACCGAGGGCGCGCTCGACGACCTAAAATGGCACCGGGCGATCCGCGACAGCGGCTGGAACGGCCGTGTCGTCACCGCCTACCGGCCGGATGCCGTGGTCGATCCCGATTTCGAAGGTTTCCCGGCCAATCTCGATCGCCTCGGCGAAATCACCGGATGCGATACCGGAACCTGGGAGGGCTATCTCGACGCGCATCGAAAGCGCCGCGCCTATTTCAAGGAATTCGGCGCGACCTCGTCGGATCACGGCCACCCGACCGCCGAGACCGCCAATCTTTCCGAAGCGGCGGCCGGGGAGCTGTTCAACCGCATCCGGCACGGCTCCGACGATGAACGCGAACGGCGGCTGTTCCGAGCGCAAATGCTGACCGAGATGGCCAAGATGAGCCGGGACGACGGCCTGGTGATGCAGATCCACCCGGGCTCCTGGCGCAATCATTCGCCGGCTATTTTTCAGAAATTCGGCCGCGACAAAGGTTTCGATATCCCGACCAGAACCGATTATGTGACGGCGCTGAAGCCGCTGCTCGACTGCGTCGGGCTGGAGCGCGACCTCACAATCATCCTGTTCACGCTCGACGAGACAAGCTACGCCCGCGAGCTGGCGCCGCTTGCCGGCGTCTATCCGGCGCTGAAGCTCGGGCCGGCCTGGTGGTTCCACGACAGCCCGGAAGGCATGCGCCGCTTCCGTGAGATGACCACCGAGACGGCGGGCTTTTACAACACGGTCGGCTTCAACGACGACACGCGCGCTTTCCCGTCGATACCGGCGCGCCACGATATCGCGCGCCGCGTCGACTGCGCGTTCCTGGCGCGGCTGGTCGCTGAGCATCGCCTGCGGGAGGAGGAGGCGCACGAGCTGGCGCGGGAGCTTGCCTACACGCTTGCCAAGAAGGCGTACCGGCTCTGAGCCGGCGCCCATGATTTAAAAGGGAGGAAGTCATGTTGCGTATTTCGAAATTGCTGGCGGCGACATTCGCCATCGGATCCTTGATGGTCGGGGCCGCCGCGGCCGAGACGGTGCTGCGGTCGTCCGACACCCACCCCGACGGCTATCCGACCGTCGAAGCGGTCAAATATATGGGCGAGCTGATCAAGCAGCGGACCAATGGCCGCTATTCGATCGAGGTCTATCACTCGG
This sequence comes from Mesorhizobium montanum, assembly GCF_033977145.1. Lineage (NCBI taxonomy): Bacteria > Pseudomonadati > Pseudomonadota > Alphaproteobacteria > Hyphomicrobiales > Phyllobacteriaceae > Mesorhizobium > Mesorhizobium montanum. The sequence continues at coordinate 141,531 of NZ_JAVIJF010000007.1, read as the reverse complement.
CGCAGCTTGGCGAGGAGAAAGACACGATCGAGCAGACGCAGTCCGGCGTCATCGACCTTGACCGCGTCTCGATGGGTCCGTTCAACGGCATCGTGCCGGAGACGGCGGTCCCCTCGCTGCCCTACATGTTCCGTTCGGTCGAGCATATGCGCCACGTCATGGACGGGCCGATCGGCGACCAGATCCTGAAGGCGTTCGAGGCGCACAACCTCGTTGGTCTCGCCTTCTACGATTCCGGCGCGCGCTCCTTCTACAACACCAAGAAGGACATCGCCTCGATGGCTGACATGAAGGGCATGAAGTTCCGGGTCATCCAGTCGGATGTCTTCGTCGACATGGTCAACGCGCTCGGCGCCAACGCCACGCCGATGGCCTATGGCGAGGTCTATTCGGCGCTGCAGACCGGCGTCATCGATGGCGCCGAAAACAACTGGCCAAGCTTCGAATCCGCCAAGCACTACGAAGTCGCCAAGCATTATACACTGGACGAGCACCAGATCGTGCCGGAAGTGCTGGTGATGTCGAAGGCGAGCTGGGACAAGCTGTCGCCGGAAGATCAGGCGATCGTAAGGCAGGCGGCCAAGGACAGCGTCGTCAAGATGCGCGAGCTGTGGGACGCGCAGGAGAAGAAGTCGCGCGACATCGTCGAGAAGGCCGGCGTCAAGGTCAGCGAGATCGACAAGCAGCCGCTGATCGATGCCATGAAGCCGGTCTACGACAAATATCTGGCGACGCCGGAGCTCAAGGAGCTGGCGGCGCGGATACAGGCCACGAAATGACCGGAACGGGCAGTACATCTGGCGGCGCGGGGACTTCCGCGCTGCCTTCGCGCCAATCGGCTTCGAGGCGGTTCTGGCTGGGCGTGGAGCGACTGCTCTCGGGCGTTGCCCGCGTGGCGCTCTGGGTCAGCGGCGCCGGACTGACATTGATGACCATCATCATCGCCTGGCAGGTGTTCTCGCGCTATGTGCTCAACCGCTCGCCAAGCTGGACCGAAGCCTCCGCTGTGCTGCTGATGGGCTGGTTCATCTTTCTCGGAGCCGCGGTCGGTGTGCGCGAGCGCACGCATCTCGGATTCGACGTGCTGCTCTATTTTCTACCGAAGCCGGCCAAGGCGGTTCTGCGCACGATTTCCGATGTCGTCGTGCTGGCGTTCGGGGGCGGAATGATCGTTTACGGTGTCCAGCTCGCCAGGCTGACCTGGAACACGGTCATGCCGTCGCTGCTTCTGCCCGGCGGCGTGAGCTTCCTGCCGGTCATCCTCGGCGGCGCGCTGGTCTGCCTGTTCTCGCTCGAGCGGCTCGCGGGGCGTTTCGCCGGGCTCCCGGTCGACGTCGACATCCATGCAACCGGCGAGGAGATGTAAGCCGTGGCGCTGACCGTACTCTTCGGCACGTTCGTCTTCCTGCTGATCATCGGCACGCCGATTGCTTTCTGCCTTGGCGTGGCGAGCTTCGCGACGATCATCGCGCTTGGCTTGCCGCCGGTGGTCGTGTTCCAGCGGCTCAACTCGGGCGTCAGCGTCTTTTCGCTCATGGCCATCCCGTTCTTCATCTTCGCCGGCGACCTAATGGTGCGCGGCGGCATCGCCGCCCGGCTGGTGGCGCTCGCCGGATCGTTGGTCGGGCATCTGCGCGGCGGGCTCGGACAGGTCAACATCGCGGCATCGACGATGTTCGGCGGCATCTCTGGCTCGGCCGTGGCCGACGCGTCCGCCGTCGGCGGGCTGATGATCCCGCAGATGAAAGCGCGCGGCTACGGCATCGACTATGCCGTCAACATCACCTCGGTCGGCTCCATCATCGCGCTACTGATACCGCCCTCGCACAACATGATCATCTATTCGATCTCGGCCGGCGGCCGCATCTCGATCGCCGACCTTTTCACCGCCGGCGTCATACCGGGCCTGCTTCTGGCACTTTCGCTGATGATAACCGCCTATTGGGTGGCGAGCCGGCGCGGCTATCCGACGGAGCCCTTTGCTGGCTTCGGCCGGGCGCTGCAACTGCTCGTCGCCGCTATTCCCGGCCTCATCCTGATCGCCATCATCTTCGGCGGCGTGCGCTCCGGCATCTTCACCGCCACGGAAAGCTCCTGCATCGCCATCGTCTACGCGTGCCTGGTGACGCTCATCATCTACCGGTCGATGAGCTGGAACGACTTCGTCGCCGCCACCACCGCCGCGGTGCGCACGACGGCGATGGTGCTTATGATCATCGGCTGCGCGGCGGCCTTCGGCTGGCTGCTTGCCTATCTGCGGGTGCCGGCGGCGCTGGTCGCTTTCCTGCAGGCGATCTCCAGTGACAAGCTCGTCATCCTGCTGCTGATCAATGTGGTGCTTTTGATCCTCGGCACGTTCATGGACATGTCGCCGCTCATCATCATCACCACGCCCATCTTCCTGCCGGTGGTCATGGCTTATGGCGTCGATCCGGTGCATTTCGGCGTCATCCTGATCCTCAATCTCGGCATCGGCCTTTGCACGCCGCCGGTGGGAGCGGTGCTGTTCGTCAGCTGTGCCATCGGCCGCATTCCGATCTGGACGGCAATGCGCTCTATCTGGCCATTCTACGGAGCTGCCTTCGCGGTGCTGATGCTTGTCACCTATGTGCCGGAAATTTCATTGTGGCTGCCAAGCCTGTTCCACTAGGAGGTCACCCCAGGTGTCCGATACCGCAAACGACCTCAGGGTCGAGAGAAAACCCAAGCTGTCGGAAACCGTCGTGGTGGCGATCCGCAGGCAGCTTCAGGCGGGCGAGATCATGCCCGGGCACAAACTGCCGACCGAGGGCCAGCTGACCGAAACCTTCGGCGTCAGCCGCACGGTCATCCGCGAGGCGCTGGCCAAGCTTGCCGCCGACGGCCTGGTCGAGCCGCGGCAAGGCGCCGGCGTCTTCGTCACCGAGCATATCTCGACGAGCTTCGGCGTGCTCGCCGCCGACATGGGCAGCAAGGATTCCATCGCGCTCAACGTGCTCGAGGTGCGGCTCGCCATCGAGATCGAATCGGCCGGGCTTGCCGCCATCCGTCGCAACGCCGCGCAGGAGGCGGCGATCCAGGAGGCCTTCTTCGAGTTCGAGCGGCTCCTGCTTGCCAGTCAGCCGACCGGCCCGGCCGATCTCGCCTTTCACCGGGCGATCGCCAGCGCCACCAACAATCCGTTCTATGTCGAGATGCTCGACGTGCTGGGACGCCGCGCCATTCCCTGCGACGTGACCTCGCCCTGGTCGACCGAGATCGCCCAGTCCGACGAATACCAGCGCGGCCTGCAGCGCGAGCATCTCGTCATCCTCAATGCGATCTCGGCGGGCGATGCCGAAGCCGCGCGCGAGGCAATGCGCGCGCATCTGACCCACAGCCAGCAGCGCTATCGCGAGCGGTTGCAGGCAAGGCAGGCCTATTATGCCAATTCGCTGAAAGCCGCATCGACCGACTGACCGTCAGCCAAGGGTAGACATGGACCATAAACACACCGAGTTTTCGTCGCGCTTTGCCATCGATCCCGTCGCCGCCTCGGCCATGGGGACGGACGAGCTGCGCCACCATTTCCACATCGAGAGGCTTTTCCAGCCCGGCCTCGTCAGCCTGACCTACACGCATTACGACCGCATGATCGTCGGCGGCGCCATGCCGGTGGACAAGGTCCTGCCGCTCGAGGCGATCAAATCGACCGGCACCAGGGCGTTCCTCGACCGCCGCGAGCTGATCGCCGTCAACATCGGCGGCGCCGGCACCGTCACCGCCGACGGTCTGCCTTACGAAATGGCGGCGCGCGACATGGTTTATCTCGGCATGGCCACGCAGGCGGTGTCGTTCGCCTCGGCGGATCCGGACAAGCCGGCGAAATTCTACCTGCTGAGCGCGCCGGCGCATCAGACCTATCCCAGCCAGCTGATCCGCATCGGCGACGCCAAGCGGCTCGACCTCGGCAGCCAGGCGACCAGCAACGAGCGCTCGATCTTCCAGTTCATCCATTCCGATGGCGTGAAGACCTGCCAGCTCGTCGTCGGCATGACGCAGCTGGCGCCTGGATCGGTGTGGAACACCATGCCCTGCCATGTGCATGACCGGCGCATGGAGGCCTATCTCTATTTCGACCTTGCCGAAGGCCAGCGGGTCTTCCACTTCATGGGCGAGCCGGACGAGACGCGCCACATCGTCATGCGCAACGAGGAGGCGGTGCTGTCGCCGGGCTGGTCGATCCATTCGGGCGCCGGCACATCCAATTACGCCTTCATATGGGCAATGGCCGGCGACAATGTCGACTACACCGACGTCGACCAGGTGACGATGGACCAGCTCAGATGAGCGATCTTTCCACCTTCAGCCTCACGGGCAAGCGCATCCTCGTCACCGGCGCCAACACCGGTATCGGCCAGGGCATAGCCGTGTCGGTTGCGCGCGCCGGCGGCCTCGTCATCGGCGTCGGCCGCTCGGCGATGGATGACACGGCCGGGAAAGTCGCGGCCGTGGGCGGCAGCTTCGAAGCGGTGGCCGCCGATCTTGGCGATCCCGCCGGGGCCTCCGAGATGCTCGGCCGGGTCTGGGACGAAAGCGGCCCGCTTGACGGCCTGGTCAACAATGCCGGCATCATCCGGCGCGCCGATGCGGTCGACCTTAGCGAAGCCGATTGGGATGATGTTATCGACATCAATTTGAAGACGGTCTTTCGCCTCTGCCAGGGTTTCGCAAGACGCGTGCTTGCCGAACCGGAACGGCGCGGCAAGATCGTCAACATCGGCTCGGTGCTGAGCTTCCAGGGCGGCATTCGTGTCGCCTCCTACACCGCCTCGAAGCATGGCGTGCTCGGCCTCACCCGTCTGCTCGCCTGCGAGTGGGCGCAAAAGGGCATCAACGTCAACGGCATCGCGCCGGGCTATATCGAGACCAACAACACCGAGGCGCTGCGCGCCGATCCCGACCGCAGTGCCGCCATCCTCGGCCGCATTCCCGCCGGCCGCTGGGGAGCGCCCGCCGACATCGGCGACGCGGCGGTGTTTTTGCTGGCGCCGGCGTCGGACTACATGCATGGCGCGGTGGTGCCGGTCGATGGCGGCTGGCTGGCGCGGTGACCGCTTCCCGCCAATTTCGAACGGACGTTGAGCGATGACCGACATTTTTTCCCATGCAGGCGAAAAAGCCTGGGAGCCGACGCCGGACGGCAACAGGCGGCGCATGCTGGTGCACACCGATGAATTGATGATGGTCGAGTTCGCCTTCGAAAAGGGCGGTGTCGGGGCGCTGCATTCGCATCCGCATGTCCAGGCAAGCTATGTCGCCGAGGGGCGCTTCGAGGTGACCATCGACGGCCGATCGGAGATCCTGGAGACGGGCGGCAGCTTCATCGTGCCGTCCAACCTCGTGCACGGCGTCAGGGCGCTGGAGGCCGGACGGCTGGTCGACAGCTTTGCGCCTCATCGGGCCGATTTCCTCGGCTGAGTTATCCGCCTTTCAAAGGAAAAGCCCGCGCCGTAAAGCGCGGGCTTGTTGCCTAAGCCGCGGTACTCAAACATCGCCGCAGGAGGGCAACGGTGCCGCAGCAGGGTAAAGATTAGTTTAACGGCTGCGACAGGCGGGCACGTCTCACCGCTGCTGCAGCGCCAGGCGTATGCCGAGCGCGCAATAGATGCCGCCGACCGCCTTGCCCTGCCATTTCAGCACTGCCGGATTGCGGCGCAGGAAGGAGCCCAGGCCGCCCGCGCTGACGGCGAAGACAACCGTGCTGAAGAGCCCGAGCAGGACAAAGATGGTGCCCAGGATCATCAGCTGCAGGACGACGAAACCGCCTTGCGGGTGCACGAATTGCGGCAGGAACGCGAGGAAGAACAAAGCGGTCTTCGGATTGAGCACCTCGGTCAGGATCGCCTGCCGGAAGGCTTTGCCCGCCGAGATGGGCAGCGTCCTGCCCGCCAGATCGGCCGGCGCCTTTTCGAGAATGGCGCGGATGCCGAGGTAAACGAGATAGGCCGCGCCGATATATTTGATGATGCTGAACAGCATCGCCGAGGCGGCGATGATGGCCGAGATGCCGACAATGGCCATGATGGTGTGGATCACATCGCCCGCCGCGACACCGGCGCCGGTGGCAATGCCGACCTTGGTGCCCGAGCTCGTCGCCCGCGCGACCGTAAGCAGCGTCGCCGGCCCCGGGATGAAGACGAAGCCGAGCACCACCGCGATGTAGGTGACGAGCGTGGCGGGGTCGATCATGTGAAGGCTCCTTTGCGTCGGCTGCTGTCGGCAGCCGACGGCTCCAAATCATAGCACTGGAGAACGCGCCGGCGGAACTCTCCAATCGATATGCCAGGTGATCGTTTTTCGATGACGGCATTGGTGCGGGCGACAGGTTTCGCGCAAGGCGCCGTTGTGGCCGGATGGCGGCTGCGCTACTTCAAGGCATCACGCGGTGAATCACTTGGCTGGTCTCCACATCCTTTCGAAAACGAACCCCTGTCCGGTGTCCGCCTGATGCCGGCACAGGCAGCCGGCCTGCGGGCCGAGGATCATCAGCGGCGCGTGCTGAAAGATGTCTTCGGCTTCGACGATTTCCGCCCTGGGCAGGCCGCCGTCATCGAGGCGTTGCTCGCCGGGCGCCATGTGCTGGCGGTCATGCCGACGGGTGCCGGCAAGTCGCTTTGCTATCAGGTTCCGGCGCTGGTCCGGGGCGGGCTCACCATCGTGGTTTCGCCGCTGGTGGCGCTGATGCAGGATCAGGTCGCCGCCTTGCGGCTTGCCGGGGTGGCCGCCGACACGATCAACTCCTCGCTCGACCGCGAGGCCAATGTCGCGGCCTGGCGCCGCGTGGCGTCCGGGCAGACACGGTTGCTCTATCTGGCGCCGGAGCGACTGATGACGGAGCGGATGCTGGAGGCGCTGTCCCGGCTCGATGTCAGCCTGATCGCCATCGACGAGGCGCATTGCATCTCGCAGTGGGGCCCGGCCTTCCGGCGCGAATATGAGGACCTGTCGCGGCTGCGCGGGCTGTTTGCCGGCGTGCCGATCATCGCGCTGACGGCGACGGCCGACGAGGCCACGCGCGCCGACATCGAAGCGCGGCTGTTTGCCGGGCGCGCCGAAACCCTGGTGCTGGGCTTCGACCGGCCCAACATCAAGCTGGCGATAGAGCCCAAGCAGGACAGCAAGCGCCAGCTGCTGCGCTTCATCGAGCGCCACCAGGGCAAGAGCGGCATCATCTACTGCCTGTCGCGCCGCAAGACGGAGGAAATGGCGGCTTTCCTGGAGAAGAACGGCGTGCGGGCGCTCGCCTACCATGCCGGCATGAGCAAGGAGACGCGTGAGGCCAATCAGAATACCTTCATGAGCCTGTCCGGCGTCGTCATGGTGGCGACCATCGCTTTCGGCATGGGCATCGACAAGCCCGATGTCGCCTATGTCTTCCACACCGATCTGCCCGGCAGCCTGGAGGCCTATTACCAGGAGATCGGCCGTGCCGGGCGCGACGGACGGTCGGCGGAAGCGCATATGCTCTACGGCCTCGGCGACATCCGCACGCGCCGGATGTTCATCGACGACGAGGATACCTCACCCGAGCACAAGAAACGGGCGCATCGCCGGCTCGACACGCTGATCGGTTATTGCGAGACGGCGCAGTGCCGGCGCCAGGTGCTGCTCGGCTATTTCGGCGAGGAGGCCAGGCCTTGCGGCAATTGCGACAACTGCCTCGACCAGGCGCCGCGCGCCGATGGCGGCGCGGAGGCGCGCATCATCCTTGCGGCGGTCGTGCAGAGCGGCGAGCGCTTCGGTGCCGCCCATGTCATCGATATCCTGCTTGGCCATGAGACCGAGAAGGTTCTGGCGAGAGGCCATCAGAAGCTCGCCAGCTTCAAGACCGGCATCATGCACAGGAAGCCGGTCTGGCTGTCGCTGATAAGGCAACTGGTCGCCGGTGGCTTCCTGATGCCGGATCCCGACGGCCATGGCAGCCTCGCCATTTCGGAAAGCGGCCGCGCGCTTGGCCGCGGCGAGGTTGCGTTCCAGTATCGCGTCGAGACGCGGGACCCTCTGGCGCGCGGCAGGAAGCGTGCCGCGCAGGGCTCCGCCGCGGGCGGCGAGAGCGTGGACGCTTCCTTGCTGGCCGCGCTCAAGACGCTGCGGCTTCGGCTCGCCAAGGAACGCCAGGTCCCGGCCTATGTGGTGTTCTCCGACCGCACGCTGATCGACATGGCCGAGCGGCGGCCGCAAGACCTCGACGATTTCGCGGAGGTGAATGGCGTCGGTGCGGCGAAGCTCAAGGAGTTCGGGGAGATCTTTCTGAGCGCGATCGCCGCGCACGAATCATAAGCCTGACCGATGCTATTTTTCGCTGACGGTGCCGCTTTTTTGTGCACGACTTGCACCATCTGCTCGGTTACTTTCGTGATACTGTTGCAGGCAAGCAACAAGCCAAGATGAAAAGCCGGCGGCGCGAATGCCGCTCTTGCTCTCCATCGCCGTTGGCCACTCTACTGCAGGTGGCGCACGGATTCTCGTTCAAAGCCTTCATAATCACGATGAGACACGCCTTGGGTCGTTCCAGTCGGCGCATCTGGCCGATGTTGTTGAGCCGATAGGGCGCGCGACGGTCTTTTATGAGGGCAAGGCATGTCTGGCGTGACATTTCCGGGCGCGGCTCGTCGGCGGACCGATCGTCGAATTTCGCTTGGGGAAGCAATAATGCTGGGAGTGCTGGGCAGAAGTTGCCGCGCGTTTCAATCTGCGACGGCGCTCGGCGGTACCAGGCTGGCCGCGCCGGTCGGGCTGGCTCTTTCGTTGGCGCTGGTTGTGCCCGCATTTGCTGATGGCGGCAGGGGAGGCGGCACTGGAGGCGGCGGGACAAAGGGCGTGTCCGGTGGTGCGGATAGCGCGACCGGTGCCGGCGGCGATGGGAGCACCGGCATTGTCGACGGGACCGTCGGCTCCGGCGGCGGCGGCGGCGGCGCCGGGGTGACGGGCGGACGCGGCGGGGATGGATTCTTCGTTACTGGCCCGGCCGCCGCCGGCGGCGCGGGCGGCACCACCGCAGGTGCCAATGGCGGCGATGGCAGCAACGCCAGCAGCGGCGGATCGGGCGGTGGGGGCGGCGGCGGTGGTGCCCATGGCGCGGTCGTTTCGACCTCGGGGGCGCTTTCCAGCGTCGGCGGAGACGGCGGAAACGGTGGAAATGGACCGCCCGGCCCCGGTGGATCCGGCCTCATTGGCGGCGGCGGTGGCGGTGGCGCAGGCGGTTACGGAGCGGTGGTCACCGGGAGCGGCCTGTCGCTGACCAGCAGCGGGACCGTGGCAGGCGGCAACGGTGGCAATGGCGGTGACGGTGGCTCCGGCGGCGGCAGCCCTGGCGACGGCGGCAGCGGCGGGATCGGGCTCGATCTCACCGGCACATCCAATTCCCTGGTGAACACCGGCACGATCGCAGGCGGCGCGGGCGGGGCAAGTGGCGTCGTCCGCAGTGTGAATAGCTTTACTCAGAGCGGCGCGGCAGGCTTGGGCGGCGTCGGTATCCGCGGCGCCGGTCTGACCATCGTCAACAGCGGCACGATCTCGGGCGGGCTTTCTGGCGATGGAGTGACGCGCGCCAATGCGATCAGCTTCACCGGCGGGATCAACACCCTGGAACTGCAGGCGGGCACCAACATCCTCGGCAACGTGGTTGCGTTCAGTGCTGCCGACACCCTACGGCTCAGTGGGACTGCCAACGGCAGCTTTGACGTGTCGCAGATCGGCGCCAGCGCGCAGTATCAGGGTTTTGGCATATTTCAGAAGACCGGCAGCAGCACCTGGACGTTGACCGGGACCAGCACTGCCGCGCAGCCCTGGATCATTGATGCAGGCGCGCTGCGCATCGGAGCCAGCGGGGCGCTCGGAACGGGCGATGTGACGTTCACCGGCAACGCTACGCTCGGCGCGGATGCCACGGCGACGCTGACGAACAGCATCGTCATAAACGATGGCGTGACCGCAACGTTTGGCGCGGCGGCAGGACAGACGCTGACGTTAAATGCTTCACTTTTTAGCGTCGGCGTCGGATCGGGCTTCAAGATCGGCTCGGCGACGGACACCGGCACCGTGGTCTTCGCGCCGGCGACCGGCGGGATCTACATATTTGGAAGCCAGACCTATGAGGTGGTCGGCGGCACCTTGCGCGCCGGCAATTCCCTCTTGGGCGACTTCCTTCTCAACGGAGCTTCGACGACGCTCGACAGCGGCGCCACGCTCGACCTGAACGGCTTCGACACAGGCGTGAACACTCTCTTCGGCAGCGGCACGGTCACAACCGGGGGCGCAACGCTGAACCTGAGCGGGGGGGCCAATTTCGCCGGCACCATCACCGGAACCGGCGCGGTCCACGTGTTTCCCAGCGCACAGACGCAGATACTCTCGGGCGCCGATACCTACACCGGCGGCACCACGATCGATGCCGGGGCCGGACTGCAACTCGGCATCGGCGGGGCCGGCGGCTCGATTGTCGGCGACGTGCTCGACAACGGCCTGCTGGCGTTCAACCGGTCCGACAGCTATACGTTCGCCGGCGCCATTACCGGCGCCGGGACGGTTGCGCAAAACGGCACCGGCACCACGATCCTCACCGGTGCCAATACGTATTCGGGTGGGACGACGATTGCTGCCGGCGCGCTGGAACTCGGCAATGGCGGCGCCGGCGGGTCGATTGTTGGGGACGTCGCCGACAATGGGGCGCTGATCTTCAACCGGTCGGACAGCTATGTGTTCGCCGGCGCCATTGCCGGCGCCGGGACGGTTGCGCAAAACGGCACCGGCACGACGATCCTCACCGGGACCAACACCTACATCGGCGGCACGACGATCGCTGCCGGAACGCTGCAGATCGGCAATGGCGGGGCCGGCGGGTCGATCGTCGGCAATGTGCTCGACAACGGCGTGCTGGCGTTCAAACGGTCTGACGCCTACACCTTCGCCGGCGCGATCTCGGGAACCGGTGCGGTTGGGCAAAACGGCATCGGCACCACGATCTTTACCGGGACCAGCACCTACACCGGCGGCACGACGATCTCGGCCGGCACCCTGCAGCTCGGCGACGCCGGCAATACGGGCAAAATCGACGGCGCCGTGGTCAACAACGCCTCATTCTACATCTTCAATGCAGACACGTCAGGCATCACCTCGATCACCAATAACAGCACGACGGCCTTCTTAAACGCGACAAGCGCCGGCAGCGTCCACATCACCAACAGCGCCGGCGGTGCGACAATCTTCAGCGACGCCAGCACGGCCGGCAGCGCCACCATCACCACCAACAGCGGCGGCGGGACCTATATAACCAGCAGTGCCAGCGGCGGAGCCGCGCGCTTCATCCTGAACGGCAGCGGGTTGCTGGATATCTCAGGTCTCACGACCGGCGGCACCGCCGGCTCGATCGAAGGTAACGGCAATGTCTTTCTTGGCGCGAAAAATCTCTCGGTCGGCGGCAACAATCTCTCGACCATTTTTTCCGGCGCGATCCAGGACGGTGGCTCCTTTGGCGGCGCCGGCGGCTCGCTGACCAAGACCGGCACCGGCACGCTCATTCTTTCCGGCACCAACACCTATACCGGTGCGACCACGATCAACGGCGGCGTGCTGGAAGTCGATGGCGCGATCACCAGCTCCTCGAGCGTGACCGTGAACGACGGCGGCACCCTGACCGGCACCGGCCTTGTCGATCCTCCGAACACCGTGACCATCGCGTCCGGCGGCACACTGGCACCCGGCAACGGCACGCCGGGCACGTCGATGACGATATCGGGCGATCTCGCGTTCCAGTCCGGCTCGCAATATGTGGTGCAGCTCAATCCCGCGACCTCGTCGTTCGCCGACGTCACCGGCAAGGCGACGCTCGTCGGTGCGACGGTGAATGCCTCCTACGCCAATGGCAGTTATGTCGCCAAGCAATACACCATCCTGACCGCAACCAATGTCAGCGGGGCCTTTGACTCGCTCGTCAACACCAACCTGCCATCTGGGTTCAAGACGGATTTGAGCTACGACGGCACCCACGCCTATCTCGATCTGTCGCTCGTGTTCATTCCGCCACCCGGTACGGGGCTTTCCAACAACCAGCAAGCCGTCGGCAACGCCATCATCGACGCCTTCAACACCAATGGCAGCATTCCGCTGGTGTTTGGCGGCCTGACGGCGGCGGGGCTGACACAACTCTCCGGCGAGGTGGCGGGTGGCGCGATCAATGCCGGCATCGAGAGCGCCGACCAGTTCGTCGATGCGCTCGATGTCCAGGCAGGTCAGGGTGGGGCGGCGACGGCCGGTGGCGGCACGGCGACGGCTTACGCCGAAGACGAGGCGGCCGGTGGCAAAGACCAGTTCGCCTCGCTCGGCATGAAGGCCAGCCACGACGCCGACCTGGTGGGATCAGTCTTTGCCAGCCGCTGGCAGGCATGGGGCGCCGTCTATGGCGGTGCGGAGAAGATCGGCGGAGATGCCGGCGTCGGCTCGCACGATACGAATTCGGACACTTTTGGCGTCGCCGGAGGCATCGTCAGGAACTGGGGCGACAGCCGCCTCGGCATCGCCATCGGCGGCGGCTCATCCAGCTTCTCGCTGTCGGATGATCTCGGCTCCGGCCATGCCAACAGTTTCAATGTCGGCGTGTTCGGCCGGCAGGGTTTTGGCGATGCCTATATCGCCGGCGTGCTGGCCTACGGGTTCAACGACACCAACACCAGCCGGGTGGTGCCGGGCGATACGCCGAAGGCTTCCTTCAACGCGCAGACCTGGTCGGGACGCGTCGAGGGCGGCTACCGGTTCGACACACCGGTCGCGGCGCTGACGCCCTACGCCGCCTTCCAGGCCACGGCCTATCGCCTGCCGGGCTATTCCGAAACCAGCGCCGGTTCCGGCGATTTCGCGCTCGGCTACGGATCCCAGACGACCACCGCCACGCGCTTCGAGCTGGGCCTCAATCTCGACAGGGACATAGCGCTGCAGGACGGAGCGAAGCTGACGCTGTCGGGCCGCGCCGCCTGGGCGATCAACGGCAGCACCGGTCGCAAGGTGACAGCGACGTTCCAGAGCCTGCCCGGCGCGACATTCACCATCGACGGGGCCGAGCCGGACACCAACGCCGCCCTTCTCAAGGCCAGCGCGACGTACACATCCGGCTCCGGCCTGTTTGCTTCGCTGGGCTTCCAGGGCGAATTCTCGGGCAATGTCCAGAGCTATGCCGGCAAGGCGAAGGTCGGTATCAGCTGGTAGCACGCAATGTCCGGCGGACCGGCCAACTGCCGAGCGCGTAGTCCTCGGGTTGGTTCACCATGGGCGACCTGAGCCAGGCCTCACGGCCAGGCGTGTTGTATTGAATTTACCGAAGCCAGGCGGCAGTGCCAGCAGCAGCCCCGCCGACCGCGCTCTGTCCAGGTCGCCACGCCGTAGCCGCAGCCATGCCTGCACGGCTGCTCGCGGGACGAAAGCGCGTCGCGATGAAACGGATTCAGGCGACGCGCTTTAAGTTTTTGTTTTGATGCATGTCGTTGTCCCAAAACCGCTGCGCACTTTTGGGCGACATGCATGAGTAGGGCGCCAAGCTCAAGGAATTCGGCCAGGTTTTCTGAGCGCGATCGCCGCGCACGCCACCGAATGACACGGCAATATCAGATCGAACTGTCTTGGAAATTCGGCGCCTCAGTCGACGAGGCAGCATTTCTTGAATTTCTTGCCGCTGCCACAAGGGCACGGATCGTTGCGTCCGACATCGCGCCACGGGTTCGTGACCGGCGTTGCGTTCGACCAGACCGAGTCTGGCAATGAGGGCTGCCAGCCATCGTCCTCGCCGAGCTCGAAATCATCGTCGCCAAGTTCCAAATCGTCCTCGTCAAGCTCGAAGCCGTCGTCGTCGCCAAGGCCGCGGGTCCAATCCAGCGCCACAATGACATCCTCGATGTAACTCAGACTGGCGCGGTCGAACCGGCCAATGTCGCCGGGTTGCTGCTCGGCTTCCCGCAGGTCGCTTTCGAAATCGCTGCGTTCAAGCACATCTTCCGGAATCCGGCCCTCGTCCCAGGCGCTGTAGACAAGCGGAACGAGGTCTCGCAGGGCAAGCATCGCGATGGCCTGCAGCCAGCCGACCCACGCATAATCCCAGTCGTCGGCAAGCCTCTCCTTGTAGAACCGCTCCACGAAATCCCGTGTCCGGTCGCGCTCGATGCGCCCTTCCCAGGTCAAGAAGGTCACCGCGCCAAATACACCGTCGCGGATGAATTCATCGACGGAGCGGTCGGCAATGATGCCGAACAGCGCGTCGGCGTCGCCGTCGAAGACGCCTACGATGATGCGCGACAGGGTTTCGGTTATGGCATCGCCAAGCAGCCGGTCGGCTTCCTTTCCCGGGCGGCGCAACAGACGCAGCAAGGGTTGGCATGCCTGGCTGTCCCGGGCGCCGCCGAGAATATACAGGCCCCTGAAGAGCAGCATCTCTTCATCGTCCGACAAAGGCTGTGCGTCGGCCGCGCGTTCAAGGACCGCGCGCAGCGGAGGTGCGGATTCCTCGATCCTCATCGTGCAGAGCCCGATTGCGGCGTCGGGCACCTCACGCTCGGTCGCCACGGCATGCAGGTAGTCTTCGATCGGACCAAGGTCGAAATCGTCCCTGCCGCCGCCAAAAAGCCTCTCGACTTCTTCCTTCCTCATGTCATCCTCGCGCGCTTCTTGCCTGCCAAAGCTACCTGGGACGGTCCGCCTTTCAAGCAGTTTTTGCGTTTAAGCCATGCTTTTGAAGGGGGCGAACGGTTGGCGTTCACGGCGACCCGTGGGCCCTGCAGGTCTCTCGCTCGCGTGAGAATAATCTGGTGCGCGACCGCGGCGTCGTAGATCAAAAGTCTTGCTGAAGCCCTGCGAATCCTTGAAGCAGACGGTCTCCTGCATCCGGTGCGAGCGGCAATGAGCGAATATCAATACTACGAATTCCAGGCGATCGACCGGCCCCTTGGCGACGCGGATCGCCGGGCCCTGCGCGAGCTGTCGTCACGGGCGCGGATCACGGCCACCAGCTTCACCAATTCCTACGAGTGGGGCGATTTCAAAGGCGATCCGGACGAACTCATGGAGCGCTGGTTCGATCTCCATCTCTATCTGGCGAATTGGGGCTCGCGCCGCCTGATGATGAAGCTGCCGACCCGGTTGGTCGACGGGGAGCGCCTCGGCGCATTCCTCGGGAATAACGACTATTCCACGCTCAGGACTGCCGGTGAGAACGTCATCTTGAGCATCTGGCGCGACGAGCTGGAGCCCGGTGATTGGGATGACGGCGAGAGTTGGCTAGCGATGCTGTCGCCGCTTCGGGCCGATGTGCTCGAGGGCGACCTCAGGCTGTTTTATCTGATTTGGCTCCTGGACGTTGAAGCCGAAGCGATCGAGCCGGACGAACCGGAGCCGATGCCCGGAATAGGACCGTTGACCGACGCGCTCGAAGCGTTCGCCGACTTCTTCTGCATCAACCAGGATCTCCTCCGGGCTGCTGCGGAGCGAAGCGCGGCAACGGACGAGGCGCTTCCCGAGATGCCTGAGCGGGTCATCGGGGCGATGAGTGATGCTGAGAAAAGCAGCATGCTTGTGCGGGTTTTCAATAGCGAGCCGCATGTGTCCGCCGAGTTGCGGGCCTTGGTTCGGGCGCGCTCCGAACCCCAGGCGGCAACCTCGCCCGGAGCTCCGCGCACAGCTGCCGATCTGCTGACCCGCGCCCGCGAGATCCGCCTTGCCCGGGATCGCGCCGAGGCCGAACTGGCGGAAGCGCGGCGGCGACTGGAGGCGGAGGCGGCCGAGAAGGCACGTGAAGTACGGCTTGAGGACATCCGCCGGCGGGGCGAAAGCGTTTGGACAGACGTCGAGGATGAAATCGGGCGGCGCAATCCCGCCGGATATGACAAGGCGGCGGCCCTGCTTTCAGATCTCCTGGCGCTCGCCGAAAAACAGGGCCGTGGCGAGGAATTCCGCCTCCGGCTTCAATCGATCCGGGATCGCCATGCCGGCAAAGGCCGTTTCATCGAACGCCTGGCGACGCTGGGATAGGTCTTCCACGGAGCCGCCCGCCTTCGCCAAGGCTTCGGAGGGCATTTTGCTTGGCGCTGAGAAGAATTCGCCAGACTTGTCCTGCGCAGCGCGAAGCGCGAAGCAGGATGGCGGAGAGGGAGGCGTTAACACTCGTTGCGTTCGCCAGAGTTCCCTGTGGTGTCTGACAGGCCCAAATCTACCAAATTTATCTTTTGAATTCAGGTAGTTGGGTGAGTTAGAATTTCACGTGCCCGTTCATGCCGGTTCGCCATTGGACCCAGTAGGTCTTTGCGATCCCACCGAAGGTGGTGGGAAAACTGGTGGGAAGGGCAAGGGAGGTGATGGCGACATCAACTCGCAACGAGAGAGCGCACCATGAACACCACTCGATCAAGGAACCGCCGCCCGCTGACCGCAAGGGAAGTCGAAACATTGGGAAGCGGCGAGCATAGCGACAATCGCAACGGCCTCTATCTGACGGTCGGCCAGCCCACCAAGGGCAATCCGATAGGCGCCCGCAGTTGGACCGTTCGGTTCACGTCGCCGACAACGAAAAAGCGGCGCGTAATGGGCGTTGGCAGCGCGGACAAGGAGAAGGCAGGCAGTCTGAGCCTACTGGAGGCGCGCGAAAGGGCCGAAGACATCATGCGCCAGGTCCGCGCAGGCATTGATCCCATCGAGGCTGAGAAGGCCGCTGCTGTGGCACAACAAGTCCAGCAGGAGGAACAAGCCAAGGCCTCGATGACGTTCGGCGACTACGCGGACAAGGTCTTGGCCGATATCAAACGCCAGTTCAAGAACACGAAGCATCAGAAGCAATGGGAAATGACCCTGCGCGACTATGCCAAGCCCCTAAGCGGTATCCCGCTTGCGGATATCACCCAGGATGACATCTTGACGGTTTTCAAGCAGGTGCCGAAGTCCGAAGCGAAGCGCGGCGGCAGTCGCGTCTTGTGGGCGGCGGTGCCAGAAACCGCGCGTCGGCTGCGTGGGAGGCTGGAAGACATCCTCGCTCATGCAAAGGCTGACGGTTATCGGACGGGCGAGAACCCGGCTGCACTATCCAAAGACCTCTCCGTGCGGTTGGATCGCCTCAACGACAGCGTCAAACCCAGCAAAGGCCATTTCGCCCGTCTCGACCACGACAAGCTGCCTGCGTTCATGACCGCGCTGCGCGCCCGAGAGGGAACCGCCGCGCGTGCGCTGGAACTACTGATCCTGACCGCCGCGAGGTCCGGCGAGGTTCGGGGCGCGGTCTGGGCGGAATTCGATCTTGATGCTGCGATCCCGACTTGGACAATGCCCGCCGAGCGCACCAAGTCCGCTCGCGAGCATATCGTACCGTTGTCCACGCAAGCGGTCGAACTCTTGCGGCGCACGCAACCCGACCCCGATCAAAGGCACGGCCTTGTCTTTCCGGGCAAGCCAGCAGCCAAGGGCGAGAGCAGGCCGCTTTCCGACATGACGCTGACAGCCGTTCTGCGCCGGATGAAGCGTGCAGATATTACAGCGCATGGTTTCCGCTCGACGTTCCGCGATTGGGCCGGCGACGAGACCGAGTTCACTCACGAGACGATCGAGGCTTCATTGGCGCACGTCATTCGCGACAAAACGGTTGCCGCCTACCGTCGCAACACTGCCATCAAGAAGCGCGCAGCGCTCATGTCAGCATGGGCAGAATTCTGCTTGCCGCCTTCGAAGCCGGCAAATGTTGTTCCAATCGCCTTGGCCGCCTAAGCGATTTCCTCATATTCAGAACGTTCGACTTCTCCCTTGCTAGGGGAGAGGTCGGGCTTTTATTTGCATGGCCTTGCCGGCTGCTTGTGCTGCGGTTCGCAGCGCAAATCTGCCTGTTTTGTCAACTAAATCAAAAGCTTACCAAAATTTTGCTTGCCTCTGTCCGCCGGGCAGGTTCATGTGGTGTTCGCTACAGCCCCATCGAACCAAGGAGAACGCTATGCCCCACCCGCCCGCGAACCAGAACGACCGTGACCAGCTTATCTCTTGCCAAGAGGTTGCTACCGACACTGGCTTGGGAAAGACGACGATATATCGCCTGATGAAAGAAGATAGGTTTCCAAAACCCGCGAGGATCGGCAAAGCGGTGCGCTGGTCACGCGCCCATGTTCAGGCGTGGATCGCGCTGCAGGTCTCAAACATCGCCGCCTAGAACGAGAACGGCCCGCCAAACGATGGCAGGCCGCTGAAACATTCATTCTCTTCGACGCAGGCAACCCCACACGAGCGCCAGCGAAGAAAATTTGGATAGGAATTAATACCTTGACCGCTTTGGCAAATCAAGCTCGCGCTTTGGTCGCGGGCGCCATCATTTCCAAGCCCGCCAATGAAAACAACCCGTCGGCGCCTTCCGCCGTGCTCAGCATTGAACGGTTTTTCGAAACCATCTTTGGGCCGCGCGTGGACCGGAGTTCAATCCATGTCGTGACCTTCGGCCCGGAGCCGGGGCTTGGACAAGCCAAGTGGTTCGGCCGGCGCTGGAATGGCATTCCGTTCGATCCCGGCTTCAACAACTATTTCACGATTGCCCCGCTCAAGCCCGGCATGGGGCGGACCCTCGGCGCGGTAATGCGCCACGTCCTCATCGTCGCGGACGACGTGGGGACCAAGGTCGATCCGATCAAGCTGATGCAGGCGATGGGTTGCCCGCCCACCTTCAAGATTGAGACTTCCCCCGGCAATCAGACGTGGGGCTGGGTCTTGAACAAGCCCGTCGATCCCACCGACACGGACGGCGTGCAGTTGCTCGCCGCGAGCCGTGACTACATGAAGCACCACAACCTGACCGATCCCGGCACCGCCGATCCGGTCCGGCTCATTCGCCTGTACGTGGGGACCAACACCAAGGAAGCCTATCAGAACCCGTTCGACGGCTCGTTCCCGTCCTGCGGCCTGATCGAGTGGAACCCCACCAACACGATTGACCTTGAGGCCCTTGGCGAGCGCCTGCTCGGGCCGGACTTCTGGACGATCGCTAGGTCTGGCAACTTCCTGTCCATGGCGAACGTCCGTGACGGGTCCGGCACCGCGGATTTTTCAGACCCGCTCATCAAGCTTTGGGCGGAAGTCGGCGGCGATCCTCGGCGCGGCTCCGGCCCCGGTAAGGTGGACGCCAACTGCCCGAACATGGCGGCACACTCGCAGCGGCCGGAGAGCGGGTTCGCCTTCCTCGGCGGCGGGATCGTGAAGTGCCAGCACGGCGAATGCGGCCACCTGACCGTCAAGGACATGCACGGCCTGATGTACGCAGAGTACGAGCGCCAGGTCGAGGACCGGCGCAAGTCCGGCGCGCTGGTCGATGACGGGTCCGGGCATCTGGCGGACGTGTTCACCGGGGAGCCTGTGCCAGTCACCGGCGCGAATTTCATCGCCCGGCAGGTGTTCCTCGCGAGCGAGCAGGTCCAAGCGGAAGCGCTGGGCGTGCCGGTCGAGGAAGTGCAGGAGCGGATCGCCCGTGAGGCGCAGGAGCTTTCGGACCGAGACCAAAAACACGACGCGGCCAAGGCTGCGGCGATCACGGCCTTAGGCCTGCGGTTCATCTATGTCGCATCCCGCGACGAGTTCTACGACCTACTGGCCCGCGTGTTCTTGTCCGACAAGCAACTTGATCGCCATGAGGCAGTGGTTTCCTTGTTTCCCGCCGGAGGGACCGGCTACCGTCGCGCGTCTAACTACCTTCTGAACCACGGTATCGTGCGGCGCGTGTATGGCATCGCCTATGTGCCAGGGAACTCATCGGCGGTGGTGGACGACGAGGACGAGCATGGCAGGCGCGTTCCGTGCGTCAACATCTGGGTTGGCTCTGATGTCGGGCAAAGTCACGGCATCCCGCGCGCATGGTTGCGCCTCATGCGCTTCGTGTATCCCAATCGCGAGTTTCGCCGGTTCCTGATCCGCTGGATGGCGTTCAATGTGCAGCATCCAGAAAAGCGCACGTCCCAAATCCCGCTTACCATTGGGGGCCAAGGCACCGGCAAGGACATGTCGCTGGGACCGTTTATCCAGATCATGGGACGGCACAACGTCGAGACCGTCACGCCAGAACGGCTGGCATCGCCCTTCAACGACTGGATGCGGTCAAAGATCGTCGTTCTTTCCGAACTCAAATTGACTGGGGATGCACGGGCCTACAACCGCCTGAAGGACGCATCGTCGGTCGACGAGCGTCTGATCCCCATCAACGAAAAGAACAAACGCCCCTATATGATCCGGCCACGGATCAACTTTATCGCGATGTCAAATCATGCCGACGCCATCGTCGGTGTCGAAGGCGACGACCGGCGCTGGGCCATGTATCATTCGGACGCCGCCCGGCATCCGGACCCGAACGCTGGCCCAAAGGTTGCTGGGTCCATCGCCTTCTATAGCGAGACGGCCAAACACCTGACAGACCGTGCCGAGATTGAACGGGTCCACGGGCTTCTGGCCCGCCTTGATATTCGCGACTACAACCCAAGCGCCCCGGCTCCAGATTTCGCGGGAACCAAAGCCTCGATGATCGCCGAAACACTCGCCGAGCCAGCGCGCTGGACCTACGACGAATGCCGTGAAGGGCAATTCAAGGATCGCGAACTCCTTACGATCGAGGAAGTTTTGGCAGCGGGTAGCGGCAGCGATAGCAACCGGGTCCGGCAGCAGATCACGACGAGGGCGGTCCGCGACGGCATGAACGCCGCAGGATGCACCAGCATTGGCCAGGTGCGTATCGGCGGCCGCGAACGGGCACGTCTCTGGATCGGCGCGAATGTACCGCCAACCCGTCGCGCCGCGCTTGTCGGCCTAACACCGAAAGAACAGGGAGACCTGCACCGGCAGGAGGTCGTCTCGGCTCGGGCGAGGCAAATGCCGGTTTGGCCCGAGACGCCGGCTCCGGCAGCCGAGACGAAGCCGTGCGATGTCGACTGAATATGTTCCCGCGTCTCATCCGGCACTGTGACGCGCTCATCTGACATCCTCGTCAGGTGAGGCATCTCAAGTAGATGAAACGAAAGGGGTTTTTAAGAATATGTCTCAAATGTCTCACTTGACTAGCTCGGTATCCGGGAAGGTAGATATCTGGCCCAGAAAAGAATGCGGAAGCAGCCGGGAATGTTCTCTGCACGGCGGCGCTGATCACTCGCTCAGCGTTTCCAGGAATTCGTTGTTCAGGTGAGACAAACGCCTTGGCGGTCCTGGAATGGGTCCACCCGCAACCACGAGAAAGGAGATTGCCAACTTTTGAATTTATCACCCGGCGCTGCGGCGATTGTCGCCGCAAGTGTATGAGGGGAGAAGGAGAAGTTGAAATGCCAACGCGCATCGCACGCAGCGAAGATTGCCAACCAGTCACGTCGATCAACGACCTGCTGCTGGAGGACGCGGGCTGGTTCGCCAGGAACCGCCATTTGCCCTTCCGCTACCGGGTGATTGACCGCAAAACGTTTCTGGATGGCCTGACTGCATCGGCCGGCGAACGGGGATTTTCTTCGTCAGCCCCACATGGTGGGGCGTCATCTGTCAGTGAGCGTCTTTTGATCGTGACGTTGTTAACCGAGAGCCCAGATAGGTCGGGAATGGCAGTGCCAACAATGATGGTGTTTCCGGACCCAACCGAGCAGCACGTTGATCGTGCACGCCAAGGCGACATCGACCTCGGCTTTGAGTTGCTCCTCGATGGCGCGCGCCAGAAGGACGCAACGATGATCGATATGCTCAGGCGGCTCGTCATTCGTGCGGAGGTGAAAGTCCCGGCGGAATGGGATATTTGGGGCGTCGCGTCTCACGCTGTGGTCATGCTCTGAAGCTGATCCGTGCCCTCTCCCGGCGCCGTGGCATCCTATCGCTGCGCCGGGAAGGAGCGGTCCGCGTCACCTCTCCCAGCGGGTCTTCGGCTTGCGCCAGTACCGTTTGGAAGGCCGCCTGTTCAGATGTCCGGTGGGTAGCCGTTGAGGATGCGCTAGACGACAACGCAGAAGAAAGTCCCCGCACTTGGCCGGGGCGTAGTCAGATTTGTATACACCTAAATGGAACGCCAGCCTGGGGGCCAGTGTGTGGTTCAATTGTTCACGCGTCCATTTCGAGCCGCTGGTGTCCCGGCTGCTCATGCCAGAGCACTTGTCGAAGGTCGCGCTTGTCAACCACCTGACCACACGCGGGGCAGGCGTAGAATTGGTCACCTTCCTTCAACATCCCGCCGTGCTGCCGGCCTATGATGGGCGGCCCAAGATCCGATAGCTTGGTCATCCTCTAAGCTTGTCGGCTTCGCGTTCCAGCATCTTGCGGTCGTTGCCGTGCTGCTTGATCAGTTCACGGACCTGTTGAACCGTCAGGCCCACCTTGTTGGCGAAGTGCCGGACCTCGTAGTCCTCTTCCGCCGACACCTTGTCCCGGTCGCGGCCCCCGCGCTTGCTCTTGTCGTCTGCCATGCTCGTTTCCTCCTCCTTGGCCAAGGAGAACAGCGTCCGCGCTCGATTGTTCCATAAGCGCCAGCTAACGGAACACTTACGGGTGTGCCATATTGAATAAAATGCGAGTTGCATGGAGTGCCTATGCGTAAGCCTTCCGGCCACGTTCGGCTGTCGTTCATCCGCCCTATGGAGCCCGAGCTCGTCGAACAGCCGCCTAAGGGTGGCGAATGGGGCCATGAGATCAAGTTCGACGGTTACCGGACCCAAGTCATCAAGGACGCTGAGGGCATTCGCTTCTACACCAAGAACGGCTTCGACTGGACGACCAAGTACCGGCCACTCGCCGACGAGGCCAAGGAGATAGACGCGGAAAGCTTCATCATCGAGGGCGAAACAATCGTCACCAACGAGGCCGGACTTTCCGACTTCCACGCACTGCGCTCGGCCATCACGAAACGGCCCCAAGACCTCTACCTCGTGGCCTTCGACCTTCTGGACCTCAACGGCCATGATCTGCGCGACATGCCGCTCAAGGACAGGCGCGAAATCTTGCAAGCGGTGATCCCGGCCGGGGGTCGTATCCAGTTCAGTGAGACGCTGCCTGGCACTGGCGAAGCCGTCTACCATCTCGCCTGTGAAGCTGGCCTTGAAGGCATCGTGTCGAAGCGTCTCGACAGCCTCTACCGCAGCGGCTCGACCATGAACTGGCGCAAGATAAAGTGCTACGTTGAGAAGGAGATGGAAATCATCGGGGTGAAGCGGGAGACCGGAAAGCCGGCCATGGTGCTTATGGCTGATAAGGGCCACTACATGGGCGGGGCATTCGTCACATTCAAAGCCGACAAGCGGCAGGCCCTATGGGACCGCGTTCAGGGCAAGGCCGGCGCTCCGCCACCTGAAGGGCTCGCCAAAGAAAAGGCCGAGTGGCTCAAGCCGGGTCTCGTGGGTCGGGTCAAGTTTCTGAAGGGCGAGGAAAAGCTGCGCCATGCGTCCTTGAGGGACTTTCGCGAGGAAGATTGAGCGTGTGACAGTCTCTTGACTGCGCGAAGGCTCTACGCCACCCTTCGCAAGTGCCTTGAGAGAAGCGGCCCTTGGCACGTTTTGGATAAGCCGCGTGATAACCGACGACGGGTGAGCCCTTACGTCGAAGAGAAGTAAGAAGCAGCACGGCTGCCCGACATAACTCCTTACTCAACAATCCGGCTCGCCGCCCGCTCTACGGGCGTTTGCGGCCTCAAGGACGAATTGGAGAAGGTCATGACAGCCGAACGATTGAGAGTTCGCGATGCCGGCGGTGAGGGCTATGAAGTCCTCGACTACGACGGACAGCCCATCGCCATTTGTGCCACCATAGTCCACGCGGCCCAGTATGTGCGCAGTTTCGCGGCGCGGTTCTGGCTCGACTGGACCGTTGACCCGGCCGAAAGCGGTTTCTCCGCCAGTTTCCTCGGCTCCAATAGCATTGGCCGCATCCACCGCGACAAGTTGAGGGGCTTGAGGGAGGGCACTTGGCGCTGGTCGATCTCGACCAACGACGGTCGATGGCGCAACGACGAGGGTCCGCGCGGCCGTGAACATGACAAGGGCTTAGCCATGGTTCAGCTAGAGCACCAGTTCACGTGCTATCTGGCCAACACGCCCCACGGCCATTCGCCTTACGCACGGGCCAAGGGTCTGGAATAAGCCCCCAACCCGGATGATCATCTTCCGGCCCGGATCATTGCTCGCGCAAACGCCAACTCGGCCTCGACCTCGAAGTGAACGCATCACCTCGCCGCGCTGCCACCCAGCCTCTCGCATGCAATCCACAACAGCCTGAAAGCCCGGTTCCATCGCCTCCTGACAGTCAATCTCGCGGTCGGGGTAGTCGCGGTCATGGCGTGGTGCGCTGATCATGCGTTGCCTTCCACTGTGCTGTCCTCGTCCAATGCATGCGGAACCGGCAGATAGGCATTTGCCACAAGCCAATCGCTCACGATGGTTCGTATGAGATCAGCTCTCGTGAGCCCCATTTCTTCCGCTACGTACGACAAGGGCTCTTGGACGCTCGGCTCAAGAGCCAGCCCGCTTACGTTGCGGAGCATCAAGGCTGCTCGTCGGAGCATCACCTGAAGGTCCGCGCGGGACACCTCGGCGATTTGATTGGCCGCGCTTTCCAGATCGGCGGCGATGTCATGACGGCTCATGGTCGGCCCTCCAGCTATAGGCAGTGCTCGCCCTCGGCCCTGTGCTCAAAGCAGAACCAGTGCGGTGCCTGCTTCGGCTTGGCAAAGCCCCAGCCGGCGTCCTTAGCGCAGCGGTCGTGCTCGCAGACATGATGCTGGACACCGGGCGGGGTGCCATATTCAGGTTTCGGCAGTCGAATTTCGTCGCTCATCCGCAACAGTGAACGAAATGAGAACAAAACTGTCAAGTGCCCCCTTGACCGGAGCCTCCGCCGTTCCTCATTTCAGGTCATGCCCGAGCAACCCGAGAAGTGGCCGAGAGGTGCCGCATGGACCCTGACGCATGCCCACGACGCAGGGCAGGCGGCCGGCATCCGTTGCGCCCGCTGTAACGTCACGCGCTACTACAAGCCGGCGGAACTTCGGGAGGTGATCGGGAACGTCACGATTGACGAGGTGCGGGAGAAGGTACGCTGCCAAGAGTGCAAGAGCAGAGAGTGGATGAGCGCCCAGCTCTTCCATCCCACGGGCGAGCAGGCGCACACCATCCGTTACAGACGGCTCGTCGAAATCCGCTGGGAGAAACGGGTCATCTGGCGGGATGAGTAGACGCGATTGCGAGGCGGCGCAGGGGATGGGCTTCTACGCAATTTCACGCAGCAGCACCTCGGCCTGGGCCAGTACCGTCTGTACTGCCTCCTGCTCTAGGTCCGGGGGGTAGCCGTATTTCTTCAAGATGCGCTTGACGAGCACGCGCATGCGAGCGCGGGCCGTCGCCTTATGCTGCCAGTCGACAGTCGCTGACCCTCTCATCTGCTCGACAAGCTCATGGGCGATGACGCGCAATTGCTCGCTGCCCATCGCTTCGATAGCACTCTCATTCTCCGCGAGAGCATCATAGAAGGCCACCTCCTCCGGGGACAGGCCTTGCTCTTCGCCCCGCGCCGCCGACGCTTTGATCTCCTTCGCCAACGCGATCAGTTCTTGGATCATTTCGACCGTCGAGATGGCGTTGGCATGATAGCGCGAGACGGCCTCTTCCAGCCGCTGCGAGAACGATCTTGCCTCCACCACGTTGGACCGAGAACGGCTCTTGATTTCGCCGTTGAGGAGCTTCTTCAAGGCCTCCAGAGCGAGGTTCTTCCTCTCCAGCTTCTGGATGTCAGCAAGGAACTCGTCCGACAGGATCGAGATGTCCGGCGACTGTATGCCTGCCGCCTTCAGTATGTCGACGATCTCGGCATTGGCGACGGCTTCGTTCAGCAACTGCTCGACCGCAAAGCTCTTAGCCCGGTCCGACATCTTGCCGGTGGCCGTGGTCTTGACCAATGCCGCCCGAACCGCCTGAAAGAAGCCGACCTCGTCACGAATGGTGCGTGCCTTGTCGCTGGCCGACGCAAGCGCATAGGCTTTACTGAGTTCGAGCACCGCGTCGGAAAAGCGCCTGTGAGCCCTCTTCTTATCGTCCATACTTGTAGCCTTGGCCGCTTCCTGCTCTTGCCATTTCAAGATCCAGTCTATGGCGTCGGCCAGGGCGACGAGCCGCTGCTGGGGCTGGCCGCTAATCCCGAGGCTGTAGTCGTGGCCATGGAACATGCCGCGCACCACCTCGTACTTTTCCATCAGGACGGCAACGGCCTCCTCCTCGTCGATGCCGGTCTTTTCCTGATCGGACTTGGTGTACTGGCCGAGCGCGTTCTTCAGGTTCTGGGCGATGCCGATATAGTCCACGATCAGGCCGCCCGGCTTGTCCTTGAACACCCGGTTCACGCGGGCGATGGCCTGCATCAGCCCGTGGCCGCGCATCGGCTTGTCGATGTACATTGTGTGCATGCAGGGCGCGTCGAAGCCGGTCAGCCACATGTCACGCACGATCACCAGCTTGAGTGGATCATCGGGGTCGCGTGCTCGCTTGGCGAGATCGTCGCGCCGCTTTTTGTTGCCGATATGCGGCTGCCAATCGACCGGGTCGGACGCGGAGCCGGTCATGACGATCTTGATTGCGCCCTTGTCGTCATCGTCGGAATGCCACTCGGGCCGCAGCGCGGCAATCTGCCTGTAGAGGTCGACGCAGATGCGGCGGCTCATGCAGACGGCCATCGCCTTGCCGTTCATCCCGGCGGTACGGGCTTCGAGGTGCTCGACCAAGTCGACAGCGATCTGCGACAACCGTTTCTCGGACCCGACCAGCCGCTCGACCGTCGTCCACTTCGCCTTCTGCTTCTCTTGCTCCGACAGCGTGTCGTCTTCGAGGATTGCCTCGATCTCGGCGTCGATGCGCGGCTTCTCGTCTTCGTCCAGTTCGATGCGCGCGAGACGGCTCTCGTAGAAGATCGGAACAGTCGCGCCGTCCTCCACCGCCCGGCTGATGTCGTAAACGTCGATATACTCGCCGAAGATCGCCGGGGTGTTCACGTCATCGGCCTCAATCGGGGTGCCGGTGAAGCCGATGAAGGAGGCGTTGGGCATGGCCTGCCGGATGTAGTGCGCATAGCCGTAGCGGCGCTTGCCCGTCGCCTTATCGAGCTTGGCGTCGAAGCCATACTGGCTACGGTGCGCCTCGTCGGCGATCACGATGACGTTGCGCCGGTCGGTCAGCATCGGGAAGCTCTCCTCCCCGGCCTCGGGCGAGAACTTCTGCACCGTGGTGAAGATCACGCCGCCTGACGCTCGATTGAGCAGGCGGCGCAGTTCGTCGCGGCTGTCGGCCTGTTCCGGCTTCTGACGGATCAAGTCGCGGCACAGGCTGAAGGTGGAGAACAACTGATCGTCGAGGTCGTTGCGGTCGGTCAGCACGACCACCGTCGGGTTCTGCAACTCCTTCGACCGTACGATGAGGCCGCCGAAGAACGCCATCAGCAAGCTCTTGCCCGAACCCTGCGTATGCCAGATGACGCCGATCTTGCGGTCGCCACCGGGGCGAGCCGCGTCAATGGCGCTGGCAAGCGCCTTGGTCGCGCCGTGGAACTGATGGTAGCCGGCGATGATCTTGAACGGCCCCTCGCCCATGTCACCGAAGACGATGAAGTCGCGCAGAAGGGAGAGGAACCGCTGCCGGTCGAACACGCCGCGCAGCAGCGTCGCCATCTCGCGCGGACCATGCGGCGTGAAATCGCCGTCCGCGCCCGTCACCGTGCGCCAGGGCATGAAGCGCTCCTCGTCCGCCGTCAGCGAGCCGATGCGCGCCAGCACGCCGTCAGAGGCGATTAGGACGGCATTCGCTCGGAACAGCGACGGCACCTGCGCCTTGTAGGTCTGAAGTTGGTTGAAGGCAGCGCCGATGTCGGCAGCCTCCGCCCCCGCGTTCTTCAACTCGATAATGGCGAGCGGCAGGCCGTTGACGAACACGACCATGTCAGGGCGGCGCTTGTGACGCCCCTCGACCACCGTGAACTGGTTGGTCACCAGCCAGTCATTGTTGTCGACGTTGTCGAGGTCGATCAGCCAGACCTTGTCGCCCTTGATCTCGCCATCGGCCACGACGAACTCGACATCGACGCCCTCCGTGAGCAGCCGGTGGATGCGCCGGTTCTCCTCGACCAACGACGGCGTTTCCGTCACGAACAACTGCCTGATGGCGGACGCCCGGGCCTCGGCAGGAATGGCTGGATTGATGTGTTCGACCGCAGCCGTCAGCCGCGATGTCAGGATCGTGTCGGAGTACGCGTCACGCTGCGGAGCGGAGCCGTCGGGTGCAATCTGGCCAGCGGGGGCGTAGATGTAGCCAAGCTCCTCGAAAATGCCGATGGCGGCATCCTCGATGATCTCCTCGCGGAAGCCGGATCGCGAGTAGTCGGTCTCTATCTTCTGATAAACAATATCGAGATCGGCCATCAGAGCCCCGGTGCTTCAGGATCGAACTGATCCGCGTCAAGAGCCCGAACACGCGCCACGAATACAGCATGAAACCGCTCTAGCGTATGGATCATCCAATCCAGATACTCAGGCCATCTAGCTTCATCGAATGGATCGATCTCGTTCCGATAATGGGCAATTCTGCACGCCGCCCGGTTCGGAAGCTCCTGCCATTCCAGCTCCAAGCCGATCTCCGCGTCGATCCTTTCCTTGTCTTTTTTGAGCAGACCAAAAAACGCCTTCGCGCTGTCGTGATGGATGTAAAGCTCAACCCCGATCCGTTCTTCACGAGTGTTGATCGAAGATCCAAGATGGAAACCCGACCTACCAATGCGGAAAACGTACCAGTTCTGCGGCAACGGCTTCTGGGGTCGAAGGCTCGGGTGATTTCTGAGCCGTTCTTGCAGTTGCGTCCAGAACCGGAGTTGAAGGGCTTTTGTCTCGGTAAGCGCTTCCGCTTCAATCCGGCGAGCGGCCTGTCCGACGGAGCGGGACCATTCGTTAGGTTGCGAGACCATATTGAACTTCGGGGCCGCCGGGCTGTCGCCGATACGCCAAAGTTCCACCTCCAAACCGAAGAACTTGAACTTCTCGTCGGTAATCACGTTCAGCCAATCAAGTGCCGCCCGGTGCTCCTCGGTGAACTCGGTGGCGATCCAAACAATCGTTACAGTCTGGAGCCCGGACGCGTAGGTCAGTAGTTGCCCAAGGTGTCCGTGGTCCGTTCGCTCAAGCTGGTTTTCAATGAGAACCCAGGAACCATCGGCAGCGTCCTTGCACAGTATGTCGGCGCGAAATGGACCGACATTCTTCTCCTGTGCCTCGATTTCCAATTCCATGTTGAGCGCTTCGGCAAGAACGGCGAGGTTGTCGGGTCGCGCTAGCCAGGGGGTGAAATGCTGGGCCTCTGTCTGCCAGACGTCGCGCACGCTGACCTTTTCTAGGCGACCAAGAGGGGCGACATTCATTGGGCGGCCTCCAGTTCTACCTCGGCGTCGCGCAACCGAAGTTCACCTGACATCAGCTTGGGCAGGAGAAGGTCGCGGGTTGCCGTGAGGGTGCGGTTCTCTAGGCTGTTCTGCACTGCCTTCTCGGAAATCGGGCCGAGGGTAGCAGTCATCGCGCTTACGACATGGTCCGGGGGACAGGCTGTCTTGGCGGCTCTGAGATGACTTCGTTGAATGTGCCCCATCGTCGTGGCCTTGGAGGCAGCAGTGTGCCGAAAACTCTCCATGTGATGATGGACCCACAGGGAAAAGAACCACGCCGGGTATTGGTCGGACGACACCTTGAACAAGTGCTGGTTCAAAGCGCCTTCGCCTTCAGTCCAGAATTTTGCGAGAAGACTGCCCGACCAAGAAAATAGAAAATCGCCGTCGCGCACGACATACTTCGAGGGAACATCACGCGAGGCCCGGCCAGTGTTGGCCGATACGCCGTTTCGCAACTCCGCAATCTTTATGACGGGCAGGCTGTCAGTATCGTCCTTCGCCGGATATTTTTGGAGTGCCAAGCCGTTTAGGAACTCCGCAATCTCGTCCAGCCCTTTCTCCCGCCACCCCTCCGGCAGCCCATTGTCCGATAACGCCGCCGGAAAAAAATCAGCCAGCGTCCGTGCTCGGTCGGGATCGGTGACAAGTCCGCCCATGATCTCGACCGGATCGGTTGCGCCCCCGATCTTGCGCCGGGTTGGGCCGAAATCGACGAACCAGTCGCGGAAGATCGCCTGCGCCATCCCCTCCAAAGTTTGGTTCATCCGCCTGTTCAGTTCGATCTTATCGTCGAGAGAGCCGAGGACTTCGGCAATCTGCTCCTGTTCCGGGATAGGAGGCAGTCGGAATTGATACCCCTTGATTTGACCGCCACTGATATGCGGAACGGCAGTCCCGGTCTGGACGCCGAGAATGTAGTCGGTGAAAGCCCTGCTGCCGATGACGTATCTCAAAAAGCGGGTGCGGAGATGTCGCGTACCGCGCAGCCTTGCAACTCGCTGAACAAGAAAACTTGGCAGATCGTCCGGCATAACCGTCGCGTATTTTAGCCCAGCGTCGATCCAAGGCCGGTCCATTGCCAAGACGATATCCCCCCGTTCTAGGCGATAGGATGAGACATCGTCGGTCAAAGTCAGGGGCCACCGCTTTGCATTATCCCACCGAAGGGTTCCTTGAGCGATGTTGTCCCCTCGAAGAAGCCGTGGGTCGGAACCAGCGTCGGAATAGCTTGCGCTCTTGAACGGGAACCCCGTCAGGAAGTCCGCCACGTCTCCCAATTTTACTGTTGGCCACTCAATCATTCGCGGCCACCACATCGAGCGCCGCTACTATACGTTCCTCCAGCGCTCGTCCCTCGACGAATTGCCGTTGCAACTTTTCTCGCAACGCTGCGAATTTCTCGGCAAATGATACCCCGTCTTCCTCGGCATCCGCCGCGCCAACATAGCGTCCCGGTGTCAGCACATATCCATGTTCCCGAACCTCGGCGAGCGTGGCCGATTTACAGAAACCCGGCTCGTCGGCATGGGCACCTGTGTTGTTGCGCCATCTGTGATAGGCCCCAGCGATCTTGTCGATATCGTCGGCGCTGAACTCGCGGCGCACCCGGTCTACCATGAAGCCGAGTTTGCGAGCGTCGATGAACAGGATTTCGCCGCGCCGGTCGCGATGGCCGTTGGCGCTCTTGTCGCGCGCCAATATCCACAGGCAAGCCGGGATTTGCGTCGAGAAGAACAACTGCCCCGGCAGCGCGACCATGCAGTCCACCACGTCGGCCTCCATCATCGCCCTGCGAATGTCGCCCTCGCCAGACTGCTGAGACGACATGGAGCCGTTGGCCAGCACCACTCCGCCCGTGCCGCGCGGGGCCAGATGGTGCAGAATGTGCTGGAGCCAGGCGAAATTGGCATTGCCCTTCGGCGGCGTGCCGTATCTCCAGCGGACATCGTCCGCCAATCGCTCACCGCCCCAGTCCGAGATGTTGAAGGGCGGATTGGCGAGTATGAAATCAGCTTTCAGGTCAGGCAGTTCGTCGCGATGGAAGCTGCCCTCGTTGTTCCAGCGGATATCGGCATCGATCCCCTGCACGGCAAGGTTCATCTTGGCCAGCCGCCATGTGGTATGGTTGATTTCCTGTCCATAGACGGCGATGTCGTGCCGCCGCCCGCCATGTTCTTCGATGAATTTTTCCGACTGCACGAACATGCCGCCGGAGCCGCAGCACGGATCGTAGACGCGGCCCTTATAGGGCTCCAGCAGTTCGACCAGGGTGCGCACGACAGAACGGGGCGTGAAGAACTCGCCGCCGCGCTTGCCTTCCGAACTGGCAAAGCCGGACAGGAAATACTCATAGACCCGCCCAAGCAGGTCCTTCGCCTTGTCGGTGCCGTCATGCATGCCGATGTTGGAGAACAGGTCGATCAGTTCGCCGAGCATCGTCTTGTTCAGCGTCGGGCGGGCATAGTTCTTCGGCAGGACGCCCTTCAGCCCTTCGTTTGAGGGGGCTTTTTCGATCGCCTCCATCGCCTCGTCGATCAGCTTGCCGATTTCCGGGCGTTTGGCGCTGCCTTGCAGGAACGACCAGCGGGCTTCCTTCGGCACCCAGAACACGCTCTCGGCCAGATACTCCTCCGGGTCTTCCGGATCGGCATATTCGTCCGCCGCGAGCTTGGCGTGTAGCCCCTCGAAAGCGTCTGAAATGTATTTCAGGAAGATCAGGCCAAGCGCGACGTGCTTGTATTCCGACGGCTCCAGGTTCCCGCGCAGCTTATCCGCCGCCTTGAACAATTCCGCCGTAAATGCCAGATCGCCGTTGCCGTTGCTCCCAGCCATTTAGCCCCTCCTAGAACAATCGTTCGATACGTACCGGCCGACGGGCGCAATCGCAACTGGTCTGGCCGGCATAGGCTGCTCAAATCTCGCAGGTGTCTCGATCGAGTGACGGCCCCGGACCTGTTTGAAAGGAAGCAAAATTCTTCTGTTGTTCCCGTTGCTAAATTAGCGTTACGGGGCTTGCTTGGTCAGCGAGAACGAGAGAGAAAGTCGTTGGAGAGGGCTGAGACATCATGACAATTACGATAGGTATACGCGCGGCACCAAACGCGGTCACTTTTGCTATTTATAACTCTACCGACGACGCCGTGGTCAACGTAGAGCAAATCATTATTCCATCGGCATTCGAAACACCTGAGGCCTTGAAATACGTTAGAAGCAATCTGCTCGATATTTTGCGGGAATATAAAGTAGCCCGCGCTGGAATTCGTGCAACGGAACCTTCGGCGCAAAGTCCGTCCATTGCGCGCATCGAAATAGAGGGGGTGATTAAGGAGGCCTTCGCCAGCAGCGATCTCGAGGCATACTACATTGGCCACATCTCTTCCATAGCCTCGCGATTAGGCATGGATAGGTCGGCACTCAAGCCGATCTTCGACGGCGAAGTGACACCGGACATCGAGAATTGGGGCAATATGGACAAAGCTGCGCGTGAGGCGATTTTTTGCGCAAAAGGAGCGGTGAATGCTTAGGCCGTACAAACGCGCTGAAGTCAACTTTGCGGAGATACGTGAGATTGGGGCGGACGGCCGCAACTCAAAAACTCACCTGGTTCATGACACTCAGCTTGGCGCCGACATCGTAATGAAGACGATCAGGAAGGCCGATCTGAATAACCCGGTAGAGTTCTTCGATGAGGCCAAGCACCTCTATGCCACCGCACACCAGAATGTAGTGCAAATTCACTATGCGTGTGAGGATGCGGAGAACATCTATATTGCGATGCCGTTTTACGCCAAAGGTTCGGTTAAGGGCTTGATGGCGAAGGGGCATTTCACGGTCAGAGAGGTGGTGCGCCTTGGATGCCAGCTTCTCTCTGGGCTGCACAACATACACTCTAAAGGGCTGATACATTTCGATATCAAGCCAGATAATGTCCTGCTCTCGAACCGAGGCGAGGCGCTGCTATCCGATTTTGGGTTAGCAAAGCAAATGCAGCTAGGTCTCGCTGCGCCAAGTGGCCTCTATCTACGCATGGCGCCTCCGGAGGCCGTTGGAGGTCCCCCTTACGACCTCCGCTTCGACATCTATCAAATTGGTTTGACGCTCTATCGAATGCTCAACGGCAACGGCGAGTTCTATCGTCAGTTCCGGAAATTTGAAGACGCGGCAGGCAACATAGATCGGCGCGCTTTGGGTGCAGACATCCTCGCTGGAACATTTCCAGATAGAACAGTCTTTGGGGAACATGTCCCCGCGAGGTTGCGTCGGGTCATTACGAGGTGCCTTGAGCCCGACCCGAAAGATCGCTTTCCGTCTGCCCTCGCTGTGGCAAACGCGCTTGCAGCCGTCGAAGATTGTTTGGACTGGCGGCCGATACAAGACCCTGTTAACAAAGTGTGGGTTAAGAACGAAAACGGAACTGTAAGGCAGTTTGTCGTGAACATGGCTGGCGGTACGGAGTTTACCTCTACAGCGCCAGGTGGCGCGGCGAGGCGCAAGACCGCCTTATGTAAAGCGCGTATGACGAAGCGGGAGATCGAGAAAGTTCTTAAAGAAAACTGATGGCTAAGACAAAGAACGATCCGGCTAGGTATCAGAAGAGAGAGGTCTCGGCGCCCATTTCGACATCGAGGCGTTTTGGCGCGGCTATTGACCCCGCAAGCGCATTTTTTACCTCGCCGGTAATCAAGGGCCGGTATCTCGACCTAAGCAAATCCAACCCGGCCCGGAGAGGGAAGCCGGCCTAGCACATAGGCCACCCAACTCCGCAGAGCGACCGAGTTCGACCTGTTGCGGAAATCTATTGTCGGCCGTTCCTCGCGCCCAGAAGCGTCAACTGAGGGTCCTCATTTCGGCCCAATCGGAAACTCTGATGGTTCGGCCCACCTTCGGCGATCCGCCCGCTCGGGAATTGCGCGGGTCGTGGCCGCGCGACGCATCCCTATCGAGTGAGGGTTTTAGCGCCAATAGAGTAGAGGTTTGCCGCACCACGAAGTATATGCTTTGCTGCGCACTGAGGCGGGGCAGTTAATGGTAGATGCCGGGTGGGGACAACTTTTCGTGGCGGCCCTTGGCGGCGGTTCGACGGTGAAGATCCTCGACATCGCTTACCAGGAATGGCGCAAACGAAAAGATAAATTGGATACGGCCGAACAATTCGTCGACCGGCACCTCGATCCGCTGCTGAAGGCTGCCGACGAGCTTGTCGGCAAGCTGCGCTCGCTTGCCGAAGATGACTTCAAAGCGATCCACGGCGTGATACCCGACGACCGCTGCCTCGAAAACCACGATCTCGCGAGCCTTCTCTACCTATTTGGCTGCTTCTGGGCGCAAGTTGAAGTTATCCGTCAGGAAGGCATGTCAGTCGCAATGGCCAAGGACGAGCGCGGCCTGCGCCTCCAGAACTTCTTCGATTGTCTAGAGGGGCGCCGCGTCCGGATCGTAGCGAGGGTCTTTCAGCGTGCCGTCGGCGAGACTTTCCGCACTGAGACGGGAATGAAGACCTTCGTCGCGTTTGTGGCTGCCTTCGAGGCGAACGAGCATATCAAGCGGTGGATCATGCCGCTGGCAACGTTCCTCTCGCGGACCGAGCACACGACCGAGCGCCAGCAATTACTGCAATATGGTGTCGTTGTACACGCGATGATCGACCTGCTTGACCCCAAGCACAGTATTACACGTAAGCGCCCATCGATGCCAAACAAGCTGACGACAAAGTCTTGGACAGCACTTAATTATCGAGTGTTCGGCGTCTACCTGAAATTCGTCAAGGACCGTCAAAAATACATCGGGCCGCCGAAGAAGGCGCCCGAGAAGCGAAGGGTTAGGCGGCCCGAAGAGACTTTAGAACCCGAGGGCTCGGAACGTCTGTTGGGCCGCCTTTAGCTCGTTGGCACAATGATGTGCATCGCACTGTATATGTCGTGATGCTTGCGCCGAATGTCAATGGTGCGTCAACGCTCGGGGTACCGAAGTACGCGGTCGTGGCCGCTGATAGCATGTAGTCCTGACGGCTAAATTCGCTAGCGAAGGCCAATGCTGGGCGGTGGCCGCTTTCGAACGCCCTAACGCTTGGCTTCCGGGAGGAGGATTAGCCTTGTTTCGTTTGCCTGGTTTGTCAGAAAGTTGAAAATGACCGCCGCTTTGCCGGTGCGGGATATAAAGGTTTCCGAGCGTGCGGCGGGCGAGCCCGAGGGGCGGGGTCGGCCGGCGCCGGTCTGGCTGGTCCACGGATCGCGATGGACCCGGGACGTGGCGCGTCGCCCAACGATGTCTTGCTCCGTGCGAAACCGGGGCGAGGAGAATGCTTAGTCAAACTCCCGGACCGATTTGGGGCAATCGCATAAAACAGGCATGCCAGCGGGTTCGGAGTAACATGCAGAGGCGTATCGATGTCCGAAATTGCCTTGCGCATGGGCTATGCGGGCGCAAAGGCGGACCCGCGCTCCGGCAGCGAGCCAAACGTTGTTTGTCAAACGGGAGCGGGGCGGCGCCTCTTCAAGTTGTCAGAGTTAGAGCGAGTGGCTGACGCGCTTCATGTGGTGAGGAATGACGTGCGCGACAGCTGCGTTTGACCGTACTGGTGGGAAAACTGGTGGGAAAGGAGAGACTGCCTAAGCAAGAACCGCAGAAATCTGGGCTTTTCGGGGCTTGACTGGCGGAGAGGGAGGGATTCGAACCCCCGATACCCTTGCGAGTATGCCGCATTTCGAGTGCGGTGCATTCGACCACTCTGCCACCTCTCCGCGAGGTCATGGTCGGCCGTTGCCGGCGCGGCGCACTAGATAACGGCTGGGCGCAGTACTTACAAGGCCCTATTCGCCCGATTTCCGGCTTCTTCGAAAAGCCATGGCAACGCAGTCGCCTAAGGCTGGCGAGCGGCCCGCCTTCCGACATTCCGGACCGCCGTGTTGTCCTGACTAGCCCGGCGTGCCAATGACAGTCTCCGCAACGGCAGCTTGCCTTGACTCCAACGCAACCTTCGGTTAGGGACAGCCCGCATTCGGCGTGGAGTCTCTTCCGCGCCGCTTGTTTTTCGAACCCGCAGACTGACAAAAAGACGGCCGAACCGCCCTGACGCGGTTCATCAAGGCCGACCGAACAGCGAAAGGCAAAAAAATGTTCGCAGTCATTAAAACGGGCGGCAAGCAGTATCGCGTCGCCGCCAACGATCTTCTGAAGATCGAGAAAGTCGAAGCCAAGGTCGGCGATATCGTCGAGATCGGCAATGTGCTCGCGCATGGCGAGGGCGAGAATGTCACCTTCGGCGCACCATTCGTCGATGGCGCTCTGGTCACGGCGGAAGTCGTCGAGCAGGGCAAGAACCGCACCGTCATCGCTTTCAAGAAGCGCCGCCGCCAGAATTCGCGCCGCAAGATCGGCCACCGCCAGTTGCTGACCACCGTCAGGATCGCCGAGATCCTGCTGGGTGGCGCCAAGCCGGCGAAGAAGGCCGCTGCGAAGCCGGAAGCCAAGGCAGAGGCAAAGGCAGAAGTCGCCGCCGAGGCGAAGGCCGAGACTGCTCCGAAGGAGCCGAAGGCCAAGAAGGAAACCAAGGCAGAGGCCGGCGAAGAGGCAAAGGCCGCGCCGCTGTTCAACGCGCCCAAGGGCGAGCCGGACGACCTGACGGTCATCAAGGGCATCGGCCCGGTCGCGGCCAAGGACCTTGCCGAGCAGGGCATCGTCACCTTCGCGCAGCTCGCCAAGCTCACCGACAAGGACGTCGCCAAGATCGACGAGCACATGCCGTTCAGCGCCGACCAGATCAAGGACTGGCGCGAGCAGGCCAAGGAACTGGCGAAGAAGTAAGAATTTCCGGCGAAACGATCGCCGGGTCGGACTTGAAACGGAACGCGAACGCGTTCATAAGACCATTCAAACGCCCTCGAGGGCGTATCGGAGTTAGTTAGATGGCACACAAGAAAGCTGGCGGCTCGTCGCGCAACGGTCGCGACTCGCATTCCAAGCGTCTCGGCGTGAAGAAGTTCGGCGGCGAAGCCGTGCTTGCCGGCAACATCATCATCCGCCAACGCGGCACGACATGGCATCCCGGCGTCAACGTCGGCATGGGCACAGACCACACCCTTTTCGCGCTCGAAGCCGGCGCGGTCACCTTCAACAAGAAAGCCAACGGCCGAACCTACGTATCGGTGAACCCGATTACCAAAGCAGCGGAGTAGCCGGTTCCGCACCATAACACCGGCGCCCATCTCGGGACCGGTGTCTGGCCAAGCCAGGAAAAGGATCAGGAGAGATGGGTTCCCATCTCTCCTTTTTTATTTTTCTTTTGCCTGGAGGACTTTGAAATGGTTGCCGAAGCGGAAGCGACAGACGACGAAAGTTACGCGATAGACTGCCCGGTGCTGACCACCGAGCGACTGATCTTGCGAGCTCCCCATGCACGGGATATCACACAACTGGTCGAGCTTGCCGACAACCGTCACGTCGCCGAGATGCTGGCCCGCATGCCGCATCCCTACGGCGAAGCCGAGGCACGGGCGTTTCTCGCCATGGCCTCGTCACGGCGTTCCGGCATCGTCTTCGCACTTACCCTGGCCGGCACGGAAACCTTCGTCGGCTGCGCCGGTCTCAACACCACCGATCGCGGGCTGGAGCTCGGCTACTGGATCGGCGAGCCTTACTGGAAGCGCGGCTATGCCACCGAGGCGGCCCACGCGCTGGTCGACCTTGCGTTCCAGAAGACCTCGATCCAAGTGCTGCATGCCTCGACCAGGGTGATCAACCCGGCTTCGCGCCGCGTCATCCACAAATGCGGCTTCCAGTATGCCGGCCAGGGCATGCTGAACTCGATCGTCGCCGGCCAGGTGCCGGTCGAGCGCTACCGCCTCGATAGGAAGACGTGGACCAGCCTGCGCAACTGGGTCCATTTCTAATGCATGTCGCCCAAAAGTGCGCAGCGGTTTTGGGACAACGACATGCATCAAAACAAAGACTTAAAGCGCGTCGCCTGAATCCGTTTCATCGCGACGCGCTTTAGACATGTTGAAATTCAGGTGAGGCCGGCTTGACCTGAATAGCGACACGCCTAGGCGTCGGTTCTCGAAAGCCGCTCAGCTCAGTTCGGCCCAGAGCGGAAGGTGGTCGGAGCCGACCGCCTGGCGGTCGACCCACAGGCGCTTCAGCGATCCGGCGAGCGAGGCGCTGGTGAAGATATAGTCGATGCATTTGTAGCGGCTTTTGTTTTCGGGGCGGTCGGGATCGACCCAGGTGACCAGATCGGCGACGGCAAGACGCTGGGCGATATCGACGGCGAGATCGGCGGTCAGCGGCATGCCGAACTCATGGTCGGAACGGCCGGCGAGTTCGACATATTCGAGCGAGCCCGGCAACATGTTGAAGTCGCCCATGACGATGAAGGCTTCCGGATAGGGCAGGTCCGGCAGGCCGATTTCGGGAATGCCGGACAGGCCGCCGCCTTCCAGCGTGTAGTTGAGCAGGCGCTGGCGCAGGAAACGGATCTGGTTCTGGCGCTCGACCGGGCTGCGGTGGTCGAGATGGGTGGAATAGAAGCGGATGAAGCCGAGCGGCGTCTCGATCAGCGCTTCGAGCGCGCCGCGCTGGAAGTTCATCGTCTCGAGGCTGCGGCTGCGCGGCAAAAGGAGATTGCGCGACAAATGAATGGGCGTCTTCGACAGCACCATGTTGCCAAGCTGGAAACTGGTCGAGATGGCGCGGCCGTTCTCCAGGCGCGAGCCGATATTGACCTCGAAATTGCTGCCATAGGCGGCAAAATAGTCGGGCAGCGCCTCGCCGATCTCGGCGACCATGTCGCGACCGCCATTCCTCGGATTGTTGCGGGTCACCTCCTGCAGCGCGATCACATCGGCGCTGCGTACGGCGTCGGCGATGCGGCCGACATCGTATTTGCCGTCGAGGCCGATGCCGTACCGGATGTTGTAGGAAACGATCTTCATACCCACGCCCCTCCCATCGCGCCCGCGCCAGTGCTACCGCGTCCCCGGCAAAAGGGCATCCGGCGCTTTAGTCGCAAATCGCGCTCGCCCTTGGCCCCGCCTTGGTTTAAGGCATGTCGATATTCAGGTGATGCCGGCCTGCAAATGCCGGTTTCCTGCGCTTCCGGCCTTCGCCGGCCGAAGCACATATGAGTGGCGGGGCAGCAAAATTAAGGCTATGGCCGGCGTAGGCCGGTGCTCACGTACTTAAGTACGCTCCGCTCCGGTTCTCGGAACCCGCCATTTTCGGCTCGGCCTGACCTGAATCTCAACATGCTTTAGAGCAATCTCTCAAGGCCATCAGCAGAAACCCGAAACGCCGATGAAATTCCTCGATCAAGCCAAGGTTTATATACGTTCCGGCGACGGCGGTGCCGGATCAGTGTCGTTCCGGCGCGAAAAGTTCATCGAGTTCGGCGGCCCGGACGGCGGCGACGGCGGTCGCGGCGGCGATGTCTGGCTGGAAGCCGTCAATGGTCTGAACACGCTGATCGACTATCGCTACCAGCAGCATTTCAAGGCCAAGACCGGCACGCACGGCATGGGCCGCAACATGACCGGCGCCAAGGGTGCTGACGTGACGCTGAAGGTGCCAGCCGGAACCCAGGTCTTCGAGGAAGACAATGAGACGCTGATCTGCGACCTGACCGTGGTTGGCCAGCGCTTCCTCCTGGCGAAGGGCGGCAATGGCGGTTTCGGCAACCAGCATTTCAAGACTTCGACCAACCAGGCGCCGCGCCGCGCCAATCCCGGCCTGCCCGGCGAAGAGATGAACGTCTGGCTGCGGCTCAAGCTGATCGCCGACGCCGGGCTGGTCGGCCTGCCCAATGCCGGCAAGTCGACTTTCCTGGCGGCGGTGACCGCGGCCAAGCCGAAGATCGCCGACTATCCGTTCACCACGCTGCATCCCGGCCTCGGTGTCGCCCGCATCGACGCGCGCGAATTCGTCATCGCCGACATTCCGGGCCTCATCGAAGGCGCGCATGAGGGTGTCGGCATCGGCGACCGCTTTCTCGGCCATGTCGAGCGTACGCGCGTGCTCCTGCACCTGGTCTCGGCGCAGGAGGAAAACCCGGGCAAGGCCTACAAGACCGTACGTGCCGAATTGGATGCTTATGGCAACGGACTGACCGACAAGGTTGAGATCGTGGCGCTCAGCCAGGTCGACATTCTCGATGCCGATGAGCGCAAGAAGAAGGCCGCTTCGCTGAAACGCGCCGCCGGCCGCGCGCCGATGCTGTTGTCGGCTGTCACCGGTGAGGGCGTCGAAGCGGTGCTGCGGGCGCTGATAATGGTGGTGGCCGAGGCGCGCGACAAGGTCGCGGCACCCGTCGATACACGCTGGCAATAGCTATGCAGTCGCTGAAGAAATACCGGCGCATCACCGTCAAGATAGGCTCGGCGCTGCTTGTCGACCGGACCAGCGGGCTGAAGCGCGACTGGCTGGCTTCGCTGGCCGAGGATATCGCAGTGCTTGCCGAGGGTGGCGCTGAAATCCTGGTCGTGTCGTCCGGCGCCATTGCGCTTGGCCGCACCATTCTCGGCCTCGGCAAGCGGGCGCTGAAGCTCGAGGAAAGCCAGGCGGCTGCGGCCGTCGGCCAGATCGCGCTCGCCGGCGCCTGGTCGGACGCGCTCGGCAAGGACGGGCTGAAGTCGGGCCAGATCCTTTTGACCCTTGGCGATACTGAAGAACGCCGCCGCTACCTCAATGCGCGCGCGACCATCTCGACGCTGCTCAAGATGAAGGCGGTGCCGGTCATCAACGAGAACGACACCGTGGCGACCTCCGAAATCCGCTATGGCGACAATGACCGGCTGGCGGCGCGTGTCGCCACCATGATGGGCGCGGATCTGCTTGTGCTGCTGTCCGACATCGACGGACTCTATACGGCGCCTCCGGCGAAGGATCCGGGAGCGAAATTCATCTCGGTGGTCGACCGCATCACGCCCGACATCGAGGCGATGGCGGGCGCGGCGGCTTCAGAGCTGTCGCGCGGCGGCATGCGCACGAAGCTCGATGCCGGCAAGATCGCCAACGCCGCCGGCACCGCGATGATCATCACGTCGGGCACAAGGCTGTCGCCGCTGATGGCGATCGAGCGCGGCGAGCGCGCGACGTTCTTCAAACCAAGCGCCAATCCGGTGAAAGGCTACAAGACCTGGATCGCCGGACAGCTCGAGCCGGCCGGCCGGCTCACCGTCGATGCGGGCGCCATCGGCGCGCTGAAGTCGGGCAAGTCGCTGCTACCGGCCGGCGTCAAGCTGGTCAGCGGCAATTTTGCGCGCGGCGACACGGTGGCGATCCTGTCGCCCGAAGGCCGAGAGATCGCGCGTGGCCTTGTTGCCTATGATGCCGCCGATGCCGTAAGGATCGCGGGCCTGAAGACGGCCGAGATCGAAAATGTGCTCGGCTACGAGGCGCGTTCGGCGATGATCCATCGCGACGACCTTGTGGTAAGCGTTGCCGGCGACCAAGTATTGGCCGACGGCTAGAGCAATTCCAGGAAAAGTGTGAAACGGTTTTCCGTCCGGAATTGCGTCAAAACAAGGAGATAGAGCGGTTCGGCGTTTCCGTGAAACGCTGAAACGCTCTGGAGCGGAGGATGAACCATGCTGAAGCTGCATGAAAAATCCGGCGAAGACACCGTGGCGCTGATGGCCGATATCGGCCGTCGTGCCCGCGCCGCCGCGCGACCGTTAGCCGTCGCTTCCACAAAAGCCAAGAACGACGCTTTGGTCGCCATGGCCGATGCCATCCTGCGCAACGAGCAAGCCATCCTCGAAGCCAACGCCATCGACATGTCGAATGGCAGGGAAGCCGGCTTGTCTGGCTCTTTCATGGACCGCCTGAAGCTCAACCCCTCGCGGATCACGGCGATGGCCGACGGCATAAGCGAGATCGCCGCGCTCAAGGATCCGGTCGGCGACGTGATTGCCGAGTGGGACCGGCCGAACGGCCTCAATATCGAGCGCGTGCGCACGCCGCTCGGCGTCATCGGCGTGATCTATGAAAGCCGCCCCAACGTGACGGCGGACGCAGGCGCGCTTTGTCTCAAGGCGGGCAATCCGGTGATCCTGCGCGGTGGCTCCGATTCGATCAATTCGTCGTCAGTGATCCATGCCTGCATGATCGAAGGGCTGAAGGCGGCCAGCCTGCCGCAAGACGCCATCCAGCTGGTGCCGACCACCGATCGCGCCGCCGTCGGCGAGATGCTGAAAGGGCT
Source organism: Mesorhizobium montanum (assembly GCF_033977145.1). Lineage (NCBI taxonomy): Bacteria > Pseudomonadati > Pseudomonadota > Alphaproteobacteria > Hyphomicrobiales > Phyllobacteriaceae > Mesorhizobium > Mesorhizobium montanum. The sequence continues at coordinate 98,912 of NZ_JAVIJF010000007.1, read as the reverse complement.
CGGCGGCAATCTCGACGTCATCATTCCGCGCGGCGGCAAGAGCCTGGTCGGGCGCGTGCAGACCGAGGCGCGGGTGCCGGTTTTCGCGCATCTCGAAGGCATCTGCCATCTCTATGTCGACCGCTCGGCAAAGCTCGACATGGCGGTCAACATCGCCGTCAACGCCAAGATGCGGCGCACCGGCGTCTGCGGCGCGGCCGAGACGTTGCTGGTTGACCGCGCGGTCGCCTCGACGCATCTGGTGCCGATCCTGAAGGCGCTGCGCGCCGCCGGCTGTGAGATCCATGCCGACGCCGAGGTGATGAAAGCTTTCGCCGACGCCAGCCCGGCGACCGATGCCGACTGGGTGACGGAATATCTCGACGCCATCATCGCGGTGAGGCTGGTCGACGGCGTCGCCGGCGCGATCGAGCATGTCGAGACGTTTTCCTCGCACCACACCGAGGCGATCATCGCCGAGGACGCGAGGGCGGTCGAGCGCTTCTTCAACGAGATCGATTCGGCGATCCTCCTGCACAACGCCTCGACGCAGTTCGCCGATGGCGGCGAATTCGGCATGGGCGCCGAGATCGGCATCGCCACCGGCAAGATGCATGCGCGCGGACCGGTCGGCGTCGAGCAGCTCACCTCGTTCAAATACCGCGTGCGCGGATCGGGACAGGTGAGGCCTTGACGTTTTTTGCCCACAGAGGGGGGCGCCTAGCACCATGCTTTCCCAGCTCGAGCCTGCCGTCCCCGCCCGCTATCTCCGCATGCCGTATGCCGCCAAGGGCCTGACCGTCGGCTTGTTCGGCGGCTCGTTCAATCCACCGCATGGCGGTCATGCGCTGGTTGCCGAGATTGCGCTCAGACGGCTCGCGCTCGACCAGCTGTGGTGGATGGTGACGCCCGGCAATCCGCTGAAAAGCGTGCGGGAACTGGCGCCGCTCGCCGAGCGGATCGAGCGGTCCGAAAAGATCGCCAGGAATCCCAGGATCAAGGTCACCGCCTTCGAGGCGGCGCGGCACGTGCGCTACACCGCCGACACGCTGGCGCTGGTCAAGGCGCGCAACCCGGGCGTCGATTTCGTGTGGATCATGGGTGCGGACAGCTTACGCGACTTCCATCGCTGGCAGCGCTGGCGCGAGATCGTGCTGACCTTCCCGATCGCGGTCATCGATCGCCCGGGCGCCACGCTCTCCTTCCTGTCTTCGGTAGTCGCCAAGACCTTCGACTATGCCCGCATCGACGAGGGCGACGCTCCGCTGCTTGCCCGCATGCAAGCGCCAGCCTGGACCTTCATCCACGGCCCGCGCTCCTCGCTGTCGTCCACGGCGATCCGCAAGGCGGCGACGAGCTGAGCGCCTCTTGTGGGAGAAGGTGGCTGCGAAGCTGCCGGATGAGGGGTGTTCCAGGGAACGCCAACGTCTCACTCCGCTGGATCACCCCTCATCCGTCTCGGCGCTGGCGCGCCGATCCACCTTCCCCCACAAGGGGGGAAGGTAAGGCGCGCCATGTCGCTTTTGAGGCGGCTTTTGGCCGGCCGGCAAGCCAAGCTGCGAGCATGCTGAAGCAGAATCAAGCAGTGACCGATCCGGGCCGCGCCGCGCAATCGGCGCCGCTGATTGCCATTGCCAGCGTCATCGTGTCGATGGCACTGATTGCGATCGGCAACGGGCTGATGTTCGCCTATATCCCGGTGCGCCTCGGCGCCGACGGCTTCGATCCCACCTGGGCCGGGTTGATCGTCACCGGGCTTTCGGCCGGTGGACTGGCCGGCTGCATCCTGACCGGGCCGCTCGTCAAGCGGGTCGGACATGCGCGCGCCTTCATGGTGCTTTCGGCGCTGATCGCGCTGTCCAACGTGGCAATCGGCGCAGGGACGATCCCGCTGCTATGGATCGCGGCACGCGCGCTTTACGGCTTTGCCATTTGCGGCCTGTTCATCGTCGCGCAGAGCTGGCTGAACGATGCCCTGCCGAATTCGATACGCGGCCGGGTGATGGCGGTGTTCTACGTCGCCTATATCGCCGGGCTGGGCGTCGGTTACGCGACGCTCGCCGTCGTAGACATCCATACGTCGGCCGCATCGCTGATCGGCATCGCCTTCACCGCGTTGTCGATTTTGCCGGTCGGCATGACGCGGCTTGCTCAGCCGCCCGCGCCGCAGGCCGCTTCGGTCGCGCTCCGCCGGGCCTGGCGGATCTCGCCGGTCGGCGTCGCCGGCATGCTGGCCGTCGGCGGCCTGTCGATGATCGTTTCCGGCTTCGCGCCGATCCACGCCACCGCCAAGGGCTACAGCCAGGCGGATGTGGCGCTGCTTTTGTCGGCCATGCCGGTCGGCACGCTGATCCTGCAGATCCCGCTCGGCTGGATCTCGGACCGCACCGACCGGCGCTATGTGCTGGCGGGCGCGGCAGCCCTCGCGACGGTTGCCAGCGTGCTCGCCATCGTCTTCGACGGCGGTGCGCTGATGATTCTGGTGGTGGTCTACCTGATCTGGGACGGCGCGTCGGAATCGATCTACGCGCTCTCCAGCGCGCATGCCGCCGACCGCGCCGCCAAGGATGAGATGCTGGCGCTGTCGAGCTCTATGCTGTTTGCCTGGTCGCTGGCCGGTTTCATCGTGCCGGGCATCGTCACTGCGCTTTCCGCCGTCTTCGGCACCGCGACCTTCATCTATGTCGGCATCCTCATCGCTTCGGCCTTCTGTCTGTTCGTGCTGTGGCGCGTCATGGCGCGGCGACCGACTCCAGCTCCAACAAGCGGCAGCTTCGCGCCGATGAGCGCGCAGACGCCTCTGCCCGTGGAACTCGCCTTCGCGCCGGACGAGACGACAGCCGCCAGATGAAGAACCGGTCAGGTTTACTGCCTGCGTGCCTCAGGCGCGGGCACTTCCGGCGGCGGCAGCGGGATCGAGATGCCCTCGCTGTCAAAAGCCTGCTTGGCGCGCTTGGTCATATCGATCTGGGTCGAGAAATAATCGGCGGCGGAAGTCCAGTAGCGCAAGGTGAGCGAAACCGTGGTGTCGCCGAGAGTGGCGACGAAAGCGATCGGCGCCGGCTCGCGCTTGATGCGCTTTTCGGCACCGGCGATGACCAGCAGCGTCTTTTGCGCGCGGTCGATATCGTTCCACGAGCCGATGCTCAAGGTGATGTCGGTACGCCGCACGCCGTTGCGGGTGAAGTTGCGCACCGGTTGGTTCCACAGCGTCGAATTGGGCGCCAGCACATAGACGCCGTCGAGGGAGCGCAGCTTGGTGGCAAACAAGCCGATCTCCTCGATCGTGCCGGCAATCGAGCCGACCTCGACATATTCGCCGATGCGGAAGGGCCTGAGCGCCAGAAGCATGATGCCGGCGGCGATGTTCTGCAGCGTGCCCTGCAGCGCCAGTCCGATGGCGAGACCGATGGCGCCGATAGCGGCGATGATGGAGGCGGTCTGCACCCCGAACTGGCCGAGCACCATGATGGTGACCAGGATCAGGATGGCGTAGCGGACGATCTTGGAGAAGAAGTGACGCAAGGTCGCGTCGAAGCCGTGGACATGGCCGAGGCCGGCGAAGATCGAGCGCTCGGCCAGCCCGGCGACGAAATAGCCGACAATCAGGAGGATGATGGCGCCGATGGCCGAGAAGGAATAGGAAACGATCAAGGTGCTGAGTTGCGCAAGTCCGGCCTGGATGGTCAGAAATGCGCTTTGCGGGTCGGTAGGCATGGCGGGAATCCCGTTGGTCGGCGTGCCGATAACCTATGCGCCGGAGATCAGTTCCCGCCTTTTGCGGCCCTTCCACAGGCCGCCTGCACCGACGGGCGAGGGGCCGCGTCTTGAAACTGCAATGGAACTCTGCCTATCTAAGTGGTGTCACCTGATTTGCCTGGTGATTTGGTTGTTCTTGTTGGGAAAGGAAACACACTGAGAACAGCACTGCGGAAGAAGGCTGACGTCATGCCTTCGCCGGCGGGGATCAGCGTAAACGACGCCGCGTCCCTCGCCATCGACACAGTCCTTGCCAGTCTGGAAGACTCCAAGGCCGAAAACATCGTCTCAATCGACATCCAGGGAAAATCGAGCCTCGGCGACTATATGGTCATCGCCTCGGGCCGATCGCACCGTCATGTCTCGGCTGTCGCCGATCACCTCCTCAAGGCGCTGAAGGATGCCGGCCTCGGCACGGCGCGCGTCGAGGGGCTGGCCGGCGCCGACTGGGTCCTGATCGATTCGGGCGACATCATCGTCCACGTCTTCCGCCCCGAAGTCCGCGAATTCTACAATCTCGAAAAGATGTGGCAGGCGCCGGATCTCGAGGAAGAGACCTTGCACTGAGCCTTGATCGGCGTGCCGTGAAACGTCACGGTATGCGTTAGGACAAGCTCGCCGGGGCGAGGATGAAGATCACCGTTCATGCCGTGGGCCGGATGAAGACCGGCCCCGAGAGAGAACTCGCCGACCGCTATTTCGAGCGCTTCGCCAAGAGCGGGCCCGCGGTCGGGCTGGAGTTTGCCGGCATTGTCGAAATCCCCGAGAGCCGCGGACAGAGCGCCGATGAGCGCCGCCGCGAGGAAGCCCACAAGCTGCAGGCGCAGTTGCAGTCCGGCACCGTTCTCGTCCTGCTCGACGAACGCGGCAAGCCGCTCTCCTCGGAGGATCTGGCCGCCCGCATCGGCCAGTTGCGCGACAGCGGCCGCAAGGCGCTGGTCGTCGCCATCGGCGGCGCCGACGGTCATGACAAACCCTTACGCGAGCAGGCAGACCTGGTGCTGTCGTTCGGCGCGCTGACCTGGCCGCACCAGCTGGTGCGTGTGATGCTGGGCGAGCAGCTCTACCGGATCGCCACGATCCTGGCGGGGCATCCTTACCATCGTTCGTGATGAGGCGCCTGCACGAGGGCGGTTGCCAGGAATAATCCTTGGCCAGCTGTGGCAGATGTTGACAATATTTGCGACGCTTTTCACAATTTTGGCGAAAGCAGAGGATGGGTCTATGGCGGCAGATAATAGCTTTCATGTCCGAGTCCGCAGTCAACTGATCCGCCGCGATTTGCAGACCCGCCACGAAGCGTGGAACCGGCTGAAAAGCCAGCTTGAGCCGGGTCTTAGAGCTGAAGAGAGCGAATTCCGCGCCGCATCGGCCCAGGATGTTATTCAGCGCAATCAAGGCCGAAGCCTCTAATTTATTGGCACTGCACAGGGATTTTGACCGGTCGGCTCTGTTTGCGTTAGCAGGTGGCATGCCTTGGAGATTGGCCGAAACGCCAATCGCGATCGTCATTCTATGGTCTGCGCCGCGTCGCTTCGCTCCTTGCTCCGCCATAGAATGACGACGTTGGGGCGGCTTCGACCAATCCCGGCGTTTGCGCTGATTTCACGGAATGAACGGAAAAACCTTACACCTAGACAAACGGCAACCAAAATCCCTGTGTCGGGGAACTAGGAGACACGTAGCTGTCCGGATTTCCGCCTCAATGGCGCGACATCACGGTCATTGTTGTCTTCTTCACGCAATTCCGGACGGAATTGCTCCGAGCGGCGCTTCCAACATGGTTGATGGTTCGTTAACGAAGCGGCGGATAGAGTCTAGGCCTGATGTCTGAAGGCTGGAATTCGAGAATGCGCGCCTGGCGCAGCCGTTGCGGTTTGACCCTTGTCGCCGCCGTGGTCGTGCTCGGTCCGGTCCGGGCGGCCGAAAACTCGCTCGACCTCGCGCCCGATCCCGACCAGAGCCGCGCCGAATACGAGCAGGTTTCCAGGGAAATCACGCTGTCGTCGGAGCGGCTGGCCAAGCTTGCCGCCGACATCGCCTCGGTCCGCAAGGATTATGCCTCGATCACCGCCGCGCTCATCCAGTCGGCGATGACGGAACAGAAGCTCGGCCAGGACATCGAGGACATCGGCGCCAAGCTTGAAGGACTGAAAGCCGAGGAAAAGAAGCTGCGTGCCTCGCTCATGGCGCGGCGCGACGTGCTGGCCGAAGTGCTCGGCGCGCTGCAGCGCATGGGGCTCAATCCGCCGCCGGCGATCCTCGTCAAGCCCGAGGATGCGCTGTCTTCGGTGCGCAGCGCCATCCTGCTTGGCGCGGTGGTGCCGGAACTGCGCCAGCAGACCGATCGGCTGATGGCCGATCTCAAGGAGCAGACCCGGGTGACGGCCTCGATCGAGGCCGAACGGGCCAGGCTTACCACCGCCGTCACGGACCAGACGGCGGAGAAGAAGCGGCTCACCATGCTGCTCGAGGCCAAGAAAAAGCTGCAGGCCGATACCCAAACGGCGATCGCGGCCGAGCAGCAGCGATCGCAGCAACTGGCGGCGAAGGCGAGCAGCCTCAAGGACCTGATCGCCTCGCTCGAAGCCGACAAGGCGCGCAAGGCGCAGGACCAGGCCAAGGCGGGCGAGCGGAAATCGACCGACAGCGACACCACGGCCTCGACGACCGAGCTGGCCGCGCCGCCGGTGCCGGAGGCCAATCGTCTCACGGGGTCGGCTCCGTTTTCGGCATTGCAAGGTCAGATCGCGCTGCCGGTCATCGGCAGGATCAAACGGCGTTTCGGCACCGACGACGGCAATGGCGCGGCGATGCAGGGCGACATGGTTGCGACACAATCGGGAGCCATCGTCACCGCGCCGGCGGATGGAAACGTGCTTTATGCGGGGCCGTTTCGCTCCTATGGTCAACTCTTGATCCTCAATGCGGGTGACGGGTATCATGTCGTCCTGGCGGGGATGAGCAGAATCAGCGTCGCGACCGGACAGTCGGTGCTCGCAGGAGAGCCGATCGGCGCGATGGGAGAGGCCCGGGTGGCAAGCACCTCGGCTTCGCGGAATGAAAATTCGACGTCGGAACTCTATGTCGAGTTCCGCAAGGATGGAAAACCCGTCGATCCGGCCCCATGGTGGGCGGATCGATTTTCTGGAAGGACGTGAAATGATGCGGAAACTGTCGCTTCTTTTTGCCGGCGCACTGATGGGCGCATCGGCAATGAGCCTGGTCTACGGCGCACCGGGTTCGGCGGCGAACGCTGCGGGTTCGGAAACCTACAAGCAGTTGGCGATCTTCGGCGACATCTTCGAGCGCGTGCGCGCCAATTATGTGACGCCGCCGGACGACAAGTCGCTAGTCGAGAACGCCATCAACGGCATGCTGGCATCGCTTGACCCGCACTCCTCCTACATGAATGCCGAGCAGGCGCAGGACATGCGCGTGCAGACCAAGGGCGAGTTCGGCGGCCTCGGCATCGAGGTCACCATGGAGAACGATCTCGTCAAGGTGATCACGCCGATCGACGACACTCCGGCCGCCAAGGCGGGCGTGCTAGCCGGCGACTACATCGCCAAGATCGACGGCGAAGAGGTGCGTGGCCTCACCCTCAACGACGCGGTCGAGAAGATGCGCGGGCCGGTCAACACGCCGATCAAGCTCACCATCCTGCGCCAGGGCGCCGACAAGCCGATCGAGGTGACGGTGGTGCGCGACATCATCAAGGTCAAGGCGGTGAAGTACCGGGTCGAGAACGACATCGGCTACATGAAGATCACCTCCTTCACCGAAAAGACCTATGACGATCTCGAGAACGCCATCGAGACCATCAAGAAGCAGGTGCCGAACGACAAGCTGAAGGGCTACGTCCTCGATCTGCGCCTCAATCCGGGCGGCCTGCTCGACCAGGCGGTGAGCGTGTCGGACGCCTTCCTCAAGCGCGGCGAGATCGTTTCGACCCGCGGCCGCGACCCGAAGGACGTCACCCGCTTCGACGCCAAGCCGAAGCAGGTCGACGACATCAACGGCAAGCCGATGATCGTGCTGGTCAATGGCGGTTCGGCCAGCGCGTCCGAGATCGTCGCCGGCGCGCTGCAGGACCTGCGCCGCGTCACGGTGGTCGGCACGCAGTCCTTCGGCAAGGGCTCGGTGCAGACCATCATCCCGCTCGGCGAGAACGGCGCGCTCAGGCTGACCACGGCGCTCTATTACACGCCGTCCGGCAAGTCGATCCAGGGCAAGGGCATCACGCCCGACATCAAGGTCGACCAGCCGCTGCCGCCGGACCTGCAGGGCCGTGACCTGACCCGCGGCGAATCCGACCTCAAGGGCCACATCAAGGGCGCCGACGAGAGCAAAACCGGCTCGGGCTCGGCTGCCTATGTGCCGCCGGATCCGAAGGACGATCTGCAGCTGATCTATGCCGAGCAGCTGCTGCGCGGCGAAAAGACCGACCCGTCGTTCCCGCCGAACCCGGACAAGGCCGTGCTGAACCAGTAAAGGCGGTACGGCCGGACCTCTGGCCGGCTGACAGAAGCAATGCAATGCTGCCGGGACCGTGAGGTTCCGGCAGTTTGATTCGGGGACGGCGTCGTCTAGGGCGCGCCACGCATCTGGGGATATAGCGCCAGCGACTGCGAAGTTTGCGCAAGATTCACATAGAACGTGACATTCACTTAAGTGGCGTGCTGGGAACACAACTTGGCTGACACCCGCAAGGACATCGAACGCCCGCTTGGACAGTCGCTCCAGCCCAAGCGGCCTGCCCCGCGCGGCATCGGCACCGGCTCGCTTGTCGCCGTGCTGGCGGTGCTTGCCGTGATCGGCGTCTCCGGTGCCATTGCGTTGCGTGAGAAACCGTTCCGGAAGCCGGAGGAAGTGGCCGTTTCGACGCCGAAGGTCACGGCCGCTCCCTCAGCGCCCGCACCGGCGCCCGCGCCGACCCCGGTTGCAGCGGCCGCGCCGCAGGCCGGAACGCCGATGAAGAGCGGCGGCCCGCAGATCATCCACGTCCAGACCGAGGAAGGCGACGGCCCGCCGAAAGCGGCGATCGTCATTCGCGATCCGTCGACGCTCGGCCAGAACCTCAAGGTCGCCCACATCCCTGACAGGGCGCTGGTCGAGGCCAGCGACACCGGTCCGCTGCCGATGCGCTCCGCCGATGGAAGGCGGCCGTTCGACGTCTATGCGCGGCCGTGGTCGGGCGCGCGCGGCGCGCGCGTGGCGATCGTCATCGGCGGGCTCGCCGTCTCGCAGACCGGCACGCAAGCGGCGATCGCCAGGCTGCCGGCCGAAGTGACGCTGGCGTTCGCGCCGCAAGGCAACAGCATCGGCCGCTGGATGCAGGCGGCACGGCAGAGCGGGCATGAGATCGTCATGCAAGTGCCGCTCGAGCCGTTCGATTATCCGAACGTCAATCCCGGCCGCAACACGTTGACGGTCTCGGCCAGCCCGGACGAGAACCTGAAGAGCCTGCACTGGGCGTTGTCACGCACGACCAACTATACCGGGGTCATGAACTATATGGGCGCGCGCTTCTCGGCCGACCCATCGGTGATGGAACCGTTCATGGCCGAGCTCGGCAAGCGGGGGCTTGCCTATATCGACGATGGTTCGTCCGTGCGGAGCCTGGCGCCCGACCTTGCGCTGAAAGACGGCGTGCCGTTCGTCGCCGGCGACATGGCGATCGATGCCGTGCAGGATCGCGGCGAAATCCTGAAGAAGCTGGACAGCCTGGAAGCGACGGCACGGGCCAAGGGCAGCGCTGTCGGCATCGGTTCGGCCTTCGACATCACCGTCGACACGGTGACATCGTGGATTGCCGAGGCGAAGAAGCGCGGCATCGAGATCGTGCCGATCTCGGCGGTGGCCATCGATCCGCAAAAGGGATAACCCTACCCGCCTCGCCCGAAATCCATTCTCAAAGACGGCTGGAAAGCTGACCAATGGTCAAGAAGATCGATCCTGAAACGCTGCCTTATCGTCCCTGCGTCGGGCTGATGATCCTCAACAAGAAAGGCCTGGTCTGGGTCGGGCACCGCATCGCCGAACCGGACAGCGAGTTTGCCGGCACGACGCAGCTTTGGCAGATGCCGCAGGGCGGTATCGACAAAGGCGAAGAGCCGATCGAGGCCGCCGGGCGCGAGCTCTACGAGGAAACCGGCATGCGCAGCGTGTCGCTGGTTGCCGAGGCGCCGCACTGGATCAACTACGACCTGCCGCCGCATCTGGTCGGGGTCGCCTTCAAGGGCCGTTATCGCGGCCAGACGCAGAAATGGTTCGCCTACCGCTTCGAGGGCGACGAAAGCGAGATCGAGATCAATCCGCCGCCAGGCGGCCACAAGGCCGAGTTCGATCAATGGGCCTGGCGGCCGATGCGGGATCTGCCGGAGCTGATCGTGCCGTTCAAGCGCACGGTCTACGAGCAGGTTGTCGCGGCGTTCCAGCACCTGGCTCGCTGATGACTACCGTCCCGGTTGTCGCGGCGGCTCCATGGACGTATTGATTGCCGATGCAATGAGCAGGGGTCGCCATGAACGACGACACCGGACGCGGGTTTCCGGCACATGATGCAAGCGGCGGTCCGACAGTGAGTAAGGCGGCCGCCGGCGCGATCCTGACGATCGACCTCGGCGCCATCCGGGAAAACTACCGCCGGCTGAAGACGCGGCTAAATGGCGTCCGCTGCGCCGGCGTGCTCAAGGCCGACGGCTATGGGCTTGGCGCCGCTCAGGTGGCGGCAGCACTCGCGAAAGAGGGCTGCGACATCTTCTTCGTCGCGCTGCCCGGCGAGGGCGTCGCGCTGCGCAAGGTGATCGGCCCAGGGCCGGACATCTTCGTGCTGAACGGTTTGCCGCCCGGCTCGGAACCGGAAGCCGTGGCGGCCGGACTTTGTCCGGTCATCAACAGTGCCATGCAGTTGAAGGCATGGGCCGAGACCGCGCGCGGCATGGGCCGGAGCCTGCCTGCCGCCATCCAGGTCGACAGCGGCATGGCCAGGCTCGGCATGGCGCCGGCGGAAGTCGAGGCGGTCGTGGGCGAGGCGGGCGCCTTCGATGGCATCGACATCCGCTTCGTGATGAGCCACCTCGCCCGCGCCGACGAGCCGCAGCAGGCGGCGAACGAGGCGCAACGGGGCGAATTCGAACGGCTGCGCAAGATGCTGCCCGCAGCACCCGCCTCTTTAGCCAACTCGTCCGGCATCTTTCTCGGACCGGCCTATCACTATGACCTGGCCCGCCCGGGAGCCGCATTGCACGGCGTCAATCCGACGCCCAACGAACCCAACCCGATGCTGCCGGTGATACGGCTCGAAGCCAAGGTGGCGCAGACGCGGCAGGTCAGCGCCGGCGCCGGCATCGGCTATGGCCACACCCACCATGCGGACGAGGTGCTTAGACTGGCGACCATCTCGCTGGGCTATGGCGACGGCTGGCACCGGCGCGCCGCTTCGGCCGCCTGGTTCGAGGGCGTGCGGTTGCCTTTCATCGGGCGCGTGTCGATGGACTCGATCATCCTCGACATTTCGGCGCTTGCGGCCGGCAGGCTCAGCGAAGGCGACCTCGTCGAGCTCATCGGTCCGTCGCAAAGCGTCGACGACGCAGCCGGCCACGCCGGCACCATCGGCTACGAGATATTGACCAGCCTGGGCGCGCGCTTTCACCGCAGCTACATCGGCGGGTAAGGCACCACTTGGCGGGTGCTGCAAAATCCGGCAGACAGGATGTCCATGCCTTCCGCGGCATGGTCGGCCTTTGAGGGAGCATTAAATGAAAGTCCTGGTACTGGGCGGCGGCGTGATCGGGGTCACCACCGCCTACTTCCTCGCCGAGGCCGGCCACGAAGTGACCGTATACGATCGCCAGCCCGGGCCGGCGCTCGAAACCAGCTTCGCCAATGCCGGCGAAGTATCGCCGGGCTATGCCTCGCCCTGGGCCGGGCCCGGCATCCCGGTCAAAGCCGTCAAATGGCTGTTGATGAAATACGGCCCGCTCGTCGTGCGGCCTGCCTTCGACCCGAATATGTGGACATGGCTCATCAAGATGCTGCGCAACTGCACGGCCGAGCGCTATGCGCTCAACAAGTCGCGCATGGTGCCGCTTGCCGAATACAGCCGCGACACGCTGAAGGCGCTGCGCGAGGCGACCGGCATCACTTACGACGAACGGACCAAGGGCACGCTGCAGCTCTTTCGCAAACAGAAGCAGCTCGACGGTACCGGCGGCGACGTCGAGGTGCTGAAGAAATACGGCGTGCCTTACGAAATCCTCGACCGTGACGGCTGCATCGCGGCCGAGCCGGCTCTTGCGGCGGTGCGCGAAAAATTCGTCGGCGGCCTCAGGCTTCCCGGCGACGAGACCGGCGACTGCAAGATGTTCACCGACAGGCTCGCCGAACTCTGCGTGGCGCGCGGCGTGACCTTCGAATACGGCTCGACCATCCGGCGCATCGTCAGGAACCGCAATCGACTGACCAATGTGCTTACGGATAGCGGATGGAAATCCGCCGACGCCTTCGTGATGGCGATGGGGAGCTATTCGGCGCAATTCATGCGCGAGTTGGGGCGGCCAATTCCGGTCTATCCGGTCAAGGGGTATTCGATCACCGTGCCGGTCGGCAATGCCGATGCGGCGCCGGTGTCGACCGTCATGGACGAGACCTACAAGGTGGCGATCACCAGGCTCGGCGACCGCATCCGCGTCGGCGGCACCGCGGAGATTTCAGGCTATGATCTTCGCCTGCACGAATCGCGCCGCCGCACGCTCGAGCATTCGGTCGGCGATCTCTTCCCCGGCGGCGGCGATCTCAAGGCGGCGAGCTTCTGGTGCGGCCTGCGGCCAATGACGCCGGACGGACCGCCCTTGATCGGGCTAAGCGAGGTTGCCAATCTTTACCTCAATACGGGCCACGGCACGCTCGGCTGGACCATGGCCTGCGGCTCGGCCAAGGTGCTGGCCGACATCATGTCGAACCGGGTGCCGGAGATCAACGCGCGGGATATCAGCCCGGAGCGGTACTTGAAACCTGCCTAAGCGGTTCAGCGCTTTCAGCGGAATCGCGTCAGAACGCCTGCCGAATCACGGTGTCGCTGAACAGCAGCCGGTAGGCCCAGCCGATCGTGACATTGGTGGCGACCGGGCGCGAATGGGCGAGGTAATCGTCATAGACCGGCTTCATGCGGCGATAGAAGGCCGGGTCGAGCACGACCATGCCGTTCTCCGAGTCATGGAAGAAGCTGCGGTTGTTGAGGTTGACCGAGGAGATGGCGACCAGCTTTTCGTCGATCATCATGATCTTGGAATGCAGCACGACATCCGGCGCCTTGAACTCGCGGATGTCGATGCGGTCGCCGTATCTTTCCACGAACAGCTTGTTGAGCGCGGTGAGGAACCGGCCGCCGATATCGCCCTTGAGATCGATGCGGCCGACGACGTCGATCTTCACGCCCCTGGCCAGCGCCCGGTCGAAGGCCCGCGCAATATCGGGTGTCAGGTTGAGGTAGGGATTGACGATCTGGATATGGTGCTCGGCGGTGTCGATCAGCTCGACGAAATAGGCCTCCAGCGCATGTCCGTCCTCGTAAGGCACGGAAATGAAATGCCGCGCGACGCCGTGCGGAGGGCCGCCGACCGACCGCGCGGGAATGGAAAACGGCCGCGACAGGTTGGTGTCGGCGTCGCGCAGCCAAATGGTGGACAGATGCGCGGCCAGCGTCTCGACGGTCGCCTGGTCGGCGATCTCGATGTCGAAGTCGCTCCAGTTGGAATAGTAGTTCAGCGAGAAGCCGTCGGTCTTGCCGTATTGTTCCAGGTCCGGATAGTGGGTCAGGTCGACCGGCTTGTGGAAGAGAAAACCGTCATGGATGTTGCGGCCGCCGATGATGACGCGCGAGCGGCCAGGCTCCTCGGCCAGCGTCGCCAGCATCTTGATGTGGTGGGTCTTGTGCAGCTGTGAGATCTGCTCGTCGAATGGCGCGCCGTGATCGGCCTGCCAGCGATATTCCTGCAATTCGACATTGGGGAACTCGGATGCCAGCCGGTGCAGCATGGCGTCGTCCTTCTCCCGCTCCAGGACGTCGGTCACCAGGATACGCACTTTGGTGCCCTGTGCCGCGTGATGGCGGATCAGCCGCTCCATGATGCGGCCGGAGAAATCCGCCTTGAACTCCAGCGACGACAGATAGATCAGCCTGAGCTTCGGGGCGTTGGAGAAATCGAGCCGCAGCTCGGGGTCGGCCTTGTCGAAGGCGCCGTCCGGCAGCGTCTCGCCGAGCAGGGCTTCGACCTTGGCGTTGAAACCGTCGCGCGACTTGCGCAGCAGGGTCGGTGACCCGAGCGGCAGCGCACAGGTCTGCGACAGCCAGCGGCCGGCGTAGAAGACGCGGTCGAGTTCCTCTAGCCCCGCCGGATCGGGCACCGGGCAGCGGTCGTAGCGGCTGTCGAGCCTCGCGATCCAGGGGTCGGCAATCTCTTCGCGCAGCAAGGTCAGCGGCGCGCCGGCCGGCGCCAGGGTCGAACCGATGCGCAAATCGCAGCGGCTGAGCGCCTCGTCGGGAAACAGGCTGACCGAGGTTTCGGCGGCCGGCAGGCTGAGATGGAATGGCGAGGCCGTGGCGACGGTGGTGGATCTGCCCGAGGCGCGGATCGCGAGCGGGCCGTCACAGGTGCCGCCGACGTCGACAGGCTGTTGCCCTGCTTGTCGCAACACGATCTCGACCGAGCGCGCCTGCAGACCGGAGAAGCTGAAGGTCTTGGGCGCCGAGGGCCGCGCGGCGGCATCGAGATAAAGGGTCTGCCGCGACATGCGCCAATGCCCGGTGAAACGGCCTTCGCCCGGTCTGCCTTGCGTCGGCGCAAGCTCAGTGTCGTCGAGCGGTTTCGCCAGCTTCTGCAGCGCCTGATAGGTTGCGTGGAAGCCGCTGTCATGGACATCGCGCCAGTCGCGGCCGAAGCGGCCGGTGCCGTTGGCGCGGTCGAGCGCATCGATGCGGCTTTGGGCGAGCAGCGCCTGGAACTGCTTCTCATAAGCGCTGTCGCTCGCGAAATAGTGCGCCGTGGCGATCTCAGCGCCGCTGCTGTCGGCCGAGACGGGCAGGCGGCCGCAGGCATCGTCACCCGGAAAGAAGGCGCAGGCCGAATGTCCCGGCATGCCGGCGCAACCGGCCAGCGCCACCAGCACCAGTCCAAACAACGCTTTGCCGACGGCGGACCCGACGCTCATCCGGCCGCACCGTTCATGGCCTTGAGCTCGGCAGGGTCGCGCGGCGGCAGGAAGCCTTGCGGAAAGATCCTACAGACGGGAAGCGCGAAGGTGGCGATCAGCAATTCGGCCTCGCTGCGCATTTTGCGCGGTGCCGTCCTGTCGTCGCGAATCTTCCTCGCGGAGGCGACGAGCGCGCCGTCGCAGTCGCAATGATTGCGCCGGGCAATGTAGCACGCGTCGTGGACCTGGCAGGCGGCATCGAGACGGTCGACCGGCCTTGCCGACAGATTGCCGGTGCGCGTGCCCGGGCCGCAATAATTGCCGATGACGAAAGGCGAGGGCCGCGACATGGAATAGCGGACCGGCTTCGGCAGCTGTGCTTCCGGAACCTTCGTCCAGGGATTGGCGCAGCCCGACAGGAAAAGCAGCGGCAGAATGGCAAGAACGGCTCGCATGTTTCCGCCGGTGATCCGAAAGATTGTCCCCCTGGCGCTCTGTCATGGCATGGCAAGCGCGCGGCTGCCACACTCGCCGAATTTGTGGCGGAGGCAAGGCGGAAACGACCAACTGCCTGTGATAAGATTTCGACGCGGATTAGGCAAAAAGACCGCGTTCCCGCTCCACCGCCCTGGTGATGAAGTTGGCGACGAGCTGGACGCGGCGCAGCGGTCTTACCGATTCATGATAGACCAGCCAGTAGGCGCGGCGGATCGGCGCGACGATATCGACGGGCACAAGCTCCGGCATCGAGCGGGCGACGAAAGTGTGCAGGATGCCGATGCCGGCGCCCGAGCGCACCGCTTCGGCCTGGCCGAGCGCCGAGGAGATGGCGAAGCTGGTGCGCCATTCAGGGCTGAATTCGGCGGCATAGTCGAGCGAGGGGCTGACGATGAGGTCCGGCACATAGCCGATCAGCGTGTGCCGGCCGAGCTCGGCCGGTGCTTTCGGCAGGCCGTTGGCTTCGGCATAGGCGCGCGATGCGAACAGGCCGAGCGTGTAGTCGACCAGCTTGCCCGCCACCAGCCGGCCTTCGGTCGGCCGCTCGACGGTGATCGCGATATCGGCTTCGCGCCGCGACAGCGAGAAGGAGCGCGGCACCGGCACCAGCTGAATGGTGAGCTCGCGATGCAGCGCGGTCAGCTCGCCGAGCCGCTTTGCCAGGAAAGCGACGCCGAAGCCGTCGGGCGCGCCGATGCGCACCGTGCCCGAGACATCGTCGCCCTCGCCCGCAATGGTCGCGCGCGCGGCGATCATGTCGCCCTCCATACGCTCGGCTATGTCGAGGAAGCGCTCGCCGGCCGGCGTCAATTCGCTGCCCGTGGTCAGGCGGCGGAAGAGCTTTGTCCTCAACGCCTCCTCGAGCGCGGCGATACGGCGCGAGACGGTCGCATGGTTGAGCTCCAGGCGTTTCGCAGCGCCGAGGATCTGCCCGGCGCGCGCCACGGCGAGAAAGATGCGGACGTCATCCCAGTTCATGGGGGATGATCTTGGTGACGGCGGTCAAAGCCGCGTTCCTTCGGTGTGACAAAACTCAACCTGAGAAATCCTTCACGACAGACATATCCTGTCATTTGCGGCAATTAATGCACACCCCATCGCCGTTGTCTATTTTCCGCACAACGGTTGCGATCTGGCTCGCGTTGCCATCGCCGCCGCAAAGGCGGACAATGCCTCATCACCAAGACAGGGAGAGAAGCCATGATCGAATACGGTCATTTCATCGGCGGCAAGCGTGTCGCCGGCACCAGCGGCCGCAAGCAGGATGTGATGCAGCCGATGGATGGCACCGTGCGCGGCACGGTGGCTTTGGCCTCGCAGGCGGAACTGCGCGCCGCGGTCGAGAACGCCAAGGCGGCGCAGCCCAAATGGGCGGCCACCAATCCGCAGCGCCGCGTACGCGTGCTGATGAAATTCCTCGAACTGGTCGCCCGCGACTATGACGAACTGGCCGAGATTCTGGCGCGCGAACATGGCAAGACCATCGCCGACGCCAAGGGCGACATCCAGCGCGGCCTCGAAGTGGTCGAGGTCTGCATCGGCGCGCCGCATATGATGAAGGGCGAGTTCACCGACGGTGCCGGCCCCGGCATCGACGTCTATTCGATGCGCCAGCCGCTCGGCGTCGTCGCCGGCATCACGCCGTTCAATTTCCCGGCGATGATTCCGCTTTGGAAGATCGCGCCGGCGATTGCCTGCGGCAACGCCTTCATCCTGAAGCCTTCGGAGCGTGACCCTGGCGTGCCGATGCGCATTGCCGAACTGTTCATCGAGGCCGGCCTGCCGGCCGGCATCCTCAATGTCGTCAACGGCGACAAGGATGTCGTCGACGCCATCCTCGACGATCCCGACATCAAAGCCATCGGCTTTGTCGGCTCGACGCCGATCGCCCACTACATCTATTCGCGCGGCACCGCAGCGGGAAAACGCGTGCAGTGCTTCGGCGGCGCCAAGAACCACATGATCATCATGCCCGACGCTGATCTCGACCAAACGGTCGACGCGTTGATCGGCGCCGGCTACGGCTCGGCCGGCGAGCGCTGCATGGCGATCTCTGTGGCCGTGCCGGTCGGCAACGACACCGCCAACCGGCTGATGGAAAAGCTGGTGCCGCGCGTCGAAAGCCTGAAGGTCGGTCCGTCGACGGATTCTTCCGCCGATTTCGGCCCGCTGGTGACCAGCCAAGCGCTGGAGCGCGTCAAGGGCTATGTCGATATCGGTGTCAAGGAAGGCGCCAAGCTCGTCGTCGACGGCCGCGGCTTCACGATGCAGGGCTATGAGAACGGCTACTATATGGGCGGCTGCCTGTTCGACAATGTGACGGCCGACATGCGCATCTACAAGGAAGAGATCTTCGGGCCGGTGCTGTCGGTGGTGCGCGCGCCGCGCTACGAGGATGCCATCAAGCTCGCCAACGATCACGAGATGGGCAATGGCGTCGCCATCTTCACCCGCGACGGCGACGCCGCGCGCGACTTTGCCAGCCGCGTTCAGGTCGGCATGGTCGGCGTCAACGTGCCGATCCCGGTGCCGATCGCCTACTATACCTTCGGCGGCTGGAAGGCGTCGTCCTTCGGCGACCTCAACCAGCACGGCCCGGACGCATTCCGCTTCTACACCAAGACCAAGACGGTCACCTCGCGCTGGCCGTCCGGCATCAAGGACGGTGCCGAGTTCGTCATCCCGACGATGAACTGACCGGACAGATCCTATGAACCAACATTGAGGAAAGCGCGGCGCAAACCGCGCTTTCCTTATTTTGTGGGCGCCAAAGGAACGCCATGGGGTCATCCACCTCGCGGACGCGGCGCTCAGCCCTGTGGTTTTGCTGGTCCGTGTCATCGTACAATGCAACTATAGGTCCGCAATCCAGACGCGGCACGCTGAGGGTGCATCCGCACATTCTAATGATTCCGTCGCCGTGTGATGGAACCAACAGACCACCATCCGCCTTAGGCTGTATTCCTGCCTAGCGTGCAGGCCAATCCAACAGCGCCGGTGGCAGCCGGGGTTCTCGTCTGGCGCGAGGAGGTGTCAGGTGACACGATTTCTTATGGCGACAATGTTGGTGGCGGCGGCGATGACCGGTGGAGCCGCGCCGGCGAATGCGGCCGCGCAATGCGCGGCGCGCGCCGACATCATCAAGGCGCTTGGCGACAAGTTCCACGAAAGCGAGGCCGGGCGCGGCCTGATCAATCCGAACGTCGTGCTCGAGATCTTCGTCTCGGATCAGGGCAGCTGGACCGTGCTGGCCTCGGACACCAAGGGACAGAGCTGCGTTTTGTCCGTCGGCGAGGGCTGGGACAGCCCGACGATCACCGCGGCGATGCCGGGCGCCTGAATTACGACGGAGCTCGGCCGAGCGCCGCCACGGCTCCCGCGGTCGAGCACCGAATTGCACCAAGGCGCTTTCCGCGGCACCGCTTGTTTGCGCAGCGAAGCTTCACCATATCGAATCCAGGGAGTCATAATCTCCCTGAGACAGACCGGAAACCAGAAGGAGCGACGCGATGAAGACGTCCAATCCGGCCTGGAGCCTTCCGGCACACTGAGGCGGCCGAATGTGCCTCCCTTGCCGGAACGCGAAGGCGAAGGAGGTGCCTCCATGGCACGTTTTTTTTCGTATCGATGGATGATGCTGGCGACCACCGCCCTAATGGCGCTGTCGTCACTGCCCGCGCGGGCGCAAGTGATCTGCGGCGGCCATGACCATCTGGTCGCGAGGCTGGCAGACGCATTCGGGGAGAAGCGGCTGGGCTACGGTGTGGCCGGACAAGTCGCCATCTTCGAGGTGTTTGTGTCGCCTGGCGGAACCTGGACCATCCTGATGACCGACGTTAAGGGCCAAAGCTGCATCCTGGCGGCGGGCGACGGATGGGAAGACACGCGGGCCACCGCGGTCGGACAGCCGGGCGGCTGAACCGCCCCGAGCAGAACGCTGAACCGCTCAGCGCGTAGCGGCCACTTCGGCGTGGCCGCGCAGCAGCGCCATTAGCTTCTTGGCGTCCTTGGCGGCGCCTTCTTCGTCGCCATCGAGGATCGAGCGGATCAGCGCGACGTGATGCTCGGCCGATTCGGCGAGGCCGGTGTCGGCCTTGTAGCGGAACCAGAAGCGGCGGCTGTGCGTCTGCAAGGGGGCGGCCACCCGCGCCGCGAACGGGTTGTCGGCGGCGATGGCCAGCGCATCGTCGAGCGCCTTGTCGGCCTGGATGAAGGCAAGGACGTTGCCCGAGATCACCGCCTTCTGCATGGCCAAAGCCGCCTCGTGGAACAGGTCGGCGGCTTCGCGGGTAACGAAGCGGGCGGCCGAGCGGGCGAGCACCACCTCGATGCCGCGCCGTGCATCCAGCACCCGCAGCCAGTCGCCGGCGTGAAGCGGCGCGACCGCGATGCCCGCGCGGGGTCTTATGTCGAGAAGTCCCTCCCAGGCCAGCCGCTGGATCGCTTCACGCACGGGGGTGCGCCCGAGACCCAGCCGCTCGATCAACGCGCCTTCGGTGATGAAGCTCGACGGCGCCAGCTCGAGCGTGACGATCATGTGCTCCAGCGCGCGATAGGCCTTGGTCGCCGCGGGTTCGAAGGTCGCGTTCGTCTCGATGGATATCAGTGGGGAGATCAACGGCAGGCTCCTGATATATTCTTCATATATCATAATGGATTCAGCATTGACAGGCCAATGCTTTAACAGATATACGTATGATATATCAGAGGAGCGATAGCCATGTGGACCGGAGTTTTCCCCGCCGTCACGACCAAATTCACCGCCGACGACCGCCTCGACCATGCCGAGATGGAGCGTTGCTACGGGCTGCAGATGGAGGCCGGCTGCGACGGCATCATCGTCTGCGGATCGCTCGGCGAGGGCCCGATGCTGTCGTATGACGAGAAGATCGAGGTGCTGAAGACGGCCCAGAAAGTCGCCGGCAAGAAGCCGGTGCTGCTTACCGTCAACGAGCCCGGCACGCGAGAGGCGGCGAGCATCGCGCGGCGCGCCGCCAAGGAAGGCGCCGACGGCCTGATGGTGGTGCCGAGCCCGATCTACCACACCAATCCCGAAGAGACGGTCGCGGCGCTTCGCGCGGTGGCCGAGGCGGGCGACCTGCCGGTGATGATCTATTCCAACCGACTTGCCTATCGCGTCGACGTCACCGTCGACCTGATGGAGGAGCTCGCCTCGGACGAGCGCTTCGTCGCCATCAAGGAATCTTCCGACGACATCCGCCGCTCGACCGAGATCATCAACCGGTTCGGCGACCGCTACGACCTCTTCACCGGCGTCGACAACCTCGCCTTCGAGGCGCTGTCGGTCGGCGCCATCGGCTGGGTGGCCGGCCTGGTCACCGCCTTCCCGCGCGAGACGGTCGCCATCTACCAATTGATGAAGCAGGGCCGCCGCGAGGAGGCGCTGGCGATCTATCGCTGGTTCCGGCCGTTGCTCGACCTCGATGTGTCCACCTATCTGGTCCAAAACATCAAGCTTGCCGAAGTGCTGGCGATTGGTACCAATGACCGCGTGCGCATGCCGCGCCAGCCGCTGTCGGGCGAACGCCGCAAGGCAGTGGAGAAGATCATCCGGGATGCGCTGGCGGTGCGCCCGAAGCTGCCGTCGCTCCAGAGTTCTCCTCGATCGGCGGAGAAGATGGTGGCAGCCGAATAAAGGACAGCACCGACGTGCCAGGAAATTCCAACTCCCCGGAAGCGGAACGACGCTTCGCCACTGGGGCACCTTCTGCCCGTAAACGGGGAGAGGGGGAAGATATCGCCATCATCGGTGGCGGCATCATCGGTATCTGCGCTGCGGCCTTGCTCTGCGAGGCGGGGCGCAGCGTCACCGTCTTCGACCGCACCGGCATCTGCGAGGAGACGAGCTCCGGCAATGCCGCCGCCTTCGCTTTCTCCGACGTGCTGCCGCTGGCGCATAAGGGGATGATCCGGCAGTTGCCGAAATGGCTCGCCGATCCGCTCGGGCCGTTGGCCATCCCGCCGGCCTATCTGCCGAAACTCCTGCCATGGCTATTCCGCTTCTGGCGGGCGGGCGCGGCGAGGCACTATGAGGCGAGCCTCGCAACGCAGGCCGGCATGATGAGGCTTGCCGAGGCCGAGTGGATGGCCTTGCTCGACCGCTCCGGCACGCGGTCGATGCTGCGCGAGGATGGTTCGCTGGAATTCTATGAAAGCGAGGCGGAGTTCAGTGCCTCGCTGCCGGGCTGGGCGGAGCGTCAGCGCTTCGGCATCGGCTTCCGCCATGTCGAGGGCGATGAGATGGCGGCGCTGCAGCCGGGTCTGGCGCCGCGCTTCGTCAAGGGCACCTTCGTGCCGGGCTGGAAGACGGTCGCCGATCCCAAGCTGCTCGGCAAGGCGGTCTGGGCCAATGCGGAAAAGCTTGGCGCCCGTTTCGAGCATGCACGAGTCGAACGCATAGAAGCAGGCGCAAACGGCGCCACGATTGTTCTGGCCGACGGTACCAGGCGGACGGCAAGGAAACTTCTGATCGCCGCGGGGGCCTGGTCGCATCTTCTGGCAAAAAATCTCGGCGACCGCATCCCGCTCGAAACCGAGCGTGGCTACAACACGACGCTGCCGGTATCGGCCTTCGACGTGAAGCGGCAGCTGATCTTTTCCGGACATGGCTTCGTCATCACGCCGCTGGACACAGGCCTGCGCGTCGGTGGCGCCGTCGAGCTCGGCGGCATCGAGCGGCCGCCTAACTTCGCCCGATCGAAGGCGATGCTGGAGAAGGCGAAACGCTTCCTGCCCGGGCTCGATCCGTCGGGCGGCCGCGAATGGATGGGCTATCGCCCCTCGCTGCCGGATTCGCTGCCCGTCATCGGCGCGGCGCGAGCGCCGAATGTCTACTATGCTTTCGGCCACGGTCATCTCGGCCTGACCCAGGCGGCGGCGACCGGCCGCTTGATCTGCGATCTCGTTCTCGGGCAGGCTCCGCCGCTCGATCTCACCCCTTTCCGTCCGCAACGGTTCTGATATTTTCGGGAAGCATCATGGCCAAGAAATCCTTCTTCTGCATCGACGGCCACACCTGCGGCAATCCGGTGCGTCTTGTCGCCGGCGGCGGGCCGCTGCTCGAAGGCTCGACAATGATGGAGCGGCGGGCGCATTTCCTCGCCGAATATGACTGGATCCGCACCGGGCTGATGTTCGAGCCGCGCGGCCATGACGTGATGTCGGGCTCGATCCTGTATCCGCCGACGCGCGCGGATTGCGATATCGCGATCCTGTTCATCGAGACGTCAGGCTGCCTGCCGATGTGCGGCCATGGCACGATCGGCACTGTGACGATGGCCATCGAGCATGGGCTGGTGAAGCCGAAGACGCCGGGCGTGCTCAGGCTCGACACGCCGGCCGGCCTGGTCATCGCCGAATACAAACAAGCCGGCGAATATGTCGAGGAAGTGCGCATCACCAACGTGCCGTCCTTCCTTTATGCCGAAGGCCTGACGGTCGAATGCCCGGTGCTCGGCGAAATCAGCGTGGATGTCGCCTATGGCGGCAATTTCTACGCCATCGTCGAGCCGCAGAAGAATTTCCGGGACATGGCCGATCACTCGGCGGGCGACCTCATCGCCTGGAGCCCGGTGGTGCGGCAGCGCCTCAACGACAAATATTCCTTCGTGCATCCGGAGAATCCCGGCATCAACCGGTTGTCGCACATGCTGTGGACCGGCAAGCCCCGGCATGCCGAGGCCGATGCCCGCAATGCCGTGTTCTATGGCGACAAGGCGATCGACCGCAGCCCTTGCGGCACGGGCACCTCGGCCCGGATGGCGCAGCTCCACGCCAAGGGCAAGCTCAAACCCGGCGACAGCTTCGTGCATGAATCGATCATCGGCTCGCTGTTCAAGGGCCGGGTCGAGAAAGAGGTCAGCGTCGCGGGCAAGCCGGCGATCATTCCTTCGATCGGCGGCTGGGCGCGCATGACCGGCTTGAACACCATCTTCATCGACGACCGCGATCCGTTCGCGCATGGATTCATCGTCACCTGATACGATCGGCCGGCATGCCCGGCTCAGCGTCCCACAGAACCGCACTTGTCCTGGGATTGCTCTCAGGCGTCGGCCTCCGCTTTCGCCGACACCTGATCGCGGAACCAGTCGGCGAATTTGATTTCGGCCGCCGAAGGCTGGGCCGACAGCGTCAAAAAATAGCCCTTGTCGTCATCGGTCGAAATATCGGAGACGACGACAAGGTCGCCGCGCCTGAGTTCCTCGCGAAAGACCTCGATCGGGCAAAGGGCAACGCCGTGGCCGGCGATGACAGCCGTCGCCAGGATGTTGAAATCGGCAAAGACCGGCCCGTTGCCGATGTCAGTCTTTGCGATCCCCGCTTTTGCGAACCATTCCTGCCAGCCCTGGCGCGTCTCATCATGCAGCAGGTCCGCCGTTGCGATCCGCGCCGGCGTATCCAGCCGGCCCCTGCGCGCCAGATAGTGCGGACTGCAAGCCGGCCGGCTTATGCGGGAAAACAGCTTGAGGCTGGTAACCCTCGGAGATGGATCCGCGCCGAGGGTGATAAGGATGTCGTCATCGTCGAGCCGGTCCTCGGCCTTCGCATAGGCGACGCGGATCGCGATCTCCGGATGGCGAGCGGTAAAGTCCGACAGGCGGGGCACCAGCCAGCGGCTGGCAATGGAGGGAATGCAGCCCACCGACAGCGACTGCAGGCCGGCGCTTCTGCGAATGCGCCGACAGGTGGCGTCGAGTTCCGCCAGCGCCGCGCCCGCGGATGCCTGCAGCGCCAGCCCGGCCTCGGTCAAACGGACCTTGCGCGCATCGCGATAAAACAGGGCCAAGCCAAGCCATTCCTCCAACCGCCTGATCTGGTGGCTGATGGCGGGGTGGGTAACATGCAGCTCTTCGGCGGCCGCTGAGAAGCTCAAGTGGCGGGCGGTCGCCTCAAAGGCCCGGATCGCATTCAGCGGCAGATATTCCATTTGTAAAATTCTCTAACAGATCAAGCCAAAATCCATCATTTGATGCACGGTTCAACCTGCGTCATTGATCCGGACCGCGGCACAAATCTAACCGGGAATGATAAAAAGTCGATCTCTGCCGCCGACCTCGAAGCGCCGCGCTTCGCAAACCTACTTTCGTGGAAAGGCGACAATGTTCACCAGACAATTGGCAGATGTAGAAAAAACTGACTTCTTCGTCGACTGGGGCAATGGCACCAGCCATCGGCTGCTGACACAACGCGACGGGATGGGCTTTACGGTGTGTCACACGGTGGTGCGCGCGGGCAGCGAGTCGCGACTGCAATACCGGAGGCATCTGGAGGCCTGCTACTGCATTTCGGGCAGCGGCGAGGTCGAGGACATGACCGGCGCCGTCCACCGCGTCGAACCGGGAACGATCTATGTGCTCGATGCCCATGACGATCATTTCCTGCGCGCCGACAGCGCCAGCGACATGGTGCTGGTGAGCGTCTTCAATCCACCGCTCAAAGGGACTGAGAAGCACAGTCTCAGCGGAGAAGGAGGCTCTGCTTACTGAGACTTCGCTTCAAGGCTTTCTATTTCGGCGAGGCTACTCCCCACCAAAGGCGCCTCGCCGTCACATAGCCGTCATACGCGGCAGAATGCTGACCCTGGGGAATGCGCGGCGCCCAAAACGAAGTGCCTCGATTCATGCAAGGATTCTTCTCATCAACTTATTTTGACGCCGATTCCTTCGACAGGAGGCTCGTCATGGGGTTGAATCGTCAAAGACATTGCGTTGTGCCAATGGTAGGGTCCCGGATAGTCCAGGGGTCGGGTGCGAAAAAACGGGCAATCGGGCGGCGTGCTTCCAAACCACGCAAGGCGATTGAAAAATCACGTTGCAATCCGGGCTCGAAACTTTACGACTAGGGGAAATACGAAAAGGAATGCGTCCGCAAAGGCGACATTCCAGGGGAGCCGCATAAATATGCAGTACTTCGTCCAGCAGCTTATAAACGGGCTGACGTTGGGATCGATCTATGGCCTGATCGCGATCGGCTATACGATGGTCTACGGCATCATCGGCATGATCAATTTCGCCCATGGCGACATTTTCATGGTTGGCGCCTTCACCGCGCTCATCGTCTTCCTGATGCTCGGCGCGTTGTTCTATTCGGTGCCGGTGGTGGTGGCGCTTCTGATCATGATGATCGTGGCGATGCTTCTTACCAGCCTCTACAACTGGACGATCGAGAAGGTGGCCTACCGGCCGCTGCGCGGCTCGTTCCGGCTGGCACCGCTGATCACCGCCATCGGCATGTCGATCGCGCTCTCCAACTTCGTGCAGGTCACGCAAGGGCCGCGCAACAAGCCGATCCCGCCGATGGTCAGCCAGGTCTACACGATCGACGGCATCAGCATCTCGCTGAAGCAGATCATCATCGTGCTTGTGACGGCGGCACTGCTGGCGGTCTTCTGGTACCTCGTCAACAGAACGGCGCTTGGCCGCGCCCAGCGTGCCTGCGAGCAGGACCGCAAGATGGCCGCGCTGCTCGGCATCGATGTCGACCGCACCATCTCCATCACCTTCATCATGGGCGCAGCACTTGCCGCGGTCGCCGGCACGCTGTTCCTGATGTATTACGGCGTCGTGGTGTTCTCGGACGGCTTCGTGCCGGGCGTGAAGGCCTTCACGGCGGCAGTGCTGGGCGGCATCGGCTCGCTGCCCGGCGCCGTGCTCGGCGGGCTCTTGATCGGCTTCATCGAGAGCATGTGGTCGGCCTATTTCTCGATCGACTACAAGGACGTCGCCGCCTTCTCGATCCTGGCGATCGTGCTGATCTTCCTTCCCTCCGGCATCCTGGGCCGGCCTGAAGTCGAAAAGGTCTGATCCTCATGGCCGCTACCGTGTCTTCGGAGCGCGACACCGTCGCTACTCCCATCCAGCGCGCTTTTCGTGAGGCGCTCTATGCCGGCGCCATCTCGCTTGGCCTGTTCGTGCTGTTCATCGGTCTCAGGACCGACCAGAACATCAGCAACGAGCTCATCCTCGTGCAGCGCTGGGGCTTGCTTGCCCTTGTGGTGATAGGCACCGCCGTCGGCCGGTTCCTCTACCTCGCTTATGCCGTGCCGTTCATGGCGCGTCGAAAAGTCGCCAAAGTCGGCGCGGGCAACCTGGCGACGCGCTTCTTCAGGCTTCCGTATTTCATTGCCGCCGTTGTCATAGCAGCCGCTGTGTTGCTTTTGAATTTGACCGACTCGCTTGACGGTCTGCTGGGACCGTTCCTTGCCGATTTTGCCCGGTTCCTGCGGGGGCTGGCCATAATCTACGCTTTGGCCTCACTGCTGTTTTACTTCCGCAGGTTCATTGGAGCCCACTCTTCCGTATTGGGTATCGCCGCATTGCTGCTCTATCCAGTTGTTGTCGTGCTGGTTGTCGCGGCGTTGCACCGGTCATGGACGGCCGGTTTCCAAGGGTCGTTGCTTCTGGTCGACAATTTCGGCATCCAGATCCTGATCTATGTGATGCTGGCCTGGGGGCTCAACATCGTCGTCGGTCTGGCCGGCCTGCTCGATCTCGGCTACGTCGCCTTCTACGCCGTCGGCGCCTATGCCTACGCGTTGCTCGGCACGCATTTCGGCCTGTCATTCTGGATCCTGTTGCCGGCCGCCGGCTGCATGGCCGCCTTCTGGGGCGTGATGCTCGGCTTCCCGGTGCTCAGGCTGCGCGGCGACTATCTGGCGATCGTTACCCTGGCCTTCGGCGAGATCATCCGTCTCGTGCTGATAAACTGGCGCGACGTCACCAACGGCTCGGCGGGTGTCTCGGGCATCCCGAAGGTCAGCTTTTTCGGCATCATGTCATTCAACGTCTCCGACCCGAATTACATCAGCAAAGTGCTGGGCATTGCCCAGTCGGGCGCTTACTACAAGATCTTCCTCTATTATCTTATTGTTGGACTCTGTCTTCTGACCGCCTTTGTAACCATCAGGCTTCGTCGCCTGCCGGTCGGCCGCGCCTGGGAGGCGCTGCGTGAGGACGAGATCGCCTGCCGCTCGCTCGGCATCAACACCACCACCACCAAGCTGACGGCGTTTGCCACCGGCGCCATGTTCGGTGGCTTTGCCGGTGCCTTCTTCGCCGCTCGGCAAGGCTTCGTCAGCCCCGAATCCTTCGTCTTCCTGGAATCGGCAATCGTCCTTGCCATCGTAGTGCTCGGCGGCATGGGTTCACTCGCCGGCATTGCCATCGCGGCGATGGTGATGATCGGCGGAACCGAAATCCTGCGAGAGCTGGATTTTCTCAAAACCGGAATGAAATGGGGTGACGTCACAATCATCCCCGGCCTCGGTCCCGATTTCACCCCTGAACTCTACCGGATGCTGCTCTTCGGGATGGCCATGGTCATCGTCATGCTGTGGAAGCCGCGGGGCTTCGTCGGCAGCCGGGAGCCGACAGCCTTCCTCAAGGAACGACGAGCGGTCTCGGGCTCCTTCACCAAGGAGGGCCACGGCTGATGAGCGCGACCCCTTCCTCGAGCGATTTCATCCTGCAGGTCGAGCATCTGTCGATGAAGTTCGGTGGCCTGGTCGCTATCGGTGACCTGTCGTTCCAGGCCAGGCGCGGCGAGATCACCGCGCTGATCGGGCCGAACGGCGCCGGCAAGACGACCGTGTTCAACTGCATCACCGGCTTCTACAAGCCTACCGAGGGCATGATCACGCTCAACAAACGTGACGGCGCGACCCATCTGCTCGAACGCCTGCCCAACCACGAGATCCCGGCGCGCGCCAACGTGGCGCGCACCTTCCAGAACATCCGCCTGTTCTCGGGTATGACGCTGCTGGAGAACCTTTTGGTCGCGCAGCACAACAAGCTGATGAAGGCCTCGGGCTATACCTTCCTCGGCCTGTTCGGCTTCCCGAGCTACCGCCAGGCCTCGGCTGAATCGATCGAGCTCGCCAGGCACTGGCTGAGGAAGGCCGACCTCGTCGAGCGTGCCGACGATCCGGCCGGCGACCTGCCCTATGGCGCGCAGCGGCGGCTGGAAATCGCGCGCGCCATGTGCACGGAGCCGGAACTTCTGTGCCTCGACGAACCGGCCGCCGGCCTCAATCCGAAGGAATCGGCGGCGCTCAACGAGCTGTTGATGGGCATCAAGAGCACCGGTACCTCGATCCTGCTCATCGAGCATGACATGTCGGTGGTGATGCAGATATCCGACCATGTCGTGGTGCTCGAATACGGCCGCAAGATCTCCGACGGCAACCCGCAGTCGGTCAGGACGGATCCGCGCGTCATCGCCGCCTATCTCGGCGTCGACGACGAGGAGGTCGAGACGGTGCTGACCGAAGTCGGCGACGAAGATGTCATCGAGCAGCTCGATACGGGCCCCGATTCCGCGCATGGCCCCGGCAATTCCGCTTCGATGATGGCGGGGCCGGTTTCCGATTCCGTCGAACATGCGGATGAGGGCGAGCGGGTCACGGTGTCGAAAGGCGCTTCCAAAGCGGCGCAGGTCGACGCGCGCGCCGCATCGGTAGCCAGCAAGCCGGTTGCGGTGCCAGCGACAAAGTTGGCTGCCGCGAAAAGCAAGCCGGTGGCAAAGAAGGCAACCGGCAGGGCGCCGGCGAAAGCCGAGGGCATCTCCAATCGCCTCGACGCGCCGCGCGGCGGCAAGGCGGATAGCCTGATCCGCATCAAGGGCATCGGCCCGGTCAATGAGAGGAAGTTGAACGAGCACGGCATCTTCCATTTCGACCAGATCGCCGCCTGGAAGAAGGCCGACGTCGAAGCCGCGGAGGCCTATCTCGCCTTTGACGGACGCATCGCGCGCGAGGACTGGATCGGCCAGGCGAAGGCGCTGGCGAAGGAAGTGGCGGCCAAGCCCGCGACGCGTGGAGGGCGTAAATAATGGCCGGCGCAAACCTGCTCGACATCAAGGGCGTCGAGACCTATTACGGCAACATCCGGGCGTTAAACGGCGTCAACGTCAGCGTCAACCAGGGTGAGATCGTGGCGCTTATCGGCGCCAACGGCGCCGGCAAGTCGACATTGATGATGACCATTTTCGGCGCGCCGCGCGCCCGCACCGGCACGATCACTTTCGCCGGCACCGACATCACCCAGATGCCGACGCATGAGATCGCTCGGATGCGCATCGCCCAGTCGCCGGAAGGACGCCGAATCTTTCCGCGCATGACGGTGATGGAAAACCTGCAGATGGGCGCCAGCCTCGACAACCTCAAGCACTATGACGAGGACGTCGAGAAGGTATTCGCGCTGTTTCCGCGGCTGAAGGAGCGCGTCGCCCAGCGCGGCGGCACGCTGTCGGGCGGTGAGCAGCAGATGCTGTCGATCGGGCGCGCGCTGATGGCGCGGCCAAAGCTGCTTCTGCTCGATGAGCCGTCGCTCGGTCTCGCGCCGCTGATCGTCAAGCAGATCTTCGACGCCATCCGCGAACTGAACCGCGCGCAAGGGCTGACCGTGTTCCTGGTCGAGCAGAACGCCTTCGGCGCGCTCAAGCTCGCCACGCGCGGCTATGTCATGGTCAACGGCAATGTGACGATGAGCGGCACCGGCAAGGAACTGCTCGCCAATCCGGAAGTGCGCGCCGCCTATCTCGAGGGCGGACATCACTAAGAGGAGTTCTTCATCATGCAAGGCGTTCTCTACGAAGAAGCCTCGATCTGGCAGTTCCTGTTCGTCACCGGCCTGCTCGGCGGCGGGGCCGCTTGGATGACCGGCAAAGCCGTGGCCCAGACCTGGGGTAGCCACGTCCGCCTGTTCCTTTACATGCTGGGCCTGGGCATCGGCATAAGGTTTATCCATCATGCCTTGTTCCTGGGCACGATGTTCTCGCTGCACTACTATATCGTCGACACCATCGTGCTGATGATATTCGGCTTCCTCGGCTATCAATACACGCGCACCAACCAAATGGTCACGCAGTATAATTGGCTCTACGAAAGAGCTTCCTTATTGAGCTGGAAGCCGAAAGGTTGACGTTCACCATTACGCCGTTTCGGGGATGAATCGGCGTGACAAGTGCCTGAAAATCGGCATTCTATGCTTTCTGCGATAAGGGTGGGCATCGCATGAAAGTATCATCCACGCCCACTCCGTAAATGGGAGCGTTTCAATGAAAAAATCACTCTTGTCCGCCGTTGCGCTGACCGCGTTCGTCGCGTTCAGCGGCAGCGCGTGGGCCGCTGACATCCTGATCGGCGTCGCCGGTCCGATCACCGGCCCGAACGCCGCGTTCGGCGCACAGTTGCAGAAGGGCGCGGAACAGGCGATCGCCGACATCAACGCGGCGGGCGGTGTCAATGGCCAGCAGCTCAAGCTCGAGATCGGCGACGACGTCTCCGATCCCAAGCAGGGTATCTCGGTCGCCAACAAGTTCGTCGCCGACGGCGTCAAGTTTGTCGACGGCCACTTCAACTCCGGCGTCTCGATCCCGGCCTCGGAAGTCTACCAGGAAAACGGCATCCTCGAAATCACGCCTGCCGCGACCAATCCGAAGTTCACCGAGCGCGGCATGTGGAACACCTTCCGTACCTGCGGTCGCGACGACCAGCAGGGCAAGGTGGCGGGCGACTATATCGCCAAGAACTTCAAGGACGCCAAGATCGCCATCATCCATGACAAGACGCCTTACGGCCAGGGCCTCGCTGACGAGACCAAGAAGAATCTGAACGCCAACGGCATCACGGAAGTGATGTATGAAGGCGTCAATGTCGGCGACAAGGACTTCTCCGCCCTCATCGCCAAAATGAAGGAAAACGGGGTCACGCTCATCTACTGGGGCGGCCTGCACACCGAGGCCGGCCTGATCATCCGTCAGTCGGCCGACCAGGGCCTGAAGGCACCGCTGTTCTCGGGCGACGGCATCGTCTCCAACGAACTGGCCTCGATCGCCGGCGACGCCGTCGCCGGTACGCTCAACACCTTCGCTCCGGATCCGCGCAAGAATCCGGCCGCCAAGGAAGTCGTGGAGAAGTTCCGCGCCGCGGGCTTCGAGCCGGAAGCCTACACGCTCTACTCCTACGCCGCTGTGCAGATCATCGCCCAGGCCATCACCAAGACCGGCTCGGCCGACGACGCACAGAAGGTCGCTGAGACCATCCGGGCCAACACCTGGAAGACGGCCATCGGCGACATCGGCTATGACGCCAAGGGCGACATCACCCGTCCGGACTACGTCATCTACGAATGGAAGAAGGGCGACGACGGCAAGTATAGCTACTTCGAGAAATAAGCCGGCAAACTCAAGCCGACTTTGAACGGATGCCCGGCGCTTGCGCCGGGCATTTTCGTTTGGATGGACAGGTGGGGCCGGCGCTTGCCTAACAGAGGTCCGAGCAGCGGACCTCCATGCCATGAAGACCGAATCTTGTCGCTTTGGCGCAAACGAGCGATTTAAATCGTTTTAGCTGTCGCGCAAATTCGTTTGCACTGCAGCATTTTCACGCTAATCATTGCGCCGGTTCAACGTCCCTTTCGCTGCTGGAGCCCAGTCCTTGGCAATCACGAAGATCCTCGTCGCCAACCGGTCAGAAATCGCCATCCGCGTGTTTCGCGCGGCCAACGAGCTTGGCCTCAAAACCGTGGCGATCTGGGCGGAGGAGGATAAATATTCGCTGCACCGGTTCAAGGCCGACGAGAGCTATCAGGTCGGGCGCGGTCCGCATCTCGGCAAAGATATGGGGCCGATCGAGAGCTACCTGTCGATCGAGGAGGTGATCCGTGTCGCCAGGCTGTCGGGCGCCGACGCCATCCATCCGGGCTACGGCCTGCTCTCGGAAAGCCCTGAATTCGCCGAGGCCTGCGCCGAGGCCGGCATCACCTTCATCGGCCCGAAGCCGGAAACGATGCGCAGGCTGGGCAACAAGGTCGCCGCGCGCAACCTGGCGATCGAGGTCGGCGTGCCGGTGGTGCCGGCAACCGATCCGCTGCCGGACGACATGGATGCGGTGAAGAAGCTCGCCGCGCAAATAGGCTACCCGGTGATGCTCAAGGCCTCGTGGGGCGGCGGCGGCCGCGGCATGCGCGCCATCCGCGCCGAGGCTGACCTCGCGCGCGAGGTGATGGAAGGCAAGCGCGAGGCCAAGGCGGCCTTCGGCAAGGACGAGGTCTATCTCGAAAAGCTGATCGAGCGCGCCCGCCATGTCGAGGTCCAGGTGCTCGGCGACACGCACCGCAACGCGGTGCATCTGTTCGAGCGCGACTGCTCGATCCAGCGCCGCAACCAGAAGGTCGTGGAGCGCGCGCCGGCGCCGTATCTCGGCGAGGAGCTGCGCCAGGAGCTTTGCGGCTATGCGCTCAAGATCGCGCGCGAGACGAGCTATATCGGCGCCGGCACGGTCGAATTCCTGCAGGACGCAGACACCGGCAAGTTCTACTTCATCGAGGTCAATCCGCGCATCCAGGTCGAACACACCGTTACCGAGCAGGTGACCGGCATCGACATCGTCAAGGCGCAGATCCATATCCTCGACGGCTTCGCCATCGGCACGAAGCAATCGGGCGTGCCGGCGCAGAAGGACATCAGGCTCAACGGCCACGCGCTCCAGTGCCGCATCACCACCGAGGATCCGGAGCACAATTTCATCCCGGACTATGGCCGGATCACCGCTTATCGCGAGGCCGCCGGCTTCGGCATCCGGCTTGACGGCGGCACTGCCTATTCGGGCGCGGTCATCACCCGCTTCTACGATCCGCTGCTCGAAAAGGTGACAGCCTGGGCGCCGACGCCCGGCGAGGCGATTTCGCGCATGAACCGGGCGCTGCGCGAGTTCCGCATCCGTGGCGTGGCGACCAACCTCACCTTCCTCGAAGCGATCATCAATCATCCGCGCTTCGCCGATAATTCCTACACAACCAGATTCATCGACACGACGCCGGAGCTGTTCGAGCAGGTGAAGCGGCAGGATCGCGCCACCAAGCTGCTCAACTATCTGGCCGATGTGAGCGTCAACGGGCACCCCGAGACACGCGGCCGGCCAATGCCGAAGGCGAATGCGGCGGCTCCCGTCGTGCCTTACCTCAACGGGCATATTCCCGAGGGCAGCAAGCAGAGGCTCGACGCGCTGGGTCCCGAGAAATTCGCGGCCTGGATGCGGGAGCAGCGCCAGGTGCTGGTCACCGACACGACGATGCGCGACGGCCACCAGTCGCTGCTCGCCACGCGCATGCGCACGCATGACATTGTCAGCATCGCCGGCACCTATGCACGCGCGCTGCCGCAGCTCCTGTCGCTGGAATGCTGGGGCGGCGCCACCTTCGACGTCGCCATGCGTTTCCTCACCGAGGACCCTTGGGAGCGGCTGAGCAAAGTGCGCGAGGCGGCGCCCAATCTTCTGCTGCAGATGCTGCTGCGCGGCGCCAACGGCGTCGGCTACACCAATTATCCCGACAATGTCGTCCAGCATTTCGTCCGCCAGGCGGCCAGCGGCGGCGTCGATCTGTTCCGCGTCTTCGACTGCCTGAACTGGGTCGAGAACATGCGCGTCGCCATGGACGCGGTCGGCGCCGAGGGCAAGCTGGTCGAAGCGGCAATGTGCTACACCGGCGACATCCTCGATCTGGCGCGGGCCAAATACGACCTCAAATATTATGTCGGGCTCGCCAAGGAGTTGGAGGGCGCCGGGGCGCATATCATCGCCGTGAAGGACATGGCCGGGCTGCTGAAGCCGAGTGCGGCGCGCGTGCTGTTCAAGGCGCTGCGCGAGGCGACCGACCTGCCGATCCACTTCCATACGCACGACACGTCGGGCCTGTCGGCGGCGACGGTGCTGGCGGCGGTCGAAAGCGGCGCCGATGCCATCGATGCGGCAATGGATTCCTTCTCCGGCAACACCTCGCAGCCCTGCCTCGGCTCGATCGTCGAGGCGCTGAAGGGCACCGAGCGCGACCCCGGTCTCGACCCGCAATGGATCCGCCGCATTTCCTTCTATTGGGAAGCGGTGCGCAACCAGTACGCCGCCTTCGAGAGCGATCTCAAGGGACCGGCCTCGGAAGTCTACCTGCATGAAATGCCGGGCGGCCAGTTCACCAATCTCAAGGAGCAGGCGCGCTCGCTCGGCCTCGAGACGCGCTGGCACGAGGTCGCGCAGGCCTATCACGACGTCAATTTGATGTTCGGCGACATCGTCAAGGTGACGCCGTCATCCAAGGTGGTCGGCGACATGGCGCTGATGATGGTCAGCCAGGATCTGACCGTCGCCGATGTCGAGAACCCGGCCAAGGACATCGCCTTCCCGGACTCGGTCGTGTCGATGCTGCGCGGTGACCTTGGCCAGTCGCCCGGCGGCTGGCCGGCGACGCTGCAGAAGAAGGCGTTGAAGGGCGACAAGCCGATCACCGTGCGGCCGGGCTCGCTGCTGAAAGCAGCCGACCTCAAGGCGAGCCGCAAGGACATCGAGGGCAAGCTCGATCGCAAGCTCTCGGAGTACGAATTCGCATCGTGGCTGATGTATCCGAAGGTGTTCACCGACTTCGCCGCCGCGCAGGAGACATACGGGCCGGTGAGCGTGCTGCCGACGCCGACCTACTTCTACGGCATGAAGTCGGAAGACGAGATCTTCCTCGACATAGAGAAGGGCAAGACCCTGGTGGTTCGCTGCCAGGCGTTTGGAGATGTCGACGACAAGGGCATGGTCACCGTCTTCTTCGAGCTCAACGGCCAGCCGCGCCGCGTCAAGGTGCCGGACAGGGCGCATGGCGCTTCGGCGGCCAAGGCGCGCCGCAAGGCCGAGCCCGGCAATGAGGCGCATGTCGGCGCACCGATGCCGGGGGTGGTGTCGGCGCTTGCCGTGGCATCAGGCCAGGCGGTCAAGGCGGGCGATGTGCTGCTCTCGATCGAAGCGATGAAGATGGAGACCGCGCTGCATGCCGAGCGCGACGGCGAGATCGCCGAGGTGCTGGTCAAGGCCGGCGACCAGATCGATGCGAAGGATCTGCTGATCGCCTTCAAATGATGGCTGGATCGGGATGTTGGATGGGCGGCTGGCAGCAGCCGTCCACAACCGTTCGATAAGTGTCTTGACCCGCCGCGCCCGCTCGGGCAGGGAACCCCCTCCAATTTGCCGTGGCGGGAATCGCCATGGCTTCAGAAGACGCGGAGAGAAAAATGGCCGACGAAATCACCGAGACCAGCCAGACTGTAGCCGCCGGCCAGCTGCGCACCATCATCGAGCGCATCGAGCGGCTCGAGGAAGAGAAGAAGACGATCTCCGACGACATCAAGGATGTCTATGGCGAAGCCAAGGGCACCGGTTTCGACACCAAGGCGATCCGCACCATCGTGCGGCTGCGCAAGAAGGACCAGGCCGAGCGCCAGGAAGAGGAATCCATCCTGGACCTCTACAAGGCCGCTCTCGGCATGGCGTAAGCCTCATGGCCGGAGGCCGGCCATGAGCGAATTCGACTTCGGCGGCCGTCGCGCGTCGGAGTTCCGCCAGCGCGGCTTCTGGGCGCTGTTCGCCGAGCGGCATCCGGAGGAAAGGCCAAGGCTGGCACGACGCGGGCCTTGGTTCTGGCAGCGCGGAATGCCCGAATACGGCCTGGTGCTTTCCATGTATGTCGCGCCCAGCGAGAACGTCGTCGGCGTCTTCTTCGGCCGCAACGAGAAGCTTGGCGCCACGGACGTCTGGACGCGGCTAAGGCCGTTTCAGCCGGCGATCGAGGCAAGGCTGAGGCTCAGGCCGGAACAGAGCGCGCAGAATCTCGGCATCAATTCGCAATGGCGGGTCAACTGCTTTGCCGAGGACAACTGGCCGGCCATGGCCGACTGGCTGGTGACGGAATGTTCGCGCTTCGAAGAAGCCGTTTTCGCCGTGCTGGGGGAAGCCCGGCCGTAAAACTCGATGGCTTCGCCCACGCGGGGGAGTGGCATTCAGTTCGTGCGCGACTGGTCGCGACCGATGTCTTCGAGATGCTGCTGGAGCGCCATTCGATCGAGCGTGTGTATCGGCAGGTTCGTGAACAGGCCGATGCGATTGCTCACCATGCGGTAGGCGTCAGCGAAGGCGAAATGCTGTTCGGCGTCTTTGCCGCCGGCCTTGGAAGGATCCGGCACCGCCCAAAGTGCCGTCATCGGATGGCCGGGCCAGACCGGGCAGCTTTCGTTCGCCGCGCTGTCGCAGAGGGTGAAAACGAAATTCATCTCCGGCGCATCCGGTCCGGAAAATTCGTCCCAGCCTTTCGAGCGGGCGAAGGATGTGTCGTAGTTCAGGCTTTCCAGCAGTTGCAGCGCGTGGGGGTTGACGGTGCCCTTGGGGTTCGCGCCGGCGGAATAAGCCTTGAAGCGGCCGGCACCGATGCGGTTGAGAATGGCTTCGCCCAGGATCGAGCGGGCCGAGTTGGCGTTGCAGAGAAAAAGAACATTGTAGACGTGATCGGCCATTCCGAATCCTCCGTGTCTGCCATGCAAAAGACAGAATGCGATGTGGATCACAGGTCTGTGATGGTACACGTTTTCGCGGCCGATTTCTGCACCCTCGGCATCCGATTTTGCGGTTTCGCCGACGGTTCCGAGACCTTGGCATCCGGTTTTGTGAGGCCAGATTGATGGACAGCCCTTCTCCTGGAGATGGCGGCCATGAAAGCGGCTTCTTCCGCGCGCGCTGGCTGGGGAAGGCTCCGGTCGACCGGCTGTTCTGGCGCGACATGCTGCTGGTCGGGACAATCTTGAGCATCGCCTCTTCGGTGCTGGCGCTGATCCTGCTTGGACTGAAGCTGCCGCTCTGGCTGGTGCTGGCGCTACATTTCCTGCCGGTGCCCTACAGCATCTTCCTGACGATTGCCGTCTGGCGGACGGCCGAGAAGACAGGCGGTCTCAAGGCGCAACTGATGATGCTGGGCTCGGCGCTCTGGCTGATCGCGACGGCCATCGCCTAAATCAAAGAGATAGAGCATGATGTCGCCCCGAAAACCGCTTCGCACTTTTCGGCATCATGTTCTGAGCCCGCATGAAAAAGGGCGGCCGAGGCCGCCCCTTGCGAAGTCATGCGGGATGGGTCAGGCCAAGGGCTCGAAGCGCAGCGCAACGCCGTTGATGCAATAGCGCAGGCCGGTCGGCGGCGGGCCGTCCTCGAAGACATGGCCGAGATGGCTGCCACAGCGCGAGCAATGGCATTCGGTGCGGACCATGCCGTAGCTGCGGTCGACCGTGTTTTCGACCGAGCCGGGAAGCGGATCGTTGAAGCTCGGCCAGCCGGTGCCGCTCTCGAACTTCAGCTTGGATTCGAACAGCGGCTGGTCGCAGCCGACGCAAAAGAAAGTGCCGGCGCGCTTCTCATAGAGCAGGGCGCAGCTGCCGGGACGCTCTGTGCCGTGGTTGCGCATCACGGCATACTGCTCCGGCGTCAGCCGGGCGCGCCATTCGGCGTCGGTGCGGGTGACGGGATAGGCGTGGGTGTCCATAAAATCTCCTCGGCCTTGGCGGCTCGTTGTTGCTTGCAATCCATATTCGCACAAACATAGGCATTTGTTACGGCCATATTCAGGTCAGGCCGGCCTCGCCTGAATCCCGGTCTCCCAGCCAGCAGATCAATGTTTCCGAGAAAGTTGCCTGGTCGCCGCTTCCAGCCCGGCCAATGTCAGCGGGAACATGCGGCCGCCGAATATCTCGCCGATCAACTGGATCGAATGGGTGTAACTCCAGCTCTTCTGGCTTTCAGGGTTGAGCCAGATCGCATTCGGCCATTGCTGCAACAAGCGCGTCAGCCAGACGCTGCCGGCCTCGGGATTCCAGTGCTCGACCGAGCCGCCGGCGTGCGCGATCTCGTAAGGGCTCATCGAGGCATCGCCGACGACGATCACCTTGTAGTCGGGCCCGTATTTGTGGATGAGGTCGAAGGTCGGGATCGTCTCGGCGAGCCGGCGGCGATTGTCCTTCCAGACGCGCTCGTAGAGGCAGTTGTGGAAGTAGAAATATTCGAGCTGCCGGAACTCGGCGCGCGCGGCCGAGAACAGTTCCTCGACGCCGCGGATATGGTCGTCCATCGATCCGCCGACGTCGAAGAACATCAGAAGTTTTACCGCGTTGCGCCGTTCGGGCCGGGTTTTCACGTCGAGATAGCCGTGCTCGGCGGTGGCGTGGATGGTGCCCGGCAGATCGAACTCTTCCTCGGCGCCTTCGCGCACCCAGCGCCGCAGCCGCTTCAGCGCCACCTTGATGTTGCGCGTGCCGAGTTCGACGGTATCGTCGAAGTTCTTGAACTCGCGCTTGTCCCAGACTTTTATCGCGCGGCGATGCCGGTTTTCAGCTTGCCCGATGCGCACGCCTTCCGGGTTATAGCCATAGGCGCCGAAGGGCGAGGTGCCGCCGGTGCCGATCCATTTCGAGCCGCCCTGATGCCGGCCCTTCTGTTCCTCCAGCCGCTTCTTCAAGGTCTCCATCAGCTTGTCGAAGCCGCCAAGAGCCTCGACCAGCTTTTTCTCTTCGTCGGTCAAGTGCTTTTCGGCAAGCCGGCGCAGCCATTCCTCGGGAATGTTGGCGACATCGACGGCATCCGGGCCGCCAAGCGCCTCGATGCCCTTGAAAACATGCGCGAACA
Source organism: Mesorhizobium montanum (assembly GCF_033977145.1). Taxonomy (NCBI): domain Bacteria; kingdom Pseudomonadati; phylum Pseudomonadota; class Alphaproteobacteria; order Hyphomicrobiales; family Phyllobacteriaceae; genus Mesorhizobium; species Mesorhizobium montanum. The sequence goes on along the minus strand of NZ_JAVIJF010000007.1, from coordinate 59,983 downwards.
CCTGGTCGAAGCGGTCGATGTGGCGCTCGTCCTTCACCAGGGCGGCGCGGGCGAGGTAGTAAAAACCCTCGACGTCATAGTCGACGAGCCCGGCTTCCAAGCCTTCCAGCAGCGACAGATATTCCCGCAGCGATACGGGAACCCGCGCGGCCTTCAGTTCGAGGAAGAAGGGGATGAACATAGCTGGATTGCTATCGGTGCCCTTCGATCTTCTCGCGTGCCGCGCTTGCAATGAACGCGGAGCGGGTAAGGCCGCGACGGCCGGCTTCTTCATCTATTGCTGCCAACAGACCCGCATCGAGGGACAGATTGGCTCGGACAGGTCTTCCTGAATCGATCAGCACGGGGATCATCACCGCGGATTCGCCGGCGGTGCTGTCGATCTCGCCCGAGCGCAGCAATTGCGTCATTGTGCGAGGGGCGGGCATCGGCAGTTGCTTTGCTATCCGGGCTGCAGCCCATTCACGCATGGCCGACGTCGCGTCGGCGATCGCTTCCTCGGGATTTGCCCCGCCGCCGTGGCAGCCGGGAAGATCAGGCACCCGCACGCCCCAGACATCGTCGGCTCCGTCGAGTATTCCGACATAATGCGTCATGTGGATCGTCCTCAAATCCATCCGGCAAGTCGAGCGATCGAGCGCGCTACGCCCGGAGACTGTTCGTGATGACGGGGCTCGATGATCATGACTTCCGGCCTTTCCGGATGCTCATACTTTTCATGCTTGCCGCCGCCGACATTCGACCAACCTTCGTGCAGGAGCCTCGCAACAATCTTGCGCGTATTGGCTTCTATCAGCGGCATCGCACTTCTCGTATATGCGCAATATATTGCGCAACCCCGACCATTTCAACTGCTGATCATGATTACAGCAGATCGTACTCGATGAAGCCCGTGCGGCGCGCGACATGATCGTAGAGCCGGCGCGCGGCGGCGTTGGTCTCGTGCGTCATCCAGTATACGTTTTTCACCCCGATCTTGCCTGCTTCATCCTGCACGGCCTTGATCAGCGCCGCGCCCACGCCTTTGCCGCGCACCTCAGGGTCGGCGAACAGGTCCTGCAGGTAGCAGTTGTTTTTTTCGGACCAGCCGGAGCGGTGGTAGAGGTAGTGGGTGAGGCCGACAGCCTTGCCGTCGAGCGTGGCAATGAAACCCTTTGGCTCGAACTCGCCGGCTGTGAACAGCCGCTTCCAGGTGATCGTGTAGACCTCTTCCGGCAGCTTCGTCTCGTAGAAGGTCAGATAGTCGGTCCACAGGCGGCGCCAGTCAGCGTGGTCGGACTGCGCGAGCGGGCGGATGGTGATCTCGGACATTTTTCCTCCAACGGGTTGACCGGAAGCTGCGGCAGAGGCCGCTTACCGGCAACGGTCCACAGACGGGAAAGCGCTATTGCTGCGGACCTAGCCCTGCCGTCTGGCCATGAAGGCCAGCCGCTCGAACAAATGCACGTCCTGCTCGTTCTTCAGCAGCGCACCGTGCAGCTTGGGCAGCATGTTCTTGGCGTCGGCGCGCAAATCGTCAGGCGTGATGTCGTCGGCGACCAAGAGGCGGATCCAGTCGAGCGCCTCGGAGGTCGACGGCTTCTTCTTCAGGCCCGGCACGTCGCGGATCTCGTAGAACTGGGTCAGTGCTGCCCGCACCAGGCTTTGCTTGATGCCGGGATAGTGCACCTCGACGATCCGGTGCAGCGTGTCGATGTCGGGGAAGCGGATATAGTGGAAGAAGCAGCGGCGCAGGAAGGCGTCGGGCAATTCCTTCTCATTGTTCGAGGTGACGATGACGATCGGCCTGAATTCGGCGCGGATCGTTTCGCCGGTCTCGTAGACGAAGAACTCCATCCGGTCGAGCTCCTGCAGGAGGTCGTTCGGGAACTCGATGTCGGCCTTGTCGATCTCGTCGATCAGGAGCACGACCTTCTTGCCCGCCGCGAAAGCATCCCACAGCTTGCCGCGCTTGATGTAATTAGCGATGTCGTTGAAGCGCTCGTCGCCGAGCTGGCTGTCGCGCAGCCGCGAGACCGCGTCATACTCGTAAAGGCCCTGCTGCGCTTTCGTGGTGGACTTGACGTTCCATTCGATGAAATCCAGCCCGAGTGCCGCCGCCACCTGGCGGGCGAGCTCGGTCTTGCCGGTGCCGGGTTCGCCCTTGACCAGCAAGGGTCGCTCCAGCGCGATCGCGGCGTTGACCGCGACCATAAGATCCTTGTCGGCGACATAGGCCGCGGTGCCTTCGAAACGCATTTTTTCTCCTGGCCGTTTTGCGGCGACCGTAAGGAGGCCGCCCGGAGCGCGCAAGGCCGAGATGTCGAGGGTACGAATAACGCTGTGCGCCGTGCCCTTTCACTGGCGCTCGGCTAACCATCGGCCTATATTTGCTCTCGGCGGTCTGCGCTTCCCGGCAGGAGACACTTTTCCCCGGGGCCTTATCGATCCTTAGGGAGCTGTCCCTGGGAAGACCCGTGGGTTTTCTCACACGGCGCCCACCTACTTTGTAGGCACCCGGGATCGACCTCTCCACCGGTTGTGTGGATCGTCACTCTCCCGATTTTGGGAGACTTGCGCTAGAAAACGTCGTTACTGCAATGCCGTTGAACCCTGACCTTTTCTAGCGTCGCAGCATGACCTCTTCAAAAGACCTGAAAAAACAGCTTCGCAAGGATGCGCTGGCGCGCCGCGATGCGCTCGACGAATTCTGGCGTGTCGAGATCGCGCTCGAAATGGCCGAGACCGCGAAGGAGAAAATCGACTTCGAGCCTGGCCGGATCGTCTCGGGCTTCTGGCCGATGCGCTCGGAGGTCGATGTGCGGCCGCTGATGTTCGCATTGCGCGAGAAGGGCGCCAGGCTCTGCCTGCCGGCAATCCTCGACAAGACCACGATCGTCTTTCGCGAACTGGTGCGGGGCGCGCCGATGGTCGAAATGGGGTTCGGCACGGTCGGCCCGCATCCCGAGGCGGAAGTGCTCGACCCAACGCTCATGCTGGTGCCGCTTGCCGCCTTCGATGCCCGCGGCCACCGCATCGGCTATGGCGCCGGCTATTACGACCGGGCGATCGCCAGGCTTGCCGACAAAGGCATCACGCCGAGACTGATCGGCATCGCCTTCGACTGCCAGGAAGTGCCGCTGGTGCCGAACGAAGACCATGATGTCATCATTGCGGAAATACTGACCGAGAGCGGGTTGCGCCGCTTCGATATCGCTTAAAAGCGCGTCGCGCTGAAACGGGTTCAGTCGACGCGCTTTACGTCCTTGTTTGATGCCTGTTGGTTCCCCCAGAACCGCCGCCCACTTTGGGCAACATGCATTTGAACCATCGCGATCCGCTTAACGCGTTTCAAAGACACGTCGGATAACATTCCTGCAATATAGTCCGAGCCCACGGTGGTCATGGTGTTTGTCCTTGCGCGCTATATGCTGATGCCTTTCGTCCTGATCGCGGTGACGCTGTTTGCGATGGCACTGCACATCATCGCAACGTCCCTGCATCACCAGATCGCCTGGCATCAGACGGTCGCCACCGTAACGGATGTCAGTTCCTACAGCGAAACGCATGCGAACGGTCTCATAACGGACGGCATCGATGTCGCCGTCGCCTATGTCGCCAACGACGCGCCGATGACATGGTCCGGCAAGGGTAAGGACATCGGTCTCTACAAAGCGTCCAAAGGCGACAAGGTGGAATTCTACTACGACCCCGCCGATCCATCGAACCTCGATACCGCTGCCATGAAAGGCTGGAGCGGCGGGCTGCTGCTGCTTGCCGTTACCGGCGGGTTCACCGTGTTCTACATCTGGTTCTTCTGGCTGCGCGGACGCAACGCGCCGCCGATGACGCCTTCACCTGTTCGCGTCGCAAGCGCGGGGCAGCCGCATCAACAGCGCGGCACCTTCGGGCGGCGTTAGAGCCGGACCGGTGGGTTGCGCCGGTTCATCGCTTGACGCGCGTGCCTATCCGGCCGATACTACTGAATTCCAGTAGGTCTGGCATGCTTGAATTCGAATGGGACGATGAGAAAGCAGCCGGTAATGTTGCAAAGCATGGCGTGGCATTTTCCGATGCCAGGCGCCTGTTCGATGACATTCACGCGCTGCACTACGTCGACCGCTCCATGGTTTATGAGGAAGAGCGATTCGTCGGCATAGGTATCGTCAATGGCGTGGTGCTGACAGTAGTTTACACCGAGCGTGGCGACCGAATAAGACTGATCTCCGCCAGGAAGGCGACACGCCATGAGCAGAAAGCATATGACGAAGCACGAATCTGAAACCGACTGGGATCGGTTGCGCGCCATGAGCGATGCCGAGGCCGAGGCTGGCGCTGTGGCTGATGCCGACAATCCTCCCGTGAGCGTAGACCGGCTGACACCTGTTACGCGCGTCAAAGTCATCCGTCGTGCCTTGCATCTTACTCAGGAAGAGTTTTCCGGCCGCTACCTCATTCCGCTCGGCACGCTTAGAGACTGGGAGCAAGGCAGGACCGAGCCGGATCAAGCAGCGCAGGCCTATTTGCGCGTCATCGCCGAGGAGCCGGAAACGGTATCGCGGGCCCTCGGAACACGCAGCGCCGCATGAGACTTCTCTTCCTCGGCGACATGGTTGGCAAGACGGGACGCACGGCGGTTTGGGAGCAGCTGCCCGGGCTGATTTCCGACTTCAAGCTCGACTTCGTCATCGTCAATGGCGAGAATGCCGCCGGCGGCTTCGGCATCACCGAAGAGATCTTTCGCGAGACGATCGCGGCGGGCGCGGACGTCGTCACCACCGGCAACCATGTCTGGGACCAGCGCGACGCGCTGATCTTCGCGCCGCGCGAGGAGCGCTTCCTGCGGCCTTCGAATTTTCCCAAGGGCACGCCGGGACGTGGTTCGGGCGTCTACATTGCCCGCAACGGCGCGCGCGTGCTGGTCGCCAACATCATGGGCCGCGTCTTCATGCATCCCGAGCTCGACGATCCGTTCCAGGCCGGCGAGCGGGAGCTGGCCGCTTGTCCGCTTGGCGAGCAGGCCGATGCGGCCGTCGTCGATTTCCATGCCGAGGCAACCTCGGAGAAAATGTGCTTCGCGCATTTCGTCGATGGCCGCGCCAGCCTCGTGGTCGGCACGCACACGCATCAGCCGACCGCCGACCATCAGATTCTCAATGGCGGCACCGCCTATATTTCGGATGCCGGCATGTGCGGCGACTATGATTCCTCGCTCGGCATGGACAAGGAAGAGCCGCTCAACCGCTTCCTGTCGAAGGTGCCGAAGGGCCGCTTCGAAGCGGCGAACGGACCGGCGACCTTGTGCGGCGTCGGCGTCACTATCTCAGACCGCACCGGGCTGGCCGAGAAGATCGCGCCGTTTCGTCGCGGGCCGCGGCTCGAGGAAACGGCGCCGTCCTTCTGGTCGTGACATTGATATGAGCGAGGTCAGTACCTAACTGGCGACGAAACCCGCGAAAACTGCACAGAGCGGCTCGGCGTTTTCATGAAACCGCCGAACCGCTCTAACTATTTGTTTTTACGAAATTCCGGACGGAAAACCGTCGCACACTTTTCCTGGAATTTCTTTGGATCGTAGAGGGGACGACCTTCATGCAGCTCATCGAGTTCCTGGCGCCGCACTTTGCCTTTGTTTCCGATCCGACCGCATGGGTAGCCCTTTTGACCCTGGTGGTGCTCGAGATCGTGCTCGGCATCGACAATCTGATCTTCATCTCGATCCTGACCAACAAGCTGCCGGAAGCGCAGCGCGCCCGCGCGCGCCGGCTGGGCATCTCGGCGGCACTGATCATGCGCCTCATCCTGCTCGCCACGATCTCGATCATCGTGCAGCTGACGGCGCCAGTGTTCACCGCCCTCGGCCACGGCTTTTCCTGGCGCGACCTGATCCTGATAGCCGGCGGCCTGTTCCTGGTCTGGAAGGCAACCAAGGAAATCCACCATACGGTCGACCCGCAGGACCATCAGGACACGATGGTCGGCGGCACGCTGCAGATGAGCCTTGCCGGCGCGATCTTCCAGATCCTTTTGCTCGACCTGGTCTTCTCGATCGATTCCATCATCACTGCCGTCGGCATGACCGACGAGATCGCCATCATGTATATCGCGGTGATCGTGGCGGTGAGCGCGATGATGCTGGCGGCGACGCCGCTCGCCAATTTCATCGCCAGGAACCCCAGCATCGTCATGCTGGCGCTGGGCTTCCTGCTGATGATCGGCATGACGCTGATCGCCGACGGCATGGGCTACCACGTGCCCAAGGGCTACATCTACGCCGCCATGGGTTTTTCCGCTCTGGTGGAGAGCCTCAACATGCTGGCGCGGCATCGCAAGAAGCAGGGATCGGGCGGCGGGCACTAGGTCGCGGCGGCACCAGCGCGCCGCTAAGCTGAAATGCCCTTCGGGTGACGGTCGCCGATCAGGCCGAGCGTCAGGCCCTGTTCCAGCCATGCCTTGGCTCCGGCCAGCACCAGCGAGAAGCCGCCCGTGGATTCCACCGCCTGATTGACCTGCTCGTCGCCGGAGCCGGCGAAGCCGAAATTGCGGACTTCGAGGAAGGTCGTATCGCCGGGCATCTTGGTGAAGGTCCAGACCACCGTGGTCGGCGGGTCGCTCCACTGCATGACGATCCTTTCGTTGGGAAACATCTCGCTGACCTCGACCTTGGTCGAGACGCCATACATGCGCCACTCCCATTCGACCGGCTTGCCGCCATCCAGCCGACCGGTTGAATGCGTGAACCAGAATTTCGTGGTGACGCCTGGATCGACGATCGCCTCGAAAACGTCGGCGACAGGCCGCCGGATCAGCATGGCAGTCTCGGCCGTCGGGGCTTGTTTAAGTTCCACGGGAATCCTCCTGGAAATGGGTCACGGCAGGTTGATCTGCCAGGAAACGCCGAAGCGGTCGTTGAGCCAGGCGAAACGCTGGCTGAAGCCGTAATTGCCAAGCGGCATCAGGAAGCCGCCGTCCTTGGAAAGAACGTCGACGATCCGCTCCAGTTCCGGTCCGGAAGAGCAGTCGACGAAGAACGAGAAGGACGGCGTGAAGGTGAAGGCGTGGTGCACTGGACTGTTGTAGATCCTGACCTCGACGCCGCCGATCGAGGCGCGCGCCAGCTTGAGCATTCCTTCCGGCCCGTCCTCGCCCGAGCCGTAACGCGTGATGTCGATGACATCGCTCTCCGGGATGGTTGCGCAATAGAGGGTCATGGCCTCCTCGGCCTTTCCCTCAAACATCAGGAACGGCGTTGCTTTCGGCATCGGGCGACCTCCACAGCTTGATATTGGGGCTCAGATGTTGCTCTCATTGGCCGGCTCGCCGCGCAATTCGCTGCGGTAATAGCCGTCGCGCAGGTTGATGCCGTATTCGAGATAGGCCTTCATGCAGGCAAGCATCTGCGACCAGCCCTCGCAGTTGAGGTAGGATTTCTTCAGGCCGACCTCGCCTTCTTGCCAGCCTGTCTCTTCGATGGTGACGAAGGTGCCGCCATCCTCCAGCGGCTCGAAATTCATCTCGATACGGGTCTTGTAGGCGGGCTTGCCCTGTGCATCGGTCGCGTCCCAGCGCAGCACGATGCGCTTGTCCTTGGTCACCTCGTCGACCTCGACAGGCACCATCTTCCACCACGTGACGGTCGTGCCCGCGACCAGCGGCGCCGAGGCGCCGCCGATGGTCGTGAAATAGCCGCTGAGCTTCGTCGGATTGGTTACCGCGTCGAAGACCTCGGCAACGGGTTTGCCGATGCGTCCGGAAATCTTGAATCCAAAGGACATATCCACAGCTCCTTCCTTGCTAGCCCAAACAATATGTTATATAAACATAACATGTCAAGCCAAACCGCGGACGACCATGTTTTCAAGGCCTTGGCGCATCCGCGTCGGCGCGAACTGCTGGATCGCCTGAAGGACCAGCCCCAGACCACCGGCGCGCTGTGCGAGTCCTTCCCGGACATGGACCGCTGCACCGTGATGATGCATCTGAAGGTGCTGGAGGAGGCCGACCTGGTGATTGCGAAGCGCGAGGGGCGTGAGCGCTGGAACCATCTCAATGCCTTGCCGATCAGGCAGATCCACGATCGCTGGATCAGCCAATATGCCGGCCACGCGATCAGCATCCTCGACCGGCTGAAGTCCGATCTGGAAGGATGAACGATCCTCTTCGGCGCCGATGCGACGGCGCGGCTGGACGAATTGAGCCGATTTATCTATAAGCCGGCCATTCCGATAAAGAGCGCCGCGTGCCTTCGCAGGCATGCCCGGGACGTTCTGAAATTGAATTCGAGCATTTGCGGATGGCGAGGTGGTCCCACGTCCTCCGTAATGCTCTAGCCGAACACGACAGGGGTGCCATGGCTGGCCATTCGCAATTTAAGAACATCATGCACCGCAAGGGCCGCCAGGACGCGGTGCGGTCGAAAATGTTTTCCAAGCTGGCGCGCGAAATCACCGTCGCCGCCAAGAGCGGGACGCCCGATGTATCGATGAACCCGCGCCTGCGCCTCGCTGTGCAGAACGCCAAGGCGGTGTCGATGCCGAAGGACAACATCCAGCGCGCCATCAACAAGGCGTCGATGGGCGATGCCGAGAGCTACGAAGCGGTGCGCTACGAGGGCTACGGCCCCGGCGGCGTGGCGCTGATCGTCGAGGCGCTGACCGACAACCGCAACCGCTCGGCCTCCAATGTGCGGGCCGCCTTCACCAAGGCCGGCGGTGCGCTCGGCGAAACCGGCTCGGTGTCCTTCATGTGGAACCGCGCCGGCGAAATCTACTACCCGGCCTCGGCCGGCAGCGCCGACAAGGTCATGGAAGCCGCGATCGAGGCCGGCGCCGACGACGTCGAGTCGGACGAGGATGGCCACACCATCTATTGCAGCTTCGAAAACCTCGGCGACGTGTCGAAATCGCTGGAAGCCGCGCTCGGCGAAGCGGAGTCGGTGAAGCCGATCTGGCAGCCGCAGAACAACGTCCCGGTCGACGAAGAGCGGGCGCAGTCGCTGATGAAGCTGGTCGCCACACTCGAGGATGACGACGACGTGCAGAGCGTCTACGCCAATTTCGAGGTCGACGACGAGACCATGGCCAAGCTCAGCGCGGCCTGACCGGCCTGAGATGAGATCAGGACTCAATCCGGCATGAACGAGAAGCCGCTTCCGACCATCCGCATCACCTACTGCACGCAATGCCTGTGGCTGTTGCGTGCAGGCTGGATGGCGCAGGAACTGCTCTCGACCTTCGGCACCGATCTCGGCGAGGTGACGCTGGTGCCGGGCACCGGTGGCATCTTCACCATTGCCTGCAACGACGTGCTTGTCTGGGACCGCAAGCGCGATGGCGGCTTTCCGGACGCGGCAAGGCTCAAGCAACTGGTGCGCGACGTCATCGATCCGGAGCGCGACCTCGGCCATGCCGATCGCAAGGGCCATACAAAGGACCCCGCCTAGCTGCGTTGATATTCAGGCGAGGCTCTGCCCTGAATCCGAACGCAGCTTCGCGTGCGAAGCGCCTTTCAAATCAGTGCCATGATGAAGCAGGCCATCGCCACGATGGCGGTGATGGTGCGCACATGGTTCCACATCACCCATTCGCTCAGATAGTTCGTCCACACGGCGGCGCCATTGGCGCTTGCCGGATCGACGGCGGCCAGCGCATCGTTTAGCGGGACGTTGAAGACCATGGTCACGATCGGGTTGCCGACGAAATAGATCACGGCGCCGGCAAGCAGCCAGTAGGAACCTGACTGGCTCCAGCCGAAGAGAGCTGCAGCGATGAGCACCAGGCAGATGAGGCCGGTGCCGAACAGCGCCGTCATGAAGGTCGGCGTGATCACCGTAATGCTGATCGAGTTCATGGCCGCGATGCCGCTTGGTACGGGCAGCCGGGCAAGCGCCGCCATGACGAAATTGGAAAAGGCGAAGAACACGCCGCCAACGACGCCCGCGCCAATGGCTGCGATGAAGGTGAGGGTGGGAAGAAGTTTCATCATCTCAGTTACTCCAGGTGTCGGGTTCTGGGTTGATTTCTAAATGTGATAAACCCTCACATTTGCAAAACGTGATAAACCCTCGTATTTTTGGAGTCAAGCCAGATTTCGAAAAATCGCCCGGAGACAGCCATGGATGAAAAAGTCACCGCGAAGCCGGACCAGGCCGCCGTCGCTTCGCCGCGCCGGTCGCCGAGCCAGCAGCGCAGCCGCGAGCGGGTCGAGCGCATGCTTGCGGCGGCCTCGGCGCTGATTGCCGAGCAAGGCAGCGATGCCATGCGCATGGGCGAGGTGGCGGAGCGGGCAGAGGTGTCGATCGGCTCGCTCTATCAGTTCTTCCCGGACAAGCGGGCGATCGTCTGGGCGCTGGCCGAACGCTACACCGCCGAAAGCCAGGCCTGCATCTCGGAGGCACTGAAGGATGTCGGCGATGCCGAAGGATTGAAGCAGGCGTTTTCGGAGCTGGTCGACATCTATTACCGGCTGTTCCTGGCCGAGCCGGTGATGCGCGACATCTGGTCGGGCACGCAGGCCGACAAGGCGCTGCGCGAACTCGAGCTGGCCGACAGCCGGGCCAATGCCGAATTCTTGGTCGCGGTGCTCAAGCGGCTGCGGCCGGCCGCTGATCCAGTCGAGCTGGAGACGATCGCGTTCCTGGTCTGGCAGATGGGCGAGGCCGCCATGCGGCTGGCGATCTCCGTCGATCGCGAAGAGGGCGACAGGCTGGTCGCGGCCTACAAGGCTATGGCGCTGAGGGAGTTGGTGGGCGAATAGGGGGCTTGACGAAATCGCCGGCCAGAGCACCCTCTTCCCGTCACTATGCGGGGAGAGGATGCCGGCAGGCAGGTGAGGGGGCGGCGCAAGCCTATGATATTAGGCGCCTTAAAAGGTGCACTGTCACTGAATTCTTTAGCCAATCGTGGAGGCTGGCGCTGCCCCTCATCCGCCCTTCGGGCACCTTCTCCCCGTTTACGGGGAGAAGAAATTTGCGGCCAACAAAAAACCCGCATCGAGGCGGGTTTTTGATCTGCGACAAAGCGGATGCAGGCTTAGAGGCCGAAACCCTCAAAACGCTTCTTGAACTTCGACAGGCGGCCGCCGCGGTCGAGCAGGGTCTGGTGACCGCCGGTCCAGGCCGGATGCGTGGTCGGGTCGATGTCGAGGTTCATCGTATCGCCTTCCTTGCCCCAGGTCGAACGGGTCTGGTACTCGGTGCCATCGGTCATGACGACCTTGATGGTGTGGTAATCGGGATGGATATCGGCCTTCATTGTCGTGTTCCTGGCTTGCCGGCGCCGGTGACGGGCCTATGGCCTGCGTCGATGCGCCCCTTTTTAAAACTCGAAGCCGCAGCTAATGAAAAGCCACGGCTTCTAAATCGGTCGGCGAGCCTATACATCAGCCGGAATTGAATCACAAGGCCGTGGCAGGCGCATATTGAAGCGCATGACCAGCTGGCGGCCAGAGGAAACGCTCATGGCGGATATCGGTGTCAGTGGAGACGAGCGCAGGCGCTCGGTCCGGCCGCTCAGAAGCCTTTTCCCCTACGTTACGTGCTACCGGAAGCTCGCCATCGGCGCCATCATCTCGCTGATCGTGGCGGCAGTGACGACGCTCGCCTTGCCGATGGCCGTGCGGCGCATGATCGATCACGGTTTCCAGGCTGCGGGCTCCACCTTCATCGCGGAGTATTTCGCGGCGCTTGTTCTGATGGCGGCTTTGCTGGCGGCGGCCTCGGCCAGCCGCTACTATTTCGTCATCACGCTCGGCGAACGGGTCGTCGCCGACATACGCCGCGACGTTTTTTCCCATGTCACGACACTGTCGCCGGCGTTTTTCGATCGCTCGCATTCGGGCGAGATCGTGTCGAGGCTTGCCGCCGACACCACTCAGGTGAAGTCGGCGGTCGGCGCCACCGCCTCGGTCGCGCTGCGCAATGTCATCCTCGGCCTCGGCGCGGTGGCGATGATGATCGTCACCAGCCCCAAGCTTTCGGGCCTGGTGATCGCGGCCATCCCGTTGATCGTGCTGCCGCTGGTCGCCTTCGGCCGCTCGGTGCGGCGCAAGTCGCGCATGGCGCAGGATACGCTTGCCGAAGCCACCGCCTATGCCAGCGAGCAGATCGGCGCGGTGCGCACGCTGCAGGCCTTCACCAACGAGAAGCTGGTCACCGGCCGCTTCGCAGGCGCCGTCGACGCCGCTTTTGAGGCGGCGCGGGCCTCGGTGTTCGCACGCTCCTTCCTCACCTTCTTCGCCATCTTCATGATCTTTTCCTCGGTGGTGGCGGTGCTGTGGTTCGGCTCGCGCGACGTGCTTGCCGGCACCCTGTCGGCCGGCACGCTCAGCCAGTTCCTGCTCTACTCGGTGTTTGCCGCCGGCGCGCTCGGCGCGCTGTCGGAGGTGTGGAGCGAGCTGTCGCAGGCTGCGGGCGCCGCAGAGCGGCTGACGGAGATCCTGGCCGAGACGCCGGCGATCCGGCCACCGGTCGATCCGCTTCCCTTGCCGGCCACGGCCAGGGGCGCGATCAGCTTCGACGACGTTTCCTTCTCCTATCCGGCGCGGCCGGATCGAGCCGCCGTGCATGGCCTCAGCTTCCAGGTGAAGCCCGGCGAGACGGTGGCGATCGTCGGGCCCTCGGGCGCGGGAAAAAGCACCGTCTTCTCGCTGATCCTGCGCTTCTACGATCCCGAGAGCGGCCGCATCGTCATCGACGGCGTCGACGTGCGCGAGGCTGATCCGGCCGCCGTCCGCCAACGCATCGCGATCGTGCCGCAGGACGTCACCATCTTCGCCGCCAGCGTCCGCGACAATATCGGCTTCGGCAGGCGAGGCGCCAGCGATGCCGACATCGAGGCCGCGGCCAAGGCGGCCCTTGCCGACGAGTTCATCGCCAGGCTCGACAAGGGCTACGACAGCCAGGTCGGCGAGCGCGGCGTGACGCTGTCGGGCGGCCAGCGCCAGCGCATCGCGATTGCCCGCGCCATCCTGCGCGACGCGCCGATCCTTTTGCTCGACGAAGCGACCTCGGCGCTCGATGCCGAGAGCGAGACGCTGGTGCAGACGGCGCTTGAGAGGCTGATGCGCGGCCGCACCACCATCGTCATCGCGCACCGGCTGGCGACGGTGCTCAAAGCCGACCGCATCCTCGTCATGGAAGGCGGCCGCATCGGAGAGGAAGGCACGCATCAGAGCCTGGTCGCCAAGGGCGGTATTTACGCGCGGCTCGCCAAGCTGCAGTTCGAAACCGGCGCCAGCGCTTTCAAGGGCGCTGCGGAATGACGGTATCGCGGGGGCTCGAGCGCCCTTCGCGGGCAAGCATCGCGCCGCGCGGCTACCAGCGCCGGAAGGCCATGAAAAGCGGGATGCCTACAAAAACCGAGACCAGCAGCAACCCGCCAATGACCTGCTGTTTGGATCTGTCGGGGGCGGCGACGGGCGCTGGATCTTCGGGCGCATCCTGATAGGCAAAGTTGAAGGACCAGTCGGTGTTGTCGCCGACGTCCTTGACCGACTTCAAATAGTCGCCGATCGCCTTGGCCGGAACCTCACTCGCCAGTGTGTGGAAGTCCCACTTGACCTCGAAGGTGGTCGGCGTGTTGTTCCACGACGATTTCAGCGAGAGATAGGGCGTCGTGACATTCTTCATCTCCTCGCCGGAAAACCTTGCCTTCAGATTGCTTACCGTTATGGCGTGGCTGCGATAGACCGGCGCTCCCAGCGCGATCGGACCGACGCGGTCCACCATGGTCGGTGTCGGCAGGTCGGTGCCGAGATCGGCCGCCCTGATCGGAAAATTCTTGGCGAGGTCGTTGGCGGCCAGCGCCTGCGCCGGCAATTGGTAGCTCTCCCGCACATTGATGATGTTGCCGTCGCGATTGTCGAAGATCTCGAGCTTGGCCGCGCTCTGGATGCCAGGATAACGCTTGCTGTAATATTTCAGGTAGGAGTCCGACAGGTCGCTCAGCGACCGGCTGGCGAGGCTGCTGCGCATGTCGTCGGCTTCGGCGCCCTCATAGGTCGAAAACACCGCCAGCGTCAGATGGCCGCCGGGCTGGTCGGGAAAGGAAAAGTCCTCGGCGACCTTGATCGACGGGCCGGTCAGCTGCGGACTGGGCATCTTCTCCAGTTGGCCGTTGCCGAACAGCGGCAGGGCAAAGCCGTAGTCCGGTTGCCAGAAGTCGCCGGCATCGCCGCCCTGCAGGTAATTGGTGGCGTCGAGCCAATAGGTCTTTGTGCCGATCGTTGCCTTGACGATGGCATGGTCGAAAGCGCGTATTGCCGGCAGACGCTGGTCCAGCGCCCGCCCCTTGTCGAGGTCGGCCAGCGCCACCTGCGCCGGGATACCCAGCCGCTGAAGCGCCGAAGCCAGCAGCAGAGCCTTGTCCTTGCAATCGCCGAAGCCGCTCTGGATGACCGTCGCCGGATCGCGCGGAATGTAGGAGCCGGAACCCATCGAGAGGCTGACATAGCGGATCTCGTCCTGGACGAGACGCATCGCCTGGATCAGGCGATCCTCGGGCTGCGGATGCTTCGCCGCGATCTCGTCCAGCTTGGCCGCGAAAGCGGCGGGAAAGGTGGTCGCCGGCTTGTAATAAGGCTGGACGGCATCGACCACGCTCTGCCAGCTGGCGGTCGAGGAGACGTCGATCGAGCCCCATGGGGGAAACTCCGCCGGCAGGTTCTCCTCGACCTTGATCGGCTTCGGATTGGCGATCTCCCAGAGATAGACAGTGTCCGATCCTGAGGCGGTGACGACGGGTTTGACCCCGGTGCCGCGCGGCTTGATCGCCAATGGCTGCGCGGCCGGCCAGATAACGCTGGTGCGGATCAACCCGACCGGCTCGTCCCATTCGGTCGAGAAAGTATCGAAGAACAGATCCTTGCCGATGAGCGGCGTGGTCTCATAAGTCTCGCCATAGTCGACGATATCGCCGACACGCACGTCGTCGATGTTGACGTGAGCGGTCAGCCAGCCGTCATAGACGCCTTTTTCGGCGTCCTTCTCCTGCCAGAAAATGTCGAATTTGACGTCGGCCAACCGGTCCAGCACCTGGCCGTCGCGGATGATGCGCAGATGATTGAGCGTGACCCTGTGGCGCGAGGGATCGAACTGCAGGTCGATGCCGGCGCCCCGCTCCAGGCCGGGGCGGTCGACTATTCTGTAGACCGAGCGCGAATAGTCGTCGTAGCCGTGATCGCGATGGATGATCTGCTCGTCCGCCAGCAGCCATGAAATGCCGTTCTTGATCCGGTCGGCGCGCGCCGGATCGGCCGACGGGATATCGACCGTCTTGATCCAGTCCGGCGCAGGGCCCTTGCGGACGATCTCATCCGCGCCAGCTCGCGAGACCAGGCCGGCCAACAAGACCAAAAAGAGCAAGAGGCAGCGCAAAGACCTGCCTCCGCGAAGACTGCTACCCACCAACAATCCAAGCCCGTTGACGCAAAGAGGTTCTTTGTCAGAGTCTTTCCCGCCAAAGTAAAGCCCCGGCCGAGCATGTTTTGCGCGTCTGGCTCGCAACCGTCGATGGACGCGTCAGTTGCCGTACCGCCTTTGCAGGTGCTCGGTGAAATAAGCGGCGTTGAGCTTCTCGCCGGTGGCGCGCTCCAGCAGTTCGGGCGTCGACCAGTGCGAACCCCGCGACCAGATCCTGTCACGCCGCCATCCGTTCATGACGCTGAAATCGCCCTTGGCGAGATCCTCGTCGGCGGACGGGTGCTCCCTGGTCAAGGCCGCCCATTGCTGCGCCGCCATCATGGCGCCCAGCGTGTAGGAAGGGAAATAGCCGAAAGCGGCGCCCGGCCAATGCACGTCCTGCATCGGTCCGTCGGCCGGGTTGTCGATGGTCGCGAGGCCGAGATAGTCGCGCATCTTGGCGTCCCATGCCTCGGGCAGGTCGGCGACCTCCAGCCTGCCGGATACGAGCTCCTGTTCGAGCTCGTAGCGCAGGATGATATGCAGCGGGTAGGTAACCTCGTCGGCGTCGACGCGGATCAGGCCGCGCTCGACATGGTGGACATGCGGCAGGATGTCGTCGAGCGACCAGGCTTCGCCGAGATGTTTTTCGACCACCGGCAGCGCCCAACGCCAGAAGGCCGGATTGCGGCCGATCTGCTTTTCGACGAACAGGCTCTGGCTCTCATGCACGGCCATGCCGCGCGCCCTGCCGAGCGGCCAGTGCGACCAGGCTTTCGGCAGGTTCTGCTCGTAGAGCGCATGGCCGGTCTCGTGCAGCACGCCCATCAGCGCCGACAGGAAATCGGAGGTCTTGTAGCGGGTGGTGATGCGAACATCGGTCGGCACGCCGCCGCAGAAGGGATGGTGCGACACCGACAGCGAACCATGCGTGAGGTCGAAGCCGACGGACGCCATCATGGCAAGGCCGAGCTCGCGCTGCCTGTCGATGGCATAGCTGCCGGAGAGCGGCTTCAGCGGATGCTTGGCCAGCCGCGCGTCCTGCACAGCCAGCGCGCGCGGCAGGAAGTCCTTGAGAAAGGCCTTCAGCTCGGCGAACACGGGCGTGATGTCGGCGGCGCGGTTGCCTGGGTCGTACTGCTCCATCAGCGCGTCATAGGGGGCAAGGCCAAGCACGTCGGCGCGCAAGGCGGCTTCCTCGCGCACCAGGGCGACGACGCCTTCCAGCGCCGGCAGGAAGCCCGCCCAGTCGTTCTTGGCGCGCAGGTCGCGCCAGAGCTGCTCGGAACGCATGCGCGCCACCGTCTGCCGCTCGACGAATTCGACCGGCAGGCAGGTGAGGTTGGTGAATTGCCGGCGCAATTCCCGCACCGCCGCCCGCTGCTCCTCACTCAGCGGCTCGGCTTCGGCGGCGGCGATCCAGTCGCCGATCTCCGGCGCCGTGGCCTGGCGGTGCAGCATGCCGGCAAGCGAGGACATCGCCTCGGCGCGCTTCTCGCCGCCGCCGACCGCCATTTGCGTCGCCTCGTCGGCGCCGAGGATGGCTAAGGCATGTTCCAGCGCTTCGAGCTTGTGGCCGAGTTCGTCGAGTTTTTGAAAGGACATGGGATATACCTGGCTGCGAGTTGGCTGGCGCGAAAAGATACCAAGGCATCGAGCTTGGCAACCCTGATCGGCCGGGATCGGATCAGCCGTCTTGCCATGTGCTGCTGCTGCGTGATCAATGCCGCGAACAAACTTCTGGAGGGGACAATGATCGGCAATATCCTGGTCGGGCTGGTGGCGCTGATCCATTGCTATATCGTCTATCTGGAGATGGCGCTGTGGGACACGCCGCGCGGCCACAAGGCGTTCAAGCTGACGCCGGAATTTGCCAGCGCCTCGAAAGTGCTTGCCGCCAACCAGGGGCTGTACAACGGCTTTCTCGCCGCGGGCCTGATCTGGGGGCTCTATCTTGGCGCGGGCGGTTTCCAGATCAAGATGTTCTTCCTGCTCTGCGTCACTGTTGCCGGCCTCTACGGCGCGGCGACCGTCGGCCGCAAGATCCTCCTCATCCAGACGGTGCCGGCGGCGCTCGCCATCGTCGCGCTCCTGCTCGGCCTTTGAGCCAAAAGGACGCCCTCGGAGCCAGGTCCCGCGGGCGCCAGGTAGTCCCTTAAGGTCAGCCGTTCGGATAATTCCCGCCGTCGGAGCCGTCGCCCATCATGAAGCCGCTGCCGGTGTCGTTCCTCAGCCTCTGGTCGACATTGTCGAGCCTCCGCAACAGGTCATGGTATTGCGCGGCGGGGATCCTGCCATGGTCCGAAGCGGCGACATGCTCGGCGGCCTGGCTGATATGCGCGGCGCGCATATGCAGTTGCCGCGCCTCCGAGGCCGAGATGTTGTTCGCTTCCCGGGCGTCGGTGATGCCCTGGTTCACACCCTGGACCTGCTCGATCAGGCTGGTCACGCGCGGCCCGGTCATATCGGTCGGGTCGCTTGCGTCGAGGACCCCCTTGCGGTGTCCCGCGGCATAGGCGCCAGCGAGCGGGGCGGCGATCAGGACCGCAGCGAGAGTTACAGTCTTGAGAGATGTTGAAGCGCGCATAGCGGCGCATCCTCCTACCAGGGAAGGAAGCGGTCGCGCCGCCAGCCTTCCGACCTTCCGGGGCCGTCCAGTTCCGTCGCGTCGCGATGGGAAGCATCGCCGGCGGTCCCCGGCCCTGCTTGGCAAGTTAGGAGCGTCAATTTGCGATGTGTAATTAAAAAAAGATAATGTTTTCAGGCCTTGCCGCCCCGCTTTTGCGCCCTAGAGTTGAGCCGGCAAACAATTTCGCGTGACTTCGCGTGATCTTAAAGCGCGTCGCGATCTTTCAGGTTCGCTCCATGCGCTTTAGGTACTTGATTCTGCGCATGTCTTTGTCCCGAAGCCGGTTCCCACTTTCGGGAGGTGTGCTTTTAAATCAACGTTCGGTGAGTTTGAGCTCAATGCGGCGGTTCTTGCCGCGCGCTTCGTCGGTGTCGGCAGGGTCGAGCGGCTGGAACTCGCCGAAGCCGGCGGCGACAAGGCGGTTGGCCGGCACGCCGTTCTCGATCAGGAACTTCACCACCGAGGTCGAACGCGCCGTTGACAGTTCCCAATTGTCGCGATAGCGGCCGGTGCCGGACAGCGGCTTGTTGTCGGTATGGCCGTCGACGCGCAGCACCCAGCTGATCTCCGGCGGGATTTCCTTCTGCAGTTCGATGATGGCGTCGGCGAGCTTCTTCATCTCGACCTTGCCGGCATCGTTGATCTCGTCGGAACCGGTCGGGAACAACACCTCCGACTGGAAGACGAAGCGGTCGCCGACGATGCGGATGTTCTCGCGGTCGGCGAGGATCTCGCGCAGGCGGCCGAAGAAGTCGGAGCGGTAGCGGTTGAGTTCCTGGACACGCTGCGCCAATGCGACGTTCAGGCGGCGGCCGAGATCGGCGATCTTGGTGTTGGAGTCGTGGTCGCGCTGCTCGGAGACGTTGAGCGCATCCTCGAGCGCGCCGATCTGCTTGCGAAGCGCTGCGATCTGCTGGTTGAGGATCTCGACCTGGCTCAGTGCCTGCTGGCTGATCTGGCGCTGGTTGCCGAGCTCGCCGGACAGTTCGGCGGCGCGCTTGTTGGCCGCGTCGCCGGCGCCGGCGCCCTGCGCCAGCAATTGTTCGAGCCGGCTCTTTTCGGCTTGCGCCGCCGACAGCGACGCCTGCAGGTTGGCGAGCGAATCTTCCTTGTCCTGCGAGGTCGACCGCTCGAGCGCCAAAAGTTGGGTCAGTTCGTTGATCTGCGAGTTGAGGCGGTTCAGCACCGTGTCCTTGCCGGAGATCTCGCGGCTGAGCAGGAACTGCGCCAGCACGAAGACGGTGAGCAGGAACATGATCGCCAGAAGGAGCGTCGACAGCGCGTCGACGAAACCCGGCCAATAGTCGATGCGGCGGTCGGCGCGCCGTCTTGCCAGCGCCACGTCAGTGGACCCCTTGCTTCTTCAGCGCGTCGGCGATCTTTTCCAGCGTGTTGCGCATCGCCTTCTGCTCGTCGGACTGAGCCTCGACCCAGTCGCGCATGATCTGCTGTTCGGAGCGCATGTTCTTCACCAGGCCCGAGATGCCGTCGGCAAGATTGGCCATGGCGGTGGCGACGCGCGGATTGGAGCCGCCGCCATTCTCCTGCAGGCTGCGCAGCCGCTCGGACAGCAGGCGGATGTCCTCGGAGGAATCGACGGTCTTCGACGTGTCGGAGACGACGATGTCGGACGACAGATCGGTGACCGATGAGAGCCAGTTTTCGAGCTCCGTGTAGAAGCGGGTCTGGGCGCGGCCGGCCTGCAGGTCGAGGAAGCCGAGGACCAGCGAGCCGGAAAGGCCGAATAAAGAGGACGAGAAGGCGGTGCCCATGCCGGCGAGCGGCGCCGACAGGCCCTGCTTCAGCGCGTCGAGCACGGCGGCGGCATCGCCGGTGCCCGGGTCCAGCGCCTCGATCGTCTCGCGGATCGAGGCGATGGTGTTGAGCAGGCCCCAGAAGGTACCGAGCAGGCCGAGGAACACCAGGAGGCCGACCAGATAGCGCGAGGTGTCGCGGCTTTCGTCGAGGCGGGTGGCGATGGAATCGAGCATCGTGCGCATCGAGGAGGTCGAGAAGGCCATCGAGGACGAACGGCCGATCATCGCCTTCATCGGCGCCAGCAGGACCGGCTCGGTGGTTTCGGAGCCGGCTCGGAAGGAATTGACCCAGCGCACCTCGCGGAACAGCCGCCCCACCTGCGTGAAGGCAAGCAGGATGCCGACTGCCAGCACGCCGACGATCAATCCGTTGAGGCCTGGATTGCTGGAGAAGGCGGTCGAGATCTGGCGGGTGAGGATGGCGGCGATGAAAGCGACGATGATCAGGAAGATCATCATGGTGAGCAGGAACACCTGCGGGCTCGACAGCTTGTGCGGATCATAGACCAGGACGTCCGATCGCCTGCCGAAGGATCTGAGAAAAGCCATCCGTGCCCCGTTTCCGATGCCACCGCCGCAGAATTGCCGCGACTCTAAACGGAATTGTGACCAAATTGAATGGCGCTTGGCAATATAGCCCGCTTAAAGCGCGTCGCGCCAACGCGCTTTAAGCCTTTGTTTCGATGCATGTCATTCTCCCAAAAACCGCTGCGCACTTTTTGGGCGACATGCATCGGGCTTCAGAACCGGTTGACGACCAGGCAGTCGACCATGGCTGCCAGATGCAGGCCGGCGCCGGTGACGACGAAGCCGTGCCAGACGGCATTGTGGAAGCGCAGGCCCTTCCAGGCGAAGAAGATGACGCCACAGGAATAGACGATGCCGCCGGCGATAAGCAGCGCCACCGAGGTCGTCGGCAGCGTCTCGACCAGCGGTCCGGCCAGCACCACGCCGCTCCAGCCGATGGCGAGATAGAAGACGATGGCCAGTCGGTCGTAACGGCCGGGCAGGAACATCTTGATGGCGATGCCGGCCGCAGCCGCGCTCCACACGACGACGATCATGGCCAGCGCCAGCGGCGAGTTGTGGAGCTGCGCAAGGAAGGGCGTGTAGGTGGCGGCGATCAGGAGATAGATCGCGGCATGATCGAAGCGGCGCAGGATCCATTTCGCCGGCCACGACACCGGCCACAGATTATAGGCCAGCGACACCGAAAGCACGGTGAGCAGCGAGACGACGTAGAACACCGCGGCGACATACTCGCCCGGGCCGGAGTGGAACGCTGCGAGCGCCAGGAAAGTCGAGCCGGCGGCGATCGCCAGGACGATGCCTACCGCGTGGACGATCCCGTCGGCAATCATTTCGGCGCGCGAATAGTGCCAGCGCCCCACGAAGGGGATTTCAAGCTGGGTATCTGGCCGCGTGTCGTTCATCAAATGGTCCTGCTACCCTATCTGGGCTGTTGCAGGTCAGTATTTCAAGATTCGGTTGCGGTTTTGCGACTACGGCGCCGCGCGTCCTTTCGACGCGCAAAGGAGGCTGCGGCACTTGGATATGCGCCGGGGGCGCATCGGCGCGCCGCGCAGTCAATGCGGCTTGCGTGTCAACGAGAGGACAGCGGCTTCTTCACGGTCTTGAGCAAAGCGCGCTGGATCAGCTCGTTGCCGGCGACGACTTCGCCATTGTCGAGCATGCCCTGTCCGCCATCCATGTCGGAGACGAAGCCGCCGGCTTCGCGAACCAGCAGGGTGCCGGCGGCGATGTCCCAGGACGACAGGCCGGTTTCCCAGAACCCGTCCACGCGTCCGGCCGCGACATAGGCAAGGTCGAGCGCGGCTGAGCCGAGGCGGCGAACGCCGGAGACTTCGGCCATGACATTGCGCAGCTCGATCAGGAAATTGCCATGCTGGCCGCGGCCGAGATGCGGCACGCCGCAGCTGATCACGGCATCGGTCAGCTTGGAGCGGCCGGCAACGCGCAGCCGGCGGTCGTTCATGAAGGCGCCGCCGCCTCGTTCGGCGGTGTAGAGCTCGTCCATCGCCGGATTGTAGACGACGCCGGCGACGATCTGGCCCTGGCGCTCGAGCGCGATCGACACCGAGAAGATCGGGATGCCGTGCAGGAAATTGGTGGTGCCGTCGAGCGGGTCGACGAGCCAGCGGTGCTGAGCATCCTCGCCTTCGACCGCGCCGCGCTCTTCCATCAGAAAGGCGTAACCCGGCCGCGCCTTCGAAAGCTCGGCAAAGACGATCTCTTCCGCCTTGCGGTCGGCCTGGCTGACATAGTCGCCCGGTCCCTTCATCGAGACCTGCAGGTTCTGCACCTCGCCGAAGTCGCGCGACAGCGAGCGGCCGGCCTTCATCGCGGCCTGGACCATGACGTTGAGGAGAGCGGAACGCGCCATCTTTTCTTCCTGCTTTTTGGCCGGTTAGTCTGCGCGGCGCACGTAGGTGATTTCGTTGGTGTCGACGATGATGCGCTCGCCGGCCGAGATGAAGGGTGGCACCAGCACGCGGATGCCGTTTTCCAGCATCGCCGGCTTGTAGGAGGAAGCCGCCGTCTGGCCCCTCACCACCGGGTCGGCTTCGGTGATGGCCAGCGTCACCTGGTCGGGCAGCGAAATGCCGATCGGCCGTTCCTCATAAAGCTGCACGGTCACCATCATGCCGTCCTGCAGGAAGGCGGCGCGCTCGCCGACGAAGTCCTTCGCGAGCTCGAGCTGCTCGTAGCTTTCGGTGTCCATGAACACCAGCGCCTCGCCCTGTTCGTAGAGAAAGGAGAAGTCCTTCAGGTCGAGCCGGATCTGCTCGACGGTCTCGGCCGAGCGGAAGCGTTCGTTGAGCTTGGTGCCGTTGATCAGGTTCTTCAACTCGACCTGGTTGTAGGCGCCGCCCTTGCCGGGCTTGACGGTGTTGGTCTTGACCGCCACCCACAGCCCGCCATCATGCTCGATGACATAGCCGGGACGGATTTCGTTGCCACTGATCTTGGCCATGATGAACTGATCCGAATGAGATTTTTCTGGCGCGGGTCGCGCTTTGGCGCCTCCAAGACCACAAATTGCCTGGGGAGGCAAGGGAGTGGTCAAGACAGTGCCGCCATGGTGTCGCCTGCTACGGCAGGCGATTTGCCTTCTGCAGCGCCTGCTTGGTCTGGTCGTCGTCGAGGCCCTGCAAGAAATCGTCCATCCGCGGGTCGATCAGTCCGGCGCGGCGGGCGACGATATACCAGGCGCCGGCGAGGATCAGATCCGGGTCGGTGCCGATGCCGCCCATATAGAGCTTGGCGAGGCGGTTCTGGGCGGCGACATTGCCGCCTTCCGCGGCGCGCTTCATCCAGGCAAAGCCCGATTTCAGGTCACGCCCGCCGCCACGTCCCTCGATCATCCAGGCGGCGAGGTCGATCTGCGCGGTGTCGTAGTTCTGTCTCGCGGCCTGCGCCAGGAGGAAGCGCGCCTGGGCGTCGTCATGCGGCTTGCCGCCGACGCCATTGGCATAGAGCTGCGCCACCGCATATTGCGCGTCGGCAAGGCCGGTGGCGGCCGCGCGCTCGTAGTAGACGGCGGCCTTTGCAAGGCCGCCATCGCCCGGATCCTGCTGGACGAGCAACTGCGCGAAGTTGAACTGGGCCAGCCGGTTGCCGGCCTCGGCCGAGGCCTGCATGAGCGCGAAGGCAGCCTTTTCATCCTTCTTCACATAGCGCCCGTCGATCAGCATCAGCGCGTATTGGAACTGCGCCTCCGGCACGCCCTGTTCGGCGGCCAGCGCATACCACTTGCCCGCCTCAGCCGGATTAAGCGGCACTCCCAGCCCGCGCGACAGGATTTCGGCCACGAGCGTCTCGGCCGCCGGATCGCCATTCTTGGCGCGCTCCATGGCAAGGTTGTAGGCGGTCTTGTAGAGCCCGCGCTGGAAAGCGCCATAGGCGGCGTCCGGCTGCTTGGCGCCGAAGCGGTCGGGATTGACCGTGTCGGCCGATGGCGGCGTCATGGTGGCCGGTTGCGGCAAGGTGTTTTGGATCGGCTTGTCGATATGCGCGGCAGCGGGCTTGCCAACATCCGGCTTGCCGGCATCTGGCTTGCCAGCATTTGAATTGCTTGTATCGGGAGCGCTCTTGTCCGGCGCGCTCGTGTCCGGCCGGGGCTGCGGCAGCGGGATGGTTTCTGCCGCAATCGCCACTTCGGCGATCAAGCCGGCCAGCACAGCCAGAGGAAGCACAGCCAGGCGCACGTCAGTCCTCAAAACGCGGCGCGGTTTCATCGAGCAGTGCGTTGGCGGCGGCGATCGCCGCCCGCGGGTCGCGCCCGTCGGCAAACACGGCGCTGGAAAGCGCCACGAACTCGGCGCCGGTCGCGGCCACCGTCTCCACGGACGCAAGCTCGGAACCGGCCATGACGATGCAGGGGATCGAAATCATTTCCGCCCACCATTCGCCGAGAGCGAGGTTGCGGTGATGCGGCTCCGGCTTGTTGTCGTAGCCGAAGCGGCCGAAGAACATGTAATCGGGCCGCGCTTCGCCGAGCTCCAGCGCCTCGTCGCGCGTCTTGGCGCCGCCGACGCCGACCATCATCTTGCCGGCCAGGCGCTCCATCGTCTCGGCCAGTTCCCGGGGTTTCACCTCGACATGGATGCCGTCAGCCTGGACGCGCCCGGCGATGCGGCTGTCGCCAGCGATGATGACGGCGATGCCCGAAGTCTGCGCGATCGGCACGATCCGTTCGGCGAAGGCCTGGAAGGAGGCATCGTCCATGCCGTTGTCGGGCAGGATCAGCGAGGCGATATCGCCACCCTCGAATGCCGCGCAGATATGCTCGGCCGGTACAAGCGGCGGCGCGATCAGCACGATGCGGCAGCGGTTGGGCGAGGTTGCTTCGTTCATTGGCCTTCGATCCCGGTTTCGCCTATGCCGGGCGAAGATGGTTGCATTGCGGCATAGAGCAAAGCGCCCGGCTTGAACAGCGGACGTACGGAGCCACAGTCAAAATGCTTAACCGCTGCCAAGGCTTGCGCCAGCCATCCGGTTTTGCGGGTGGCGTTGGAAGCCAAGGAGAAGTTCGCTAGATATGCCGACAAAAACAGAGCAGATACATGGCGCAAAATATCTACGACCGGTCCGATTTCTTCGAAGGATATAGCAATCTTGGCCGTTCAGTTGAGGGCCTTGACGGTGCGCCCGAATGGCCGGCGCTGCGCGCCATGCTGCCGGATGTCGACGGTTCGAGCATCGTCGATCTCGGCTGCGGGTTCGGCTGGTTCTGCCGTTGGGCGCGGGCGCACGGCGCAAGGGAGGTTCTCGGTCTCGACCTGTCTGAAAAGATGCTCGCGCGGGCCTGCGCCGAAGGCGCCGGCGACGCGATCGTCTATGAGCGCGCAAACCTCGATGAGCTCAGCTTGCCCAAAGGGCGTTTCAACCTCGCCTACAGCTCGCTCGCCTTGCATTATGTCAGCGATGTCGCGCGCCTGTTCGCGACCGTCCACCAAGCCCTGGTTCCCGGCGGCATTTTCGTCTTCTCGACCGAACATCCTATCTACATGGCTCCAACCAATCCAGGCTGGTCGGTCGATGCCGCGGGCGGGAAGACGTGGCCGGTCGACCGGTATCTGGTCGAGGGACCGCGCACGACCGACTGGTTCACCAAAGGCGTGGTGAAGCATCATCGCACTATCGGCACCACGCTCAATCTGCTGATCCAGGCCGGATTCACCATCGGGCATGTCGAGGAATTCCGCCCGACTGACGAGCAGATCGCCGCCAGGCCGGAACTGGCCGAAGAGCTCGAGCGGCCGATGTTCCTGCTGGTCCAGGCACGTCGGTAACTCGCCGCCGCTGACCCTTGGCTAGAGTTCCACCTTGTAGCCGCTGTGGCTGGCCTTGAAGCCAAGGCGCTCATAGAAGCGCTGAAGAAGCTTTGCAGTGCGGCCGGTCGTCGATGTCGGGCCGGCAATAGCGGACGCCGGCATTAATGACTATCCCCGTAGCGGCATTCTGCGCTATGGCTGAATTCCCGCCTTCTTCAAGCTTCCTTTGCCGATGTCAGGCCTGCTCAACGATCCGTGGTTCTACGCCGCCGCCATTCCGGCGGTGATCCTTGTCGGCCTGTCGAAAGGCGGCTTCGGTGGCGCCGTCGGCTTCGTCGGCGTGCCGTTGATGGCGCTGACCATGCCGCCGGTTCAGGCGGCCGCCATCCTGCTGCCGATCCTGTGCCTGATGGACGTCGTTTCGGTGTGGACCTGGTGGGGCGTCTACGACCGCAGGATGCTGGTCGACATGATGCCAGGCGCCGTGATCGGCATTGGGCTCGGCTGGCTGACCGCGGCTTTGGTCACCGAGGAGATGGTGCGGCTGATCGTCGGCGCCGTCGCGCTGGTCTTCGTGCTGCGCTGGGTCTACCTGCAGTTCCGCCATGGCGCCGACCATGCGGCGGAGCCGAACCGCATTGCCGCCGCCTTCTGGGGCACGGTCGCCGGCTTCACCAGCTTCGTCGCCCATGTCGGCGGCCCGCCCTTCCAGGTCTATGCGCTGCCGATCCGGCTCGACCCGAAAGTGCTTTCGGGAACGGCGGCGATCTTCTTTGCCGCCACCAACGCGCTGAAGCTTGTCCCCTATTTCGCGCTTGGCCAGTTCGACGCCACCAACCTGACGGCGTCGGCGGTGCTGATGCCGCTGGCGCCGCTCTCCACGATTGCCGGCGCCTGGCTGGTGCGCCGCATGCGGCCGGAGATATTCTATCCGTTCACCTACGCCACCGTTGCGGTGGTCGCCGTCAAGCTGCTTTGGGATGGCATTGCCGGCCTGATATAAAAGCGGGCGGCCAATGGCCGCCCATCTTTCAATGTCAGAGGCTTTCGACGTCAAGCGGCGCTCGGCATCAGCTGGCGGCTGCCGCCGAAGGCGAGCGCGGCGCCCAGGGCAACCACCATCGCCATGCCGGCAAGAATGCCGATGTCATGCAAGGTGGGCTTCAGCACCATGTCGGCGATGATCACCAGCATCACCGCATAGTCGAGGCGCGCCCAGTTCATCATGCGCTGGCCGATGGCGAGAGCGGCGGGCGTCACGCCTTCCTTGGCGATCATGACGCCCATGCGCTCGCCGGTCGGCTTGAAGATCAACATGCCGATCGAGAAGGTCGTGGCATAGCCGACGAGGCCGATGACGATCCACAGCTCGGTAAAGCCGACCCAGAAGCCGCACATGATGAGGCCGAAGAGCAGCGTCAGCATCGACATCGGCGCGAAGAACTTGCCGCCGAGCTGCCCGCTGGCGCGTATCGCCTGGAGCTTGTCCTCGATGTTGCCGGCGCGCTCGGCCAGCACACCGAGCAGGAACAGCACGAAGCCGCCGCCGACCCACAAGACGGCCGAAACGATGTGGAGGAATTTGACGATCGAATACCAATCCATGGTTTGCTCCTGGATATCTTTGTTGATTTGCGGCGGCGCGAGTTTGCGTCGGCCCCTGGGAGGGAGCGGCGTTTTGCGAGGCCTATGTTTCTGAACGATGTCGCGGCAGCAGCCGGCATGTTTCGGCGCCGCGACCGGCGTTCGGAAAATCCGGTCGGATGATCTTGAGAGAGGGACCGGCTGTCCTGTTCCGGCACATGAACGCGCGTTCGGTTAAAAAATCGGCGCCGCGTTAAGGGTTCATTAAGCTTTACAGGCGTTTACTATCCACATCCAGTTTTGCTGGATTCTTACCGAGTGGTTGGAGCCACTTTGTTTGACGCCTCCCTGTTAAACTCCTGAGAGCCGCCTTATCCGCGGCTCTTTTTTTGTCCGCCGGCGGCTGGCTGGAACAGGATCGGCGTTAACCGTTTGTTAAACATGCGCTTGCCTTCATGGGCATCGAAGCGCATTTTCAAGCCTCAGTCATTTAGGGTGCGAGCCACCTCGGCAAGGATAGCCGAATCGGCTTGCGGCAGTGCAGGGGCGTATCGATGAACGAGCCTTCGAAGGGCAGCGCGAAAACCATCAAGCTGGCGGAACGCCGGGTTTTCTCCCAATCCTTCAAGCCGCTCTACCAGGAAGGCATGGGGCTGGTCGAACAGGCCGCCGAATATCTCGATGGCAAGGGCAGGCTCGAGGCCAAGAAGCTGTCGCGCACGGCGGCGACGCTCTATGCGGCCGAATCGATGCGGCTGACCACCCGACTGATGCAGGTCGCCTCCTGGCTTTTGCTGCAGCGGGCGGCCAATTCCGGGGAGATGACGCGCGACCAGGTGGCTTCGGAGAAATCCAAGGTGCGTCTCGACACCGCCTCCGCGCATGACGAAGCGCTTGGCTGGAACGAGCTGCCCAAGGATTTTCTGGAACTTGTGACGCACTCGCTGCGTCTGCAGGCGCTGGTGCGGCGCATGGACGAAGAAATCTACGGCGGCGTCGCCAACGACACGCGCACGTCCAGCCGCAGGGCCAATCCGGTTTCGGACCAGATCAGCCTCTTGAATACGGCTTTCGCTCGCGGCTGAAACCGCGTTTGCAACAAACGCCGCGATAGCGTCGCGCAGTAGCGGGAACCGGCTTCCCCTCAATCGAGCGTGATTGGCGAGCCGTGATTTGGCCGCAGGCCGAGCGCTGCGACCCGTTCGCTCTTCGATATTGCGGTAGCCGCATTGAAGGCCATGCCGGCCTTCGCGAAAAGAATCGCACCCTTGCCTTGAAGCGATGAAACCCTAATTGCCGGGGAAGCCGTCCGCCGCGACCGGGTCGTCCCCGGTTTTGCAAACAAATCCCCGTCATTGTGACCAAAACAAATCGCGAGGCTTGATCCGTGCATTCGCCATTGGACCGCATCCCGGTATCGATCATCATCCCCAATTTTAACTACGAACAGTTTCTAGGACGCGCCATCGACAGCGCGCTGGAACAGGACCATCGGAATGTCGAGGTCGTGGTCGTCGACGACGCATCGACCGATGCGTCGGTGGCCGTCATCGAATCCTACGGCGACAAAATCCGCCCGTGCTTGAGGCGCAGGAATGGCGGCCATGCCGCCGCATTCAATACCGGGTTCGAGGCGAGTACCGGGGAGATCATTCTTTTCCTCGACGCCGACGATTATCTCTACCCGAACGCCATCTCCGAGGTCCTGGGCGAGTGGGATGCGGCTGTCGCGCAGGCGCAATTCAGATTGCACCTCGTCGATGAGGACCAGCATATCAAGGATGTTTTTCCACCTCCGGAACAACCGTTCGACTCTGGGGACGTCGTCCCGGAATTGTTGCGCAAGGGGCGCTACCATACGACGGTGACAAGCGGGTTGGCGTTTGACCGTGAGACGCTGGAAACGATAATGCCCGTGCCGGAAAGCGATTTCCGGCAAGGCGCCGATGGCTATCTCGCGACGCTCGCGCCACTTCACGGAGAGGTGAAATCCATCGACACCTGCCTTGGCGCCTACCGCATCCACGGCTCCAACCATTCGGTCTTTGCCGAAAAGCTTGCCGAGCGGGCGCGTTGGCGGGTGCAGCATGATTTCCGGCGCCTTGAAGCTTTGTCCGGCCGGGCGGCCGAGATCGGTCTGGCAGTGCCGCAGGATGCCGGCCTTCACGATCCGGTTCATCTGGAAGAACGACTGGCTTCGCTCTGTGTCGACGAGCCCCAGCATCCGGTTGCAACCGATTCCCGGCTGGGGCTGGCAAGAGCGGGCGCCGCCGCCAGTCTGGAAATGAACGCATCCTGGCGGCGGCGGGCTGCTCTGGCGACCTGGTTCCTTTGCATCGGAATCCTCCCGCGGCGCATGGGGAATGCAGTCCTGGCATGGAAGCTGGTCGCATCGTCCAGACCGGCATTTCTTACGCGGCTGTCGAAAACCGTCCGTCGCATGACGAACTAAAGCGCGTCGCGCTGAAACGGGCCTCAGTCGACGCGCTTTAAGTCTTTGTTCGATGCATGTCGTTCCCCCAAAACCGCTGCGCACTTTTTGGGCGACATGCATTAGGTCCGAGATTGGACATGCCGCCCCGCGAACGCCTGCCGATGGGATTTTCGGGGCGCTCTTAGATCGCAATTGTTTCTGGTTTGTTCACATTTTGCTGGCATCGCTTGCCGCCACGGCTAGACTTGGCGCATGGGGGAAGTGATTCGCATCATCGGCATCGATCCGGGCTTGAGGCGCACCGGCTGGGGCATTGTCGAAAGCCTCGGAAATTCGCTGCGCTTCGTCGCGTCCGGCACCGTGCGTTCGGACGACAAGGCGCCGCTGGCGACGCGGCTCTGCCAACTGCATGACGGGCTGGCCGAAGTCCTGCATCAGGCCATGCCGCGCGAAGCGGCGGTCGAGCAGACTTTCGTGAACAAGGATGCGACGGCGACGCTGAAACTCGGCCAGGCGCGCGGCATTGCCATGCTGGTTCCGGCGCGCGCCGGGCTGATGGTCGCCGAATACGCTCCCAACGCCGTCAAGAAAGCGGTGATCGGCGTCGGCCACGGCGAGAAGAAGCAGATCCATATGATGGTGAAGGTGCTGATGCCGAAGGCGGTCTTCGACACCGACGATGCCGCCGATGCCTTGGCCATCGCCATATGCCACGCGCATCACCGTCAGAGCGTCGCCTACCGGATGGCGGTCGCGGGATAGCTTGTTCTTGACTTGTTCTCATTTGTACAGTAAGTAATACCTTGGAGGTATTACCATGCGTGTGACCACCAAGGGACAAGTCACAATCCCGAAGCAAATCAGGGATCATCTGGGTATCGGTCCGGGCTCCGAGGTCGAATTCCTGGCGACCGACGAGGGTGCGCGGCTTGTCGCCGTCAACGAAAATCTCTCCGAGGAAGAGGCGTCTCACAAGTTCAGGAAAACTCTGGCCAGCATGGCGGGAACCCTGGATCTTAATGGCATGAGTGCCGACGAGTATGTCGACTGGCTGCGGGGGCCGCGTGAACAGCTCGACGTTGATTGACACGAAAGTGCTGATCGACGTCTGGGGGCCAAGCGGGCCTTCGACGCAATGGTCGGCAAACGCCATCGCTTCCTGCCGCCGTGAAGGTGCATTGGTCGTCAACCCGGTCATCTGGGCCGAACTGGCGCCGCTGATCGCCACGGAGGCACAGCTCAAAAGAGCGACCGACATGCTGGAGATCGATCGTGAGTCCTTGCCTTTGGAGGCTGCATTCCTGGCCGGTGTCGCGCACTCTCAATATCGCCGGGCCGGCGGCGTTCGAGAGCGTACCTTGCCGGATTTTTTCATTGGCGCCCATGCCGCCATTGCCGGACACCGTCTCTTGACACGCGACGCAGCTCGCTATCGCAGCTACTTCCCCAAACTCGAAATGATCTCTCCGGAAACGCATCCATGAAGGCCAGAACATGATCGGCAAGCTCAAGGGCACGCTGGACGAGATCGACGAGGACACCTGTGTCGTCGACGTGCATGGCGTCGGCTATGTCGCTCATTGCTCGACGCGCACGCTGGCATCGCTGCCGTCGCCCGGCGAGGCGGTGATGTTGTTCATCGAGACCTATGTGCGCGAGGACATGATCCGGCTCTACGGCTTCCAGACCGGGCTGGAACGCGAGTGGTTTCGGCTGTTGATGAGCAATGTGCAGGGCGTCGGCGCCAAAGTGGCGCTGGCGGTGCTGTCGACGCTGGCGCCGGCCGATCTCGCCAACGCAATCGCGCTGCGCGACATCGCCATGGTTTCCCGTGCACCCGGCGTCGGCAAGAAGGTGGCCGAGCGCATCGTCACCGAATTGCGCACCAAGGCGCCAGCCTATGCGGGCGCGGCCACCGGCACGATCGGCCTCAAGCAGGAACTCGGCGAAGGCGTCGCCGCAGCGCCCATCACCGATGCCGTCTCCGCCCTGGTCAATCTCGGCTATTCGCGCGACATCGCCGCGAACGCCGTTGCGGCCGCGCTGAAATCGGCAGGCGAAGGCGCGGACGCCTCCAAGCTGATACGTTTCGGGCTGAAGGAACTGGCGCGGTGAGATGATTGCTGGAAATAAAATTTCCGACTACCATATAAAAAGTAGGAAATTTCTTAGAAAGTAGGAAAATGACTGCGTATGCCAATCTAACCTCGAAGGGACAGCTTACCATTCCCAAAGACGTGCGGGATGCGCTGTCGCTAAAGGCCGGAGATATGATTGCTTGGACGGTCGTGGATGGCTATCTCGTTGGAACACCGCGCAATCTCGATTTCGCTGACCTCGCCGGTTTTCTGGGAGATCCTCCCGGCGGTCCTGCTTCTCTGGAAGAAATTGATGCTGCTGTTCGAGATGCCGTGGGCAGGCACGTGGCAGGAGACAAGTCGAGCGATGGACGAGAGGGCGGCGCGTGACATCGGTCGGCATCGACACGAACGTCCTGCTTCGAATGGTGCTGAACGACGATGCTGAACAGCGGACAAAGGCCCTTGCCTTTGGCGAGAGCCTCAATGAAGACAAACTCGGGTTTGTCAGCCTGGTGGTGTTAGTCGAATTCAGCTGGTCGCTTATCTCGCGTTACAGGCTGCCGAAGGAGCAGGTGCAGGCGGCAATCCAAAGATTGCTCAAAATCAAGACGCTCATGTTCGAAGATTTCGATGCCATTGTTGTGGCGCTCGAACGGTCAAGCTCGCCACAGGTCGATTTTGGCGATGCATTGATTGCGGAGCACAATCGAAATCTGGGTTGTTCGTATACGGTTACGTTCGATCAGCGTGCCGCTAAATCAATCGCGGGCATGGAGCTGCTGGCATGAACCTTTCGCCCCGCCTCATTGCCCCGGACAAGCGCGGCGAGGATGCCGACCAGACGTTGCGGCCGCAGTCGCTCGACGAGTTCGTCGGCCAGGCGGCGGTGCGCGCCAATCTCAAGGTCTTCGTCGATGCCGCCAGGGGGCGCGGCGAAGCGCTCGACCATGTCCTGTTCGTCGGCCCGCCAGGGCTCGGCAAGACGACGCTGGCGCAGATCATGGCGCGCGAGCTCGGAGTCAATTTCCGCTCCACTTCCGGCCCGGTCATAGCCAAGGCCGGCGATCTCGCGGCGCTGCTCACCAACCTCGAGGAGCGCGACGTCCTGTTCATCGACGAGATCCACCGCCTCAATCCGGCGGTCGAGGAAATCCTCTATCCGGCGATGGAGGATTTCCAGCTTGATCTGATCATCGGCGAGGGGCCGGCTGCGCGCTCCGTCAAGATCGACCTTGCCCGGTTTACCCTCGTCGCGGCGACGACCCGGCTCGGGCTGTTGACCAATCCGCTGCGCGACCGTTTCGGCATTCCGGTCCGGCTCAATTTCTATACGGTCGAGGAGTTGGAGCAGATCGTGCGGCGCGGTGCCCGCATCCTCTCGATGCCGCTCGGCGACGACGGCGCGCTGGAGATAGCTCGGCGCGCCCGCGGCACGCCGCGCATTGCCGGCAGGCTGCTCCGCCGGGTGCGCGATTTTGCTTCCGTTGCCGGGGACGGTCATGTCGACAAGAGGATCGCCGACGAGGCGCTGACCAGGCTGGAGGTGGACGCGCTCGGCCTCGACGCGCTCGACCGCCGCTATCTGTCGATGATCGCGCGCAATTTCGGCGGCGGACCGGTCGGCATCGAGACGATCGCGGCCGGGCTCTCCGAGCCGCGCGACGCGATCGAGGACATCATCGAGCCGTATCTTATCCAGCAGGGCTTCATCCAGCGCACGCCGCGCGGCCGCGTGCTGACCGCCAATGCCTGGCGCCATCTCGGGCTCGACCCGCCGAAGGATATCGCCCAGCAGCAGATCAGCCTGTTCCAGGAAGAGTAACGCAGATTTGTTCGCCGTTTGGCCGCGCAACGGCCCGTCTGCGCAGAATCTGCGTGCCTCGGCCCAGCTGAGGGCGCATTTGCCGTCTTTAAGGCAGGCTTACCGGATGCAATCCCAAGGGGCTTGGGCCGATCCATGATCACCAGACGTGGCTTTCTGCGCCTTATCGGCGGCTCGGCCTTCTCGCTTGTGTCGCTTGGGGCCTATGCGGTCGGCATCGAGCCGATGCTGCTGACCCATGTGAAGCGCTACACGCTGACGCCGCCGCATTGGCCAGCCGGGCTCAAGCTCCGCGTCGTGGCGCTTGCCGACATCCACGCCTGCCGGCCCTGGATGACGCCGGAACGGATCGCAGCACTTGCCGCGGAAGCCAATGCGCTGGAGCCTGACGTCATCGTCCTGCTGGGTGACTACACCGCCGGCACCAAGCTGGTGACGGGCTGGGTTCGCGTGGCGGAATGGGCCGAGGCGCTGTCGGGGCTGAAGGCGCCGCTCGGCGTGTTCTCGATCCTCGGCAATCACGACTGGTGGACGGATTTTCTTGCGCAGCGCGCGGAGGCCGGCCCGACCCAGTCGCGCAAGGCGCTCGAGCATGTCGGCATTCCGGTGCTGGAAAACGACGTCGTGCGGCTGGAAAAGGACGGGCATGGTCTCTGGATCGCCGGGCTCGCCGATCAGCTGGCGCTGCTGCCGAACAAGGCCAAGGGACGCGACAGCTTCCAGGGCTTCGACGATCTCCCCGGCACCTTGGCCAAGATCCAAGGAAGCGAGCCGATCATCCTGCTCGCCCATGAGCCCGACATTTTTCCAAAAGTGCCCTGGCGGGTTTCGTTGACCTTGTCTGGGCACACGCATGGCGGGCAGGTACGACTGTTTGGCTATTCGCCAGTGGTGCCTTCGGACTATGGCAACCGCTTCGCCTATGGCCATGTCGTGGAAAACGACCGCAACCTGATCGTTTCCGGCGGGCTCGGCTTCAGCATCATCCCGGTGCGTTTCGGGGTGCGGCCGGAGATCCTGCAGATCGATCTCGGCTAATGCATGTCGCCCAAAAGTGCGCAGCGGTTTTGGGATAACGACATGCATCAAAACAAAGACTTAAAGCGCGTCGACTGAATCCGTTTCATCGCGACGCGCTTTAAGGCGTGTCGGTATTCAGGTGAGGCCTCGGTTCGCTGCCTTGCCGAAGCGACCTGATCATATCCATCACGTCCGGCTCGGCCTTCTCGCCGTCGAACGCATCGACGATGCCGAAGGCGCCGCCATAGCTCCACACCGACCAGGAAAAGCCATGCGCCTCGGCGCGGGCGATCATATCGCGCACATAAGCCGCGCGGTATCCGGCCGGCATGACAAAGCCGTTGCCGTATTCCTTGCGGATCATGCCGAATTCGCCAAGCGTGATATCGCGCGGCTTGACGCCATTTGCCTTCGCCCAGGCGTCGACGGTCTTGAACGGTTGATCCATCACGCCGATCAGCTTCTCGGGGCTGTCCATCGCCGCCACCTGCGCGTCGAGATAGCCGAGCAGGCCGCTTTGCCGCGCCCAGGGCGCCTCGGCCCTGATCCGGTCGCGAATCGTGTCCAGCGTCATGTCCAACTGCGTCTTCGGAATGGCCGTCAGCGGGTAGGGCAGGCCGGTGACATATTGGATGAAATCGCCGGCCCAGGTCGCGCCCTGATGGGTCAAAAGGAACGGATCGTAGGAATGGAAGGCCCAGATGATGTTGTCGTCGGGAACCGCTTTCGGGTCGACCCTCGCCAACGAGGCCGCGTTCGAGTAGCAGCCGCCGGTGAGCACAAGCGTCAGCCTGGTGGCGGAAGCGCGCGCGGCCGCGAACAACTGCATCTGCCGCTCGGGCCAGAGATTGGTGCCGTTCTCGTCGCAATCGACGATCGGTTCGTTCATCAGTTCCAGCGCGACGAGCTGCGGGTCTTGCCCGGCGATCGTCTTCGCCATCTCGCGCACGATTTCGACATAGGCGTCGAACGTCACGGGGCTATCCATCACCTCGCTCATGCCGATCTTACGATTGCCGCCGGCAGGGATCAGATGCAGGTCGACGATCACCTTCAGACCGGCGCGGTTGATCATGCGTACCGAGTCCAGGACGCTGGCATAGAGGTCGTCGCGGAGAGCCGTCGTCTGGTCCGAAAGAAAGGGCGAGGGATCGACCGGCATGCGCAGGAAGTCCAGGCCCGCATCCTTGAGCGCCTTGAGGTCGTCATCCTTGAGGAATTTGCGCCACTCCGGATAAGGCAGGATCGCCCGGCGGTCGCCCCATTTGTCCTCGCTCGGCCATGTGACCCACTGGTCGAGATTGAGGCCGCGTTTCATGGAGAACGTCGCCGCCTCGACCGGCAATGCCAGCGAGCCAAGCGCAAGCAGCGCCGCCACCAGGGTCTTGATCATCGTGCCCAAGAGTGCCATCCCGTTCCCGCGCGGCTTTGCGTGTCGCCCAAAAGTGTGGAGCGGTTTTGGGTCAATGACACGCACGGAAAAACCTGAAGCCCGGCCCGCTTTAGGTGCCCGTTCAGGCCAGAAAAGGAAAGCGCGATGGACGATCATGGTGAATCGGCGGCGCTCAGCGCCGGGCTTTCCGGAGCCCTGACGGATTTCGGCCACCGGCTGATGGCCAGGGTCTACTATGCCGACACCGATTTTTCCGGCGTCGTCTATCACGCCCGCTATCTCGAGTTCCTCGAACGCGGCCGCTCCGACTATCTGAGATTGGCCGGCGTCCATCACACCGAACTTTTGGACGGCAAGCATGGCGAGCGCATTGTCTGGGTGGTGCGGCGCATGGAGATCGACTTCCGTTCGCCGGCGCGCATGGACGATATCCTCACCATCGACACCCGCACCGACGACATTTCCGGCGCCCGCATCTTCATGGGTCAGCAATTGAAGCGCGGCGGCGATGTGCTGGTCGAAGCCAAGGTCGAAGCGGCGATCGTCGGCGAAAGCGGCCGGCCAAAACGCTTCCCGAAAGAGTGGATCGCGGCTTTTATGCCGAAGGCAAGGGCCTGAACCTACCATCTCGAAGGCATCAACCAGGCGGATCCAATCGCCGGGCCGGGCCGGCCAAGCGCGGCAATGCGCCGCGCCTTACGTCCTAACCCATCCTTAACCATAACGGTTCATGAAGGAATTGGCGAAGATTGGCGCAATTCGCGCGCCTTCCTTTCACCAATATTTGCCTCGAAAAGGCCGCGGAACGGTGCATTCGGGGCTTGTCCCGCAAGCTTCACGCTTCGCGCGATCGGACCAAAGGGATGCCCATGGGCCAGCCGCCAGCGATGCCCGGAAAATTCTTAAGGACGTAAGTCATGGAAAACATCGCACTCGCCGACCCGGGCGCGCATCTGTCGATCTGGGCCTTGTTCATGCAGGCCGGCTGGGTGGTCAAGCTGGTCATGATCGGCCTGCTCTGCGCCTCGATCTGGACCTGGGCGATCATCATCGACAAGCTTGTCGCCTATGGCCGCATGCGGCTGGCGCTCAACCGCTTCGAGCAGATTTTCTGGTCGGGGCAGTCGCTGGAGGATCTCTACCGGACGCTCGCCGACCGCAAGACCACGGGCATGGGGGCGATCTTCGTTGCCGCCATGCGCGAGTGGAAGAAGAGTTTCGAGAAGGGTGCGAAATCGGCGCTGGCGCTGCAGACGCGCATCGACAAGGCGATGGACCTGGCGCTGACACGCGAGATGGAGAAGCTGGAGGGACGCCTCGGCTTCCTCGCCACCACCGGCTCGGCCGCGCCCTTCATCGGCCTGTTCGGCACCGTCATCGGCATCATGACGTCGTTCCAGGCGATCGCCGCGTCGAAGAACACCAGCCTTTCGGTGGTGGCGCCCGGCATCGCCGAGGCGCTGCTGGCGACCGCGATCGGCCTGCTCGCGGCTATTCCGGCCGTCATCGCCTACAACAAACTGTCATCGGACGCGAACAAACTCGGCATGCGCATGGAAGGGTTCGCGGATGAGTTCTCCGCCATACTCTCGCGCCAAATCGATGAAAAAGTAGCGCAGAAGGCCTGAGGAACGATCATGGGGATGTCTGCAGGCGCAGGTGGCATGGGTCGAGGCGGACGCGGCCACAGGCGGCGTGGCCGCCACCATGCCCTGATATCGGAAATCAACGTCACGCCGATGGTCGACGTGATGCTGGTGCTGTTGATCATCTTCATGGTCGCGGCGCCGTTGCTCACCGTCGGCGTGCCGATCGACCTGCCGGACACGCAGGCCAAGGCGATGAATGTCGACACGCAGCCGATCACCGTGTCGATCAACGCCGCCGGCCAGATCTATCTGCAGGAAACCGAAATCCCGATCGACGAACTGGTGGCCAAGCTGCAGGCGATTTCCAAGACCGGCTATGACGAGCGTATCTTCATCCGCGGCGACAAATTGACCGATTACGGTACGGCGATGAAGGTCATGGCCCGCATTTCAGCGGCCGGCTACAAGAATATCGGCCTGGTCTCGCTGCAGGAACAGGATCAGTAGACGCCAAATGCGGACCGGCCTCACCTCATCGGTGATCTTGCATACGGTGGCGTTGGCCTTAGGGCTGTTCACGCTGTCGTCGCCGCCGGCCATGCCGGCCGCCGACGTGGAGTCGGTGGCGGTCGACATCGTGCCGATGGAAGCCGTGCCGCAGACGCTGCAGGGCGACAAGAAGTCGGTGATGCATGAGAAGCCCGCGCCGCTGCCCACCAAGCGGCCGGATGTCGTGCCCAACGCCCAGAAGGTCGGCGAAAACACCGTCGACACCGACAAGCCGGTGACCGACGAAGCCAAGCCGAAGCCGGTCGAAAAGACGGCGGCGCCGCCGCCCGCGCCGACACCGAAGGAGAAGCCGGCGGTCGAGGACGTGCCGAAGCCACAGGAAAAGCCCAAGCCCATCCCTGCGACGGAGGTCGCGCCGACCCCGACGCCGAAGGAAGAGGTCAAGCCCGAGCCGGTCAAACAGACGGACCCCAAGCCGACGCCGGCCAAGGAACCGACGCCGACCCTGCCTAAAGACACGACCGCCGCTATCCCGAAGGAAGAGGTGAAGCCGGACGCCGTCGCCCAGGCAATTTCCCAGGATCAGCCGACTGACGAGGCGAAGCTTCCAGACTCCGCTCCCGCGCCGGAATCGCGGCCGAAGCCACAGCCGGCCCAGGCCGAGAGCGCCAAGGCGCCGGATCGCAAGGACGCCGACAAGCCGGTCAAGGAAGCCTCTTCCAAGCCGAAGTCGGATGATAAGCAGTTCAACGCCGACGAGATTTCCGCGCTGCTCGACAAGCAGAAGCCGTCCGGCGGCGGCGCCAAGCGCTCGACCCAGCAGGCCTCGCTCGGCGGCGAAAAGGATCAGGGCCAGAAGCTGTCGAAATCCGAGGAAGGGGCCCTGAGGGATCAGCTTGCAGGGTGTTGGACCTTTCCCTCGGGCATGGAGGCCACGGACGACCTGATAGCCGTGATCTCGTTCAACCTCGACGCTTCGGGCAAGCTGGACGGTCGGCCGGTCGTCGAAAAATCGAGCGGAAACCGCCAGGTCGACGAAAGCGCGGTGCGCGCTATTCAGAAATGCAACATGGCCGGCCTGCAGGTTCCCGCCGGAAAGCAGGACATCTGGGGACAGATAAAGGTCACTTTCGATCCGAGGGAAATGCTTGGCCTCTAAGGCCTGCCCTCCGCAAAAATCAGCGAAGAGAAGAAGCGAGAAGACATGAAATTCATCCTCAAGCCGCTCCTGATGGTCGCGACAATAGCGCTGGGTTCCATGGTCGGCGCCGCCGCGCCGGCATGGGCTCTCGTCGAGATCAACGTCAACAAGGGCAATGTCGAACCGCTGCCGATCGCCATCACGGATTTCCAATCAAACGATGCGCTGGGCGCCCAGATCACCGAGATCGTGACGGCCGACCTGAAGCGCTCCGGCCTGTTCGCGCCGATCGACAAGAGCGCTTTCATCGAAAAGATTTCCGGTCCCGACGCCACGCCGCGCTTCGACGACTGGAAGGTGATCAATGCGCAGGCGCTGGTCACCGGCAGCGTCGGCAAGGAAGCCGACGGCCGCATCCGCGCCCAGTACCGGCTGTGGGATACGTTCGCGGGCCAGCAGATGGCCGGCGAGCAGTTCTTCGCCAACGACGCCAACACGCGGCGCGTCGCCCATATCATCGCCGATGCCATCTATGAGCGCATCACCGGCGAGAAGGGTTATTTCGATACCCGCGTCGTCTTCGTCGACGAATCCGGCGCCAAGAACGCGCGCAAGAAGCGGCTGGCCATCATGGACCAGGACGGCGCCAATGTGCGCTATCTGTCCGACGGCCGCGCGATCGTGCTGACGCCCCGGTTTTCGCCGAATCGGCAGGAAATCACCTACATGTCCTATGAGAGCGGACAGCCGAAGGTCTATCTGCTGCAGATCGAAACCGGACAGCGCGAGCTGGTGGGCAACTTCCCCGGCATGACGTTCGCGCCGCGCTTTTCGCCGGACGGCCAGAAGGTGATCATGAGCCTGCTGCGCGACGACGGCAACTCCAACATCTTCGCCATGGACCTGAGAAGCCGTTCGACGACACGGCTCACCGATTCGACCGCCATCGACACCTCGCCGTCCTATTCGCCGGACGGCTCGCAGGTCGTCTTCACCTCCGACCGTGGCGGAGGCAGCGGCCGCTCACAGATCTACGTCATGGGCGGGGACGGCTCGAACCCGCACCGCATCTCCTTCGGCGACGGCGTCTATTCGACGCCGGTCTGGTCGCCGCGCGGCGATTTGATCGCCTTCACCAAGCAGAGCGGCGGCGAGTTCCAGATCGGCGTCATGAAGACCGACGGCTCGGGCGAGCGCATCCTATCCTCCGGCTTCCAGCAAGAGGGCCCGACCTGGGCGCCGAACGGTCGCGTGCTGATGTTCTTCCGCGACTCTTCCGGCGGACCCAAGCTGGTCTCGGTCGATCTCACCGGCCGCAACGAGCAGCAGATTCCGACCGCGAACTATGCGTCGGATCCGGCGTGGTCGCCGCTTCTCGAGTAGCAGGAACTGGGGAATTGAAGAACTGGAGAATTGGGGAATTGAAGAAATGGAGAGGCAGGGACGCTTCGTTGGACGTGCAAGGGAGCTGGAGGTCTATAAGCGGGCCTATGTAGTTTCTCTTGAAATTCACAAAGCCACGCTGGCCTTTCCGAAGATCGAACAATACGCGCTAGCCGATCAGTTGCGTCGCTCCAGCAAGGCCATCTGCGCTAATTTGGCTGAGGGCTTTGCCAAGCAGCCTCATTCCAAAGCTGAATTCGCTCGTTTCATTTCAATGGCTATGGGGTCGTGCAGCGAAGTCGAGACATGGATCTCCTACGCGTTCGATCTCGAGTACATCTCGAAGACATAGCTTGACGAGTGGTTACAATCCTACAACCAGATCTACGGAATGCTGGTGAATCTCAGAGGGTCGCTCAAGTGACCTCTTTCTCCAATTCTCCAGTTCATCAGTTCCCCAATTCCCCGTTTTTTCATGTTTTGGCCGCATTTCCGCCTACGGTCCGCACGCAATGTGAGACGGGCAAAAACGGCCGCGGACGGCGGCTCGAAACCAATCATTAACCGTGTTTCTTGAATGCCGGTTAACCCAAACGTGGTTACTGGGTGATCAACGAAATCACTCGAATGCGAAGGAGAGGCGGCATGCGCCGTATCGCAGCACTTACCCGAAATCCGGCGATGATCGCCCTGGTGGCAGCGCTCGCCATCACCGGCTGCGCCTCGAAGAAGACCCCGAACAGCGCGGCCGATCTCGGCCTCAACGGCGCCGGCGCCGCTACGCCGGGCTCCGCGCAGGACTTCACCGTCAATATCGGCGACCGCATCTTCTTCGACACCGATTCCGCGTCGATCCGCGCCGATGCGCAGACCACGCTGGGGCGCCAGGCGCAGTGGCTGAACCAGTACCGCCAATACGCGATCGTCATCGAAGGCCATGCCGATGAGCGCGGTACGCGTGAGTACAATCTGGCGCTCGGCGCCCGCCGCGCCGCCGCCACCCGCGACTTCCTGGTTTCTAAGGGCGTCTCCGGCAGCCGCCTGAAAACCATTTCCTACGGCAAGGAACGTCCGGTCGCGGTCTGCGACGACATCTCCTGCTGGTCGCAGAACCGTCGCGCCGTCACCACGCTGTCGGGCGCTGGTTCCTAAGAACCGGACGCCGCGGCGTCCGTTCGGGCGCGACGCTGCAGGCGGCAAAAATACAACAGTTGGAAATGAAAGGCGGCCGCAGGGCCGCCTTTTTCACATGCAACAAAACCGAAACAAAATTTGGCCGAAGTCTCGCGTCCTGCTATGAGCGCGAGGGCGCTTCCTCCCACTGTTTTGATTTGGAAAGGCGCATCAGGCCAACACATTCCACCGCGAGAGACAGAATGCATTTCAGAACGGTCCTGAGCGGCACGCTTGCGCTGCTGCTCGTATCAAGCCTCCCAAGCCTTGCCGCTTCGGCCGACAGCGCCGGGCAGGCTTCCGACAGTGGATTCAGCTTCCATCTGCCGACGCTCGGCATCTTTGGCGACAAGAAGAAGCCGGAACCGGCGCAGATCGCGCAACAGGACGGCGCCGGCATGACCGGCCTGGAAGACCAGCTTCGCCAGATGAACGGCAAGATCGAGGAGCTCAATTTCCAGATTCTGCAGATGCAGGAGCAGATGCGCAAGCAGCAGGAAGACAACGAGTTCCGCTTCCAGCAGCTCGAGGGCGGTACCCAAGGCGGCGCCAAGCCGGCCGGGCAGAAGAAATCGGAGGCCGCGCCTCTGAACGGCAACACCGACGTCGGCAACGCCAATCTCGGCAATGCCGGTGCAGGTCAATCCGGCACCGGCGGCACCGGAACCGATAACAGCGTTGCCCAGGCCCCGGCGACGCAGGCGCCGGCCGACACCGGCGCGCAAGATGGCGGCGGCAAGAGTGTCGGCGACGTCATCGTGGAATCGCAGACCGGCGATCCCGGCAAGCTGATCACCGGCGCGCCGCCGAAGAATTTCGGCACCATCACCGTCGACAAGAACGGCAATGTGGTCAATGCCGAGACCGGACCGCAGGCCAGCGCGCCGGCTGAAGCTCCCACGGCCACGGCAAACGCGCCTTCCGCCGAAACACCGGCCAAGAAGGGCAAGTCCGGCGGCACCGAAGTCGCGGCCCTGCCGTCGACCAACGATCCTGACGAGCTCTACCGCAACTCCTACCAGTTCATCCTGTCGGGCGATTATCCGACCGCCGAGCAGGGTTTTCGCGATCATATTTCCCGCTTCCCCAAGGACGCCAAGGCGGCGGACGCGCATTACTGGCTGGGCGAGTCGCTGCTCGGTGAGCAGAAATACCGTGACGCGGCCGAAGTCTTTCTCGCCGCCAGTAAGGAGTATCCGAAGGCCAAGAAGGCGCCCGACATGCTGCTCAAGCTCGGCGTTTCGCTGGTCGGCCTGAAGCAGAACGATGTCGCCTGCGCCACTTTCAACGAAATCGGCAAGCGCTATCCCGATGTCTCCGGCGCGCTCAAGGAGCGCATCAAGCAGGAGAAGGCGCTGGCGTCGTGCTGACGCTCGATACCAAACCTGACCTTTCTAACAGCCTTTTCTCCGACCTAGACTTTTCGACCGGCGCCGTTGCAGCCGTGTCCGGCGGCAGCGACTCGACCGCCCTTCTCCTCCTCCTCAAAGATCACCTCGACCGGACCGCATCGGCCGCCAGGCTGCTCGCGGTGACGGTCGATCATGGCCTGAGGCCGGACTCGGCCACCGAGGCGCGGCTCGTTGCCGGCTTCTGCGCCGAGCGCGGCATTGCGCATCGCATCCTCGCCTGGAGCGGCGACAAGCCTGCGAGCGGGTTGCCGGCCGCAGCGCGCGAGGCGCGCTACAATTTGCTTGCGACGGCAGCCGAAGCCGAAGGTATCAAGCTGATCCTGACCGGCCATACCGCCGACGACCAGGCGGAGACGGTGCTGATGCGGCAGGCACGCGACGCGGAAGGTCGCGGTCTCGCCGGCATGGCGCCCGCCACGCTTCATGACTGGCGGACATGGATCGTCCGGCCGCTGCTCGGCATCCGGCGCGCGGCACTGCGCGCGATGCTGCGGCGTCGCCACATCGGCTGGATCGAGGACCCGACCAATGTCGACGCCCGCTTCGAGCGGCCGCGCGTGCGTGCCGCACTCGCGCAGGGCGAGGGCGAACAGCGCATTGCGGAAGCGCTGGCACGGGCCGGCCAGGCGGTCGGCGAACGCGAGGGCGTTGGTCATCGCGCAGCTCTCTTGATCGACGCCTGTGCCAGCAGGCCGGTTCCGGGTCTCATCCGCCTCGATCGCGATTTTGCAGGGCATGAGGACGACCGGGCCGCCGTCTATGCGCTGCGCATTCTGCTGGCCACCGTCGGCGGGGTGTCGTTTCTGGCCGATGAGGCGCGTTGCGCCGCGCTGTTTTCCCGCCTGCGGTCCGCGCCGCTTCGTGCCACATTGTCGCGGACGGTGGTGGACGCGCGCAAGACCGGGATTTTCCTTCGCCGTGAGAACCGCACCCTGCCCGCTCCCGCTCCACCGGTTGACAACGGGCTTTGGGACAACCGGCGACGCATCACTTTGCACGGACGCATCACTTTGAACGACAGGCCGGGCGACTTGGTGATCGCGCCGCTGGGGTCCGCCGCCGCCAAGCGAGCATTTTTGAGCGAGGATATCCCAGCAAGCCTTTCACGCGCAGCACTTGCCGCGGAGCCCTCGCTGTGGGCCGGAGGCGAATGCCTTGATTTTGCTGGCGGTAATGCCAGCCTGCAATCGGTCTCGATCGTTCCGGTGGTGGCCCCTTTCCAGCGCTTCCTGCCGTCCTTCGACCTCGAGCCCGCGGCTGCCGTTGCGGTGCTTGTCGGCGCGCCGCCGCTGCCGGCGTCGCCATTCCGCGGCCATGATGTCGGTCGAGGGTGGGC
This sequence comes from Mesorhizobium montanum, assembly GCF_033977145.1. Lineage (NCBI taxonomy): Bacteria > Pseudomonadati > Pseudomonadota > Alphaproteobacteria > Hyphomicrobiales > Phyllobacteriaceae > Mesorhizobium > Mesorhizobium montanum. The sequence goes on along the minus strand of NZ_JAVIJF010000007.1, from coordinate 15,485 downwards.
GAAAGCTTAACCGATACGTGCTGTTCTGCTTGGCAAGGGGGGGCGCTCTCCCTATGTTAGGCCTAGCTTCTCCACCATCGCGGGTCCGTACGCGGACCCCAACGGGACAATAGATGAATCCGAATTATCGCAACCTCGCGCTTTGGGCGATCATAGCGGTCCTGCTCATAGCCTTGTTCAACCTTTTCCAGACGCCGCAGACCCGCGGCGCTACCAGCGAGATTGCCTATTCGCAGTTCCTGCAGGATGTCGGCTCCGGCCGGGTCAAGACCGTGACCATCGCCGGCGCCCGCATCTTCGGCACCTACACGGACAACGCCAACGGCTTCCAGACCTATTCGCCCGGCGATCCGTCGCTGGTCTCCAGGCTGCAGGACAAGAACGTCACCATCACCGCCAAGCCTGAAACCGACGGCTCCAATTCGCTGTTCGGCTATCTGATCTCGTGGCTGCCGATGATCCTGATCCTCGGCGTATGGATATTCTTCATGCGCCAGATGCAATCCGGTTCGGGCCGCGCGATGGGCTTCGGCAAGTCGAAGGCCAAGCTCCTGACCGAGGCGCATGGCCGCGTCACCTTCCAGGACGTCGCCGGCGTCGACGAGGCCAAGGAAGACCTAGAGGAGATCGTCGAATTCCTGCGCGATCCGCAGAAGTTCCAGCGCCTGGGCGGCAAGATCCCGCGCGGCGTGCTGCTCGTCGGCCCCCCGGGAACCGGCAAGACGCTGCTTGCCCGTTCGGTCGCCGGCGAAGCCAACGTGCCGTTCTTCACCATTTCGGGTTCGGACTTCGTCGAGATGTTCGTCGGCGTCGGCGCATCCCGTGTGCGCGACATGTTCGACCAGGCCAAGAAGAACGCGCCTTGCATCATCTTCATCGATGAAATCGACGCCGTCGGCCGCCATCGCGGCGCCGGCCTCGGCGGCGGCAATGACGAGCGCGAGCAGACGCTGAACCAGTTGCTGGTCGAGATGGACGGCTTCGAGTCCAACGAAAGCATCATCCTGATCGCCGCCACCAACCGCCCCGACGTGCTCGATCCCGCGCTGTTGCGTCCGGGCCGTTTCGACCGCCAGGTGGTGGTGCCGAATCCCGACATCGTCGGCCGCGAGAAGATCCTCAAGGTGCATGTGCGCAATGTGCCGCTGGCCCCCAATGTCGACCTCAAGGTCGTCGCCCGGGGCACGCCGGGCTTCTCCGGCGCCGACCTGATGAACCTCGTCAACGAATCCGCGCTCATGGCGGCGCGCCGCAACAAGCGCCTCGTCACCATGGCTGAGTTCGAGGACGCCAAGGACAAGATCATGATGGGCGCGGAGCGCCGCTCGTCGGCCATGACCCAGGCCGAGAAGGAGCTGACCGCCTATCACGAGGCCGGCCACGCCATCCTGGCGCTCAACGTGCCGTCGGCCGATCCGCTGCACAAGGCCACCATCATTCCGCGCGGCCGCGCGCTCGGCATGGTCATGCAGCTGCCCGAAGGCGACCGCTATTCGATGAGCTACAAATACATGATCTCGCGGCTCGCGATCATGATGGGCGGCCGCGTCGCCGAGGAGTTCAAGTTCGGCAAGGAGAACATCACGTCGGGCGCCTCCTCCGACATCGAGCAGGCGACCAAGCTGGCGCGCGCCATGGTCACGCGCTGGGGCTTCTCCGACAAGCTCGGCCATGTTGCCTATGGCGACAACCAGGAAGAGGTCTTCCTTGGCCATTCGGTGGCCCGTACGCAAAACATCTCGGAAGAGACGGCGCAGATCATCGACGCGGAAGTGCGGCGGCTGATCGACGAGGCCTATTCGACGGCAAGGACCATCCTGACCAAGAAGAAGAAGGAATGGATCGCGCTCGCCGAGGGGCTGCTCGAATACGAGACGCTGTCCGGCGAGGAGATCAAGCAGCTGATCGCCGGGCAGAAGCCCGCTCGCGATCTTGGCGACGATACCCCGCCCAGCCGTGGCTCGGCGGTGCCGAAGTCCGGCGGCCGCCGCAAGAAGGGCCCTGAGCCCGAAGGCGGCATGGAGCCGCAGCCGCAGGGCTGAGGACTGGCATCTCTACAAGTGAAACGCCGCGGATCGAACCGCGGCGTTTTGGTTTGGGGGACCAAGCCTGCAGGTGGTGGTTGGCGAAAGCCGGAGCGATAGCCAATCTCTTTCACGTGGGGAGATACCCGGTCCACCCTCCGCAGCTGCTGCGGAGGACGGGCAGGGCAAGGGAGGCGCTGTCCCGCCGACCTCTCTTCGTCATACTCGGGCTTGACCCGAGTATCCATGCCGTGACTCCTGCCGGGGGGCGCAACGGCGCTGAATTCTGTAACCGCTGCAACGCCTTAACGTCACGGCATGGATTCTAGGGTCTGCGCGCGTCGCTCCGCTCCTTGCTCCGCCCTAGAATGACGACCGCAAAGTAGCGTTCCTTCGCTCCCCCTCTGTTCCTGCCCGTCCTCCGCAGCTGCAGCGCTGCAGTTGCGGAGGGTGGACCGGACATTTCCCCACGTGAAAGAGATTGGCAGCGTCGCCGCTGGCGCCTCCGTGCAGTGTGGACATGGCTTCGAACCCCAACAAAAAACCCGCGCATCTTGCGATGCGCGGGCCTTTTTCTGGAAAGAGACTAAGCGAAATCAGCTCTTCAGCTTGGCATTGCAGAGGCTGTAGAAGCCGCCGCCCTTCTGGATCCACTTCAGGCCGTTCAGCGTGTTGGCATCCTTGTTGGCGTAGTACTGCTCGAGGCAGGTGTGCATGCGGCCCTTGGCCGGGGTCTCGGTGGCGAATTTCGGCGAGATCGCCTTCGGGAAGCTCACGCCCTTCGGCGCGACCGCCGTCGGCTTCTCAGGCTCGCTGGTGTAGGTCGCTTCCGTCGGGGCCGGCACGGTGTCGTCGTCGGCGGCACTGGCGCCGCACTCGGCCTTGCGGAAGTCGTTCCACTTCATACCCTTGAGCGTGTTTGCCGTCTTCGCAGCCTGGTACTTGGTGCTGCATTCAGCCATGCTCAGACCTTTGCCGCCGTCGGCAGCCGCCGCGGTCGAGGTCTTCGTCGTCTTGGCAGGCTTGGTGTCGGCGGCCGGCGCGGTGGCGGCCGCGGCGGTTGCGCCGGGGCCGCACTCGGCCTTGCGGAAGTCATTCCACTTCATGCCGTTGAGCGTGCCGCCGGATTTTGCAGCCTGGTACTTGGCGCTGCATTCCTTGGAGCTCAGGCCCTTGGCGGTGTCGTCGGCAGCGGCGGCCGCCTTTGCCTTCTTGGCAGGCTTGGTGTCGGCGGCCTTGGTGTCGGTCGCCGCCTTGGTATCGGTTGCCGCCTTGGTGTCGGTCGCGGCGGAGGCGTCGCTGCCGCACTGCGCCTTGCGGAACTGGTTCCAAGTCTGGCCGGCGAGCGTTCCTGCGTCCTTGGCCGCGTTATACTTGGTGCTGCACTCGGCCATGGTCAGCGCGTTGGCCGGCGCCGCCAGGAACAAGGTTGCGACGGCGATCCCCGTCAAAGCTGCAAGTCTATGAATAAGCATGGCGTTTTCTCCCTTGATGCCGCCAATAAGTGTCCCTATGCCAAATCAATAGCTCTCAATGTGCGGTTGCGCCAGATGCTTCCAACGCTGATGTCCTCACAAAGTGTGTTGCTCCCGACAAGGTGATGAATTGCTTGCGGATTCGCCAGCAGCCAAGCTTTGCCGGCGGATAAGGCACCGAAAAGCCTGGCACGGGCAGGTCTAGCGCCGCAAAGTCAAAGGTGGTGGATAGGCCATCGAATCACTTGCACCGCCTGCGACAATGATTTTCTAAGGATTGGTAATATACAATCACGAAATTTGATGATCGGATGCGGCCCAATTGTGGCATTACGGGCGGCTGAAAAACCGACGGGGACTGTAAGGGATATGGCAGGTCAGTATTTCGGCACGGACGGTATCCGCGGACGCGCCAACAAATTTCCGATGACGGCCGAGATCGCCATGCGCGTCGGCATGGCCGCCGGGCTTTCCTTCCAGCGCGGCAATCATCGTCACCGCGTCGTGCTCGGCAAGGACACGCGGCTTTCCGGCTACATGATCGAAAATGCCATGGTGGCTGGCCTGTGCGCCGCCGGCATGGACGTCTTCCTGCTCGGACCTATACCGACGCCGGCCGTCGCGATGCTGGTGCGCTCGCTGCGCGCCGACATCGGCGTGATGATCTCGGCCTCGCACAATCCTTATTACGACAACGGCATCAAGCTGTTCGGGCCTGACGGCTACAAGCTCTCCGATGAGATCGAGGAGCGCATCGAGGGCATGCTCGACAAGGACATCGAGCTGGCGCTCGCCGATTCCGACGGGCTCGGCCGCGCCAAGCGCGTCGACGGCGTGCATGACCGCTATATCGAATTCGCCAAGCGTACGCTGCCGCGCTCGATGTCGCTTTCGGGCCTGAGGATCGTCGTCGATTGCGCGAACGGCGCCTCCTACAAGGTGGCGCCCGAGGCGCTGTGGGAACTCGGCGCCGAGGTGGTGGCAATTAATGTCGAGCCGAACGGCTTCAACATCAACAAGGAATGCGGCTCGACCCATCCGGCCGGCCTGCAGAAGAAGGTGCACGAAGTGCGCGCCGATATCGGCATCGCGCTCGACGGCGACGCCGACCGCGTCGTCATCGTCGACGAAAACGGGGCGATCGTCGACGGCGACCAGATCATGGCGCTGATAGCGGAATCCTGGCACCAGAGCGGACGGCTGGCTGGCGGCGGCGTCGTCTCCACCGTGATGTCCAATCTCGGCCTCGAGCGTTTCCTCGGCGACATGAAGCTGCAGCTGCACCGCACCAAGGTCGGCGACCGTTATGTCGTCGAGCATATGCGCGCGCACGGCTTGAATGTCGGCGGCGAGCAGTCCGGCCATATCGTGCTTTCCGATTTCTCGACCACCGGCGACGGCCTGGTCTCGGCGCTGCAGGTGCTGGCCTGCATCAAGCGGCAGAACCGCCCGGTCAGCGAACTGTCGAAGAAGTTCGAGCCGGTGCCGCAGCTCTTGAAGAATGTCCGCATCTCCGGCGGCAAGCCGCTGGAGGAGGCGCCGGTCAAGGCGGCGATCGAAGAAGGGCGCAACCGGCTCGGCAAGTCCGGCCGCCTTGTTATCCGGCCCTCGGGCACCGAACCGCTCATCCGCGTCATGGCCGAGGGCGACGACCCGCAACTGGTCGAGGCGGTCGTCAACGACATCGTCGGCATCATCCAGGAAACCCGCAGCGCCGCCTGAGCGGTAGCAGCCATCCGCGACATGCGAGCCCGCCTTTTCGGCGGGCTTTCCGTTTGCGCTCCAGCGAGGTGTCGCACCTGGCTTCTAGCTAAGATTGTATAGATTCGTGGTTAATCGGTACGGTTAAACGGCTTTTAACCTTTGCAATTCATTATCCAAACCCGAGGTCAATCATCTTCGGGCGATGTCGTCCCGAGGCTTCTTAGGGGTGACAGAATGTTCAATACAGCGAGAATGGCATTGCTTGCCGGGCTGTTTGCGGGGTTTGCCGGCCACGCAATCGCGGCCGACCTTCCGCAGCCGGTCGAAGAGGCGCCGCCGCCCGTTGTGGAAGCGCAGCCTGTGAGCGTCGGCGGCTGGTACATCCGTGGCGATATTGACTATCACTGGTCACGCTTTGGCGGTGGCGACTATACCACCTACAGCGCCGCGCCGCCCCAGATCCAGGGCAGCTTCGCCACCGGTAGCCTGAAGGGCGCCTTCTCCGCTGGCGCCGGTATCGGTTACCAGATCGACGACCACTTCCGCACGGATCTGACGGGCGACTATATGTTTGGCTCGAAGTTCCATGGCTCGACCAACGGCTTTTGCGGCCCCGCTCCGCAGGTGGCTTGCGTTTCTTCCGACACATCGTCCTATTCGGCGCTGCTTCTGCTGGCCAACGCCTATGTCGACATCGGCACCTGGCATGGCGTTACCCCTTATGTCGGCGCGGGCATCGGCGGCGCCTGGGTCAAGTGGGATACGCTGCACAACAGCGACCTGGACGGCGACTTCTTCCATCGAGGCGGCAAGGGCTGGCGCTTCGCCTATGCCCTCATGGCCGGCGCTTCCTACTGCCTGACCGACCGCGTCAAGCTTGATGTCGGCTACCGATACAGCCACATCAACGGCGGCAAGATGTTCGACTATGCTTCGGACAGCAATGTCGGTCCGGGCTACGATCGTGGCATCAACGTGCACGAAGTGCGTGGCGGTCTCCGCTACCAGTTCGGCGGTCAGTCCGATTGCGCTCCGCCGCCAGAGCCTTACCAGCCGGAGCCGGAACCGATCTACACCAAGTAAATCGCTTCCAGTATCCCCGAAATTCGTCAGCCGCCCGGCATCAGCCGGGCGGCTTTCGCTTTCTGCGCCATCCGTAAAATACGATCAAAATCAATTCGGTAACGGAGGGTTATCCTTAACCGGCACTTAACCACTATGGTTAACAATGGCCTCTTGAAAACGGCGCCCGCGTTCGCGGCTGGCGCCAATCTCGGGAGCCGGGGACCATGATATCCAGATCGCGTATCGCGTCAGCGCTTGCCGCCGCCATCCTGTTGCCGATGACACCGGCGCTCGCGGCCGACTACGATCCGCCGATCTATGCCGACCAGGCGCCGGACTACCAGCCGGTCGAGGTCGGCTCGGGCTGGTACCTGCGTGGCGATGTCTCCTATCTGCCGGAAAAGAGCTTCGACAACGGGGATTTCACCTTCCCGTCAGCGATCGCCAGCGAAAGCTTCAGTGAGAGCGAGGACGCCTATTTCGCGAGCGTCGGCTTCGGCTATCATTTCAACGACTATCTCCGCGCCGATCTCAACCTCGGCTACCTGCCCGGCAACAAAGCCAGCTTCAGCTATGATGATTCAGCCGCCGTGGTAGCGCCGGCAACGGCGACAGTAGGAGACGGAAGCCTCAAGAACTATGCCATCTCAGGCATATTGAACGGCTATGTCGACCTTGGAACATATGTCGGCGTCACGCCCTATATTGGCGCAGGCATCGGCATCGTTCAAAGCAGATACAGCCTTTCGGCGAACTATTTTACCGACAACGGCGATGCAAGCGATGACTTCTCTCTGCGCAGCAGCAAAACAAAATATTCCTTGGCATATACATTGAACGCGGGTCTTGCCTACCAGGTCTCGAAGAACGTTCTGATCGATCTTGGCTATCAGTATTTCTCCGCGCCCGATGCTGAATATGTTACGGCCGCAAGCCTGAATTCCTTCCCTATCCACAAAGGCATCAGCAACCATCAGGTCAAGCTTGGGCTGCGTTACGATCTCTGGTGAGCCACGCAGGCGGAGAGGTTTCGACGGCGGGTCCTGAAGGCCCGCCGTTTTCATTTCGGATCTCGCACCAGTCGGAGCGAATATCCCGCCAGCGACAAAAATTTTGCTCTTGACGCCGAGGGCGTGAGCGCATATCGCCGTCCGTGGGCCACCCCTCCCCAACGAGGGGCCACTATCTGGAAGGATAGACCACGATGACGACACCTACCAAGCCCGGACTCCGTCCGGCGAACCCCAATTTCTCCTCAGGTCCCTGCGCGAAACGCCCCGGCTGGTCGGTCGAGGCGCTGTCGAAGGCCGCGCTCGGGCGCTCCCATCGCGCCAAGATCGGCAAGAGCAAGCTCGAGCAGGCGATCGAGCTGACGCGCGAAATACTCAAGGTTCCCGCGGACTATCGCATCGGCATCGTGCCGGCGTCGGACACCGGCGCGGTCGAGATGGCGCTGTGGTCGCTGCTCGGCGAGCGCGGCGTCGACATGGTCGCCTGGGAAAGCTTCGGCTCCGGCTGGGTCACGGATGTCGTCAAGCAGCTCAAGCTTGCCGACGCGCGCAAGTTCGAGGCCGGTTACGGCAAGCTGCCAGACCTGACGCAGGTCGATTTCGACCGCGACGTGGTCTTCACCTGGAACGGCACGACCTCGGGCGTGCGCGTGGCGAACGGCGATTTCATTCCCACGAACCGCAAGGGCCTGACCATTTGCGACGCGACGTCGGCCGCTTTCGCCCAGCGGCTCGATTTCGAAAAGCTCGATGTCGTCACCTTCTCCTGGCAGAAGGTGCTGGGCGGCGAGGGCGCGCACGGCATGCTGATCCTAAGCCCGCGCGCCGTCGCCCGGCTGGAGACCTACAAGCCGGCCTGGCCGCTGCCGAAAATCTTCCGCCTGACCTCGGGCGGCAAGCTGATCGAGGGCATCTTCAAGGGCGAAACCATCAACACGCCGTCGATGCTGTGCGTCGAGGATTATCTCGATGCGCTCCACTGGGCGACGTCGATCGGTGGGCTCGAGGCGCTGATTGCCCGCGCGGACGCCAATGCCGCGGTGCTCGACCGGTTCGCCGACAAGTCTCCGTGGCTCGGCCACCTCGCCGTCGATCCGGCGACGCGCTCGAACACGTCCGTGTGTCTCTCCTTCACCGATCCTGACGTGACGGCGCTCGATGCCGACGGGCAGGCGGCCTTCGCCAAAGGCATCGTGTCTTTGCTCGACAGGGAAGGCATCGCCTACGACATCGGCTCCTATCGCGATGCGCCGCCCGGCCTGCGCATCTGGTGCGGCGCCACCGTCGAGACCGCCGATCTCGAAGCGTTGCTGCCGTGGCTCGACTGGGCCTTCGCCACGCAGAAGGCGTCGCTCAAGGCCGCGGCCTGAAATTCGTGGCGGCTCCCGGCAGCCACCATTTTCCGACACTCAATCCCCCCTCAAGGAGGCCGCAATGGCGCCCCGCGTTCTCGTTTCGGATAAGCTTTCCACCACCGCCGTGCAGATCTTCAAGGATCGCGGCATCGATGTCGACTACTTGCCCGATCTCGGCAAGGACAAGGAAAAACTGCTCGAGGTGATCGATCGGTATGACGGTCTCGCTATCCGCTCGGCGACCAAGGTCACCGAGAAGCTGATCAATGCCGCGACGAAGCTCAAGGTCGTCGGCCGCGCCGGTATCGGCGTCGACAATGTCGATATCCCGGCTGCCAGCCGCAAGGGTATCATCGTGATGAACACGCCCTTCGGCAACTCGATCACCACGGCCGAGCATGCGGTCGCCATGATCTTCGCGCTGGCGCGGCAGATACCGGAAGCCAATGCCTCGACGCACGCCGGAAAGTGGGAAAAGAACCGCTTCATGGGTATCGAGATCACCAGCAAGACGCTGGGCGTGATCGGCTGCGGCAATATCGGCTCGATCGTCGCCACACGCGGCGTTGGGCTGAAGATGCATGTGATTGCCTTCGACCCGTTCCTGTCGGACAGCCGCGCCGAGGAGCTCGGCGTCCAGAAGGTCGAACTCGACGAGCTCTTCGCCCGTGCCGACTTCATCACGCTGCACACGCCGCTGACCGACAAGACGCGCAACATTATCGATGCGGCGGCGATCGCCAAGATGAAGGACGGCGTGCGCATCATCAATTGCGCGCGCGGCGGGCTGGTCGTCGAGGCCGACCTGGTCGCGGCGCTCAAAAGCGGCAAGGTGGCGGGCGCCGGTGTTGATGTGTTCGAGGCCGAGCCGGCGGAGAACAATCCGCTGTTCGGCATGGAGAATGTCGTGGCCACCCCGCATCTCGGCGCCTCGACCACGGAGGCGCAGGAGAATGTCGCGCTGCATGTCGCCGAGCAGATGAGCGACTATCTGATCAAGGGCGCGGTCTCCAACGCGATCAACATGCCTTCGATCACCGCCGAGGAGGCGCCGCGACTGAAACCCTTCGTCAAGCTCGCCGAAGTGCTCGGCGCCTTTGTCGGCCAGGTCACCGAGGATCCGATCAAGGAGGTCGAGATCCTGTTCGACGGCTCGACCGCGTCGATGAACACGCGCGCCTTGGTGAGCGCCGCCCTTGCCGGCCTGATCCGGCCGCAGGTGTCGGACGTCAACATGGTGTCGGCGCCGATCATGGTGAAGGAGCGGGGCATCATCGTCGCCGAGGTGAAGCGCGACAAATCGGGCGTGTTCGACGGCTATATCAAGCTCACCGTCAAGACCGAGCACAGGACGCGCTCGATCGCCGGCACCTGCTTTTCCGACGGCAAGCCGCGCTTCATCCAGATCAAGGGTATCAATCTCGACGCCGAGGTGGGCCAGCACATGCTCTACACGACCAATGCCGACGCGCCCGGAATCATCGGCCTGCTCGGCACCGTGTGCGGCGAGAACGGCGTCAACATCGCCAACTTCCAGCTCGGCCGCAATCGGCCGGGCGGCGATGCGATCGCGCTGCTTTATCTCGACGCGCCATTCCCGGAAAAAGTGCTGGAGCAGGTGCGGGCGCACAAATCGATCGACTCGGCCAAGCGGCTGCGCTTCGACGTCGGCGGCGAGTGAGCGTGCCGGCCGATTGAAATCTGAAACGTCCCGCCTGCGACAGCAGCGGGGCGTTTCAATTTTGTCAGGCCTTGATCGACCTCACTTGCAGGGGAAGCCGGGCGCGATCTTGCATTGCGGCTTGTGAGGCTTCGGGGGGCGCGGCCGCTGCGGCTTGTGCGGCCGATGCGGCCTGTGCGGACGATAATGCGGCGGAAGGATGACGATTTGCGGCTGCACGATGACCGGCCGCACCACGTGGGAACGCTCAAGGTAGCCCGAGCTTGCCCAACCGTGGATACCGGCCGCGCCAATCGAGCACCAGCTGTCCTGGCAATGGTAGAGCTCGACCCTCTGGCCGGCCGGCAAGGTTGCGATCCTGGCACAATGCGCACCCGGACCGCTGCGGACGTTCAGCGACGTCGGGTGTGGGCGAGGGTGGCCGCCGACGCCGGTGCGGAAAAGGCCGCGAGGCCGACAAGGGCGGCGATCAGCGCCAAAAACATGCGGAGATTCATAGTTCCCTCTCTGATGAAAACAGCAGCCCGGCCGCGATATCTGTCCGCTGAAAGTTGGGAGAGTCAATCGCATCGCCGGCTCACATATGTCGAAAATATCAATATCCTTAATAGGATAGCCGTTGCCGATGGCAGCCTGGCGTACGCCGCGAAAAAGGTCATTGCATCTGCAGCGCTGCTTTGCTGTCGCTGTATTCGGCGAGCCCGATGCCGCCGAGCACCAGCGCGAGCGCGAGCCCCTGATAGAGTTGAAACTGCTCGCCGACGATCAGCACCGAAAGCAGCGTGCCGAAGATCGGCACCAAAGGCGCGGGCCGGTTCCGCGCCTTTCTGTTTGCGATCTGATGCGATACTATGGTGGTCAAGGAGTTCGCCATGAAGATTGTAGTCGACGCGTTCTGGGACGACGACGCGAAAGTTTGGGTAGCCTCGTCACGTGAAGGGATCGGACTCGCAACAGAGGCCGACACGATAGAGCTGCTTCAGAACAAGCTGGCGGTTTTAGTTCCTGATCTGCTCGGCGACGAGCACGAAGATCCGTTCGAGATCGAGTTGATTGCCCGGAGTCACCAAACGGTCGCCGCCTAGATATTAACTTTCGTCAGCTGCGATTTAACTGATTTATAAGATTTTTTAATTAATTTCGGCATAAAGTGACTAGAATCATTTTCAAATGTCGAGTTGTCCGCGGTGAATAATTTCGCACCGTTAACGAAAAGGCTCCCGTCGCAGCCGGTTGGCAATTTCTCCGTTCGGGTAAAGGCGACCATGAAATTTGGCTCAATCCGATTTCCGGGCGAAAGGTTACCGTGGATCGCGCCATAAAGTCCCGCCACACGGCAAATGCTATTCTGAAGCAAGCAGGTCTCCCGAAGGCGTTCTGATCAAGCTCAATCAGCCTGCTCGCGTGCCTTGGCCCGGGCGGCGGTAACCGTCCGGCTGCCGCTGTATTCGGCGAGCCCGATGCCGCCGAGCACCAGCGCGAGCGCGAGCCCCTGATAGAGTTGAAACTGCTCGCCGACGATCAGCACCGAAAGCAGCGTGCCGAAGATCGGCACCAGATTGATGAACAGGCCGGCGCGGTTGGCGCCGATCAGCTCGTTGCCCTTGATGTAGAGGACCTGCGAGACGACCGAGGCGCCAAGCGCCGTGTAGAGCGTGAGCGCCCATCCACGCGCGTCCGGCACGACGACGCGGCCAGATGCGACCTCCCAGAGAAAGAAGGGCACGGAGATCAGCAGGGCGGCGATCGACAGCGCCAGCATCAGGCTCTGCCAGCGGATTTGAGGCTTGAGGCGCAGCCCGACCGAATAGAGGCTGTAGCAAAGCACGGCGACGAGCATGATGGCATCGCCGAAGTTGAGGCCGAGCTTCAGCAGCTGGCCGAGGTCGCCATGGCTTGCGGTCAGCGCGACGCCGACGATAGTGAGCACGACGCCGACGATCTGCAGAGGGCGCACACGCAGGCGAAACAGCACGAAATTGGAAAGGATGATGACGATCGGGATGGCTGCCTGCTCGATCGAAACGTTGATCGCGGTCGTGTAGTTGAGCGCGGTGTAGAAGATGACGTTGAAGAATGTGAAACCGCAGGCGCCGAGGCCGGCAAGCAACCGCCAGTGCTTGCGCGCCTGCGGCCAATCCTCGCGCAGCGGCCGCCAGCCGATCGGCAGCAGGATCAGCACCGCCATCACCCAGCGCAGGAAGACCAATGTCATGGGCGAGACGTGGCCGACGGCCAGCTTGCCAGCCACGGAGTTGCCACCCCACAAGAGCATGGTGGACAGAAGGAACAGATAGGCGGCTCGGTGCATGGAAGATCCGGCCCTGCAGGATGTTCGAGGGTTCTGGTCGGCCTAATGCGGCGGCGGCGGCAAGTAAATGATGCGAAAGCCGGATTTTGTTATGCCTGGATCAGGATGACGTTCGTTGAACCGCCATCCTGGTCCAACTCTTGGTTGGAGCATGGTCCGTTGCGAAAACCGGTTCCCATTTTTCGCTTACGCGGTCCTTCCGTTCGGAATCATGCTCCAGGATTTCGACGGCAAAGAAAGGGTCGCGCCGGTCGGCGCTTGACGCTATAGAGGCCTGTCGTTTCAGGCCGCCCGCGCGGCGTTTCAAGGGAAAAGAACATGGCCAATGTGGTGGTCGTCGGCTCGCAATGGGGCGACGAAGGCAAGGGCAAGATCGTCGACTGGCTGTCGGAACGGGCCGACGTGGTCGTGCGCTTCCAGGGCGGCCATAATGCCGGCCATACGCTGGTCGTCGACGGCAAGGTCTACAAGCTGTCGCTGCTGCCTTCAGGCGTGGTGCGCGAAGGCAAGCTTTCGATCATCGGCAATGGCGTGGTGTTCGATCCGCATGCCTTCGTCGCCGAGGTCAAGAAGCTCGAGGAACAGGGTGTAGAGGTCACGCCCGAGCGCCTGAAAATAGCCGAAAACACCGCGCTTATCCTGTCGCTGCACCGGGAGCTGGACGGGTATCGCGAAGACGCCGCCTCGAATTCCGGAACCAAGATTGGCACGACCCGCCGCGGCATCGGCCCCGCCTATGAGGACAAGGTGGGCCGGCGCGCGGTGCGGGTAATGGATTTGGCGGATTTGGAAACGCTTCCCCTCAAGGTCGACAGGCTGCTGACGCACCACAATGCGCTGCGCCGCGGGCTCGGCCATGCGGAAGTGACGCATGAGGCGATCATGCAGGAATTGACCTCGGTGGCCGGCGAGATCCTGCCTTACATGGATCGGGTCTGGAAAGTGCTCGACGACAAACGTCGCGGCGGCGAACGCATCCTGTTCGAGGGCGCGCAAGGCACGCTGCTCGACATCGATCACGGCACCTATCCCTTCGTCACCTCGTCCAATACCGTGGCTGGACAGGCGGCTGCAGGTTCGGGCGTGGGCCCAGGCGTCATCGGCTATGTGCTCGGCATCACCAAAGCCTATACGACGCGGGTCGGCGAAGGGCCGTTCCCGACCGAGCAGAAGAACGAGATCGGCGAGTTCCTCGGCACGCGCGGCCACGAATTCGGCGTCGTCACCGGCCGCAAGCGGCGTTGCGGCTGGTTCGACGCCGTGCTGGTGCGGCAGGCGGTCGCCGTCAACGGCATCAAAGGCATCGCGCTGACCAAGCTCGACGTGCTCGACGGGATGGACGAGATCAAGGTCTGCACCGGCTACAGGCTCGATGGCGAGACGATCGATTACCTGCCGGCCAGCCAGGGCGCGCAAGCGCGGGTCGAGCCCGTCTACGAGACGCTCGAAGGCTGGAAGGAAACCACGGCCGGCGCCAGGAGCTGGAACGATTTGCCGGCGCAGGCCGTCAAATATGTCCGCTATATCGAGGAGCTGATCGGCGCCCCGGTGGCGCTGCTCTCCACCAGCCCCGAGCGGGAGGACACAATACTTGTGACCGATCCGTTTCAAGACTAGTTTCACAGCCCTTCCCGGCGCCGCGGCTGATTTGCGGCCGGGCGGGAAAGAATGCAGGTCACCTGACGCATGGCAGATTTCGTTAGTGTTCTGAAAAAGCAGCTCGACAAGAAGAGCGATCCTTCGTTCGAGCTGCGCAAGCAGATATACGACGGCGCCCGCACGGTGCTGGCGAAGAAGCTCGCCGACTATTCCCCGCCGCTGACGCCCGATGTCGTCAGCAAGCAGAAGCGCTCGCTGGAAGATGCCATTTCCAGCGTCGAGCGCGAATATGTCAAACGCGTTCCGGCCGAGGATCCGCTGGCGGAGCTGGAGCATATTTTCTCCTCCATCGACCGCAACAAGAACCAGCCGAGCCATGCCCGCCAGCCGGCGGCGCCAGAGCCCGTCAAGCCGGATCCGTTCAAATCCGAACCGTTCAAGCCGGCACCCGGGCCCGCCAGGACGGAACCGGGCTGGCAAAGCACGCCAAGGACGGAACCCGCGCCGCAAAACCCTGCAAGAGCCGAGCCGGCATGGCAGAGCACGGCAAGGACGGAGCCAAGTTGGCAGGCTGCGCCAAAGGCGGAGCCAGCCTGGCAGAAGGCGCCGACGCCGCCGATGCCGTCGCCGCGCGAGGACGATGTCGGCTTTGCCAGCATGGACGCTGCCGATTCCGATGACGGCACCGACGTTTTTGCCAATGACGAGCAACCGGCGGCCGATACCTTCCAGCGTCTGCGGCCCCAGCCGCGGCCGCGCAAGCGCGGCTATGGCGGCCTGATCGCCGCCGTCATCGCGCTGCTGGTGCTGGCCGGCGGCGGCTACGGCATCTGGCTGAACAAGAATGCGTTCGGCTCGCTTTTCGGCCTTGGCGGCAGCGGTAATAAGACGGTCTCGACCGAGCCGCTGGTCAAGCCTGCTCCGGCCAAGCCGGCGCAGGTCAAGCCGGCGACCGAGACGGCAGCCGCGCCGGCTCCCGCCAGCGCCAGCGAGCCAGCCGACACGACCAAGTTCACGCAGCGCCTGACACCCGAGGGCAAGGAGACCGATCCCGGTCCGGCTGGCGGGCAGGCCACGATCGGCGAAGGCGAATCCGTCGCGGCGCTGACCTCGCGGCCGCCGGCTGCGCCGGCAACGGCGCCCGCCACGACCGGCACTCCGCCTGCCGCGGCCACGCAAACGCCTGGGGTGCCTGCCGCAACGCCGGCGGCGCCGGCGACCGAGGCGGCCAATCCGACGCCGCCAGCGGCCGGAACCACAC
>NZ_JAVIJF010000076.1:0-505 GCF_033977145.1 Mesorhizobium montanum | reverse complement strand
TGCAGTCTGGCTTTACTACAGGTTCCCCTTGAGCCAGCGTCTGGCCGAAGAAATGCTGCTGGAGCGCGGGATCGTGGTTTCGTATGAGACAATCCGCCGGTGGGGCATGAAGTTCGGTCCGGATTACGCTCGCCGCTTGCGCCGCAAGCAGCACAGCCGAAACGATGTCTGGCACCTGGACGAGGTCATCACCATCGCCGGCAGGAAACACTGGTTGTGGCGCGCCGTCGACCAAGATGGATGCTCGACGAGATCGTCCAGAACCGCCGCAACACCAAAGCGGCCAAGCGCTTGCTGACGCGGCTGCTGAAGAAGCAAGGCGTCGCGCCGAAGCGCATAATCACCGACAAGCTGCGCTCCTATGGAGCAGCTAGGCGACAGGTGATGCCGGACGTCGAGCATCGGTCGCACAAGGCATTGAACAACCGGGCGGAGAACGCCCATGTGCCGCTGCGAAAACGGGAGCGGATGACGCCAGGCTTCCGATCACCAGGAGCACTGCAAC
>NZ_JAVIJF010000075.1:0-506 GCF_033977145.1 Mesorhizobium montanum | reverse complement strand
TCGGTCGCCGCATCATGGTGCTTCGCGGGATGGGCCTTCCAATGTATGTCTCGCACGCTCCGAGCAAACTCGTGGTGCAACGGTCTTAACGGAATGGACCAGCCTCGGTCCCGGCAGGGACACCTCTTCACGCCATGGGCGCTGCAGAGCTCGATAGTTAGACGGTGATGGCGGTGATAGATTCTCTCTTGAAGAGCTCGCCGGAGCGGAGCATCGCATTCATGATGACGGAGAGCTTCCGGGCGACAGCGATAGCGGAGCGTTTGAAGCCGATGTTCTCGCGTAGTCTGATACCCCAATTGCGCAAATCACTCTCACCCCGACTGCGGGTCAGGATCACGACGGCGGCTTCATAGAGAAGCGAACGCACGTGGGTATCTCCACGCCGGGAGATATGGCCGTCATAATCTACTTCGCCCGACTGATAGCGTCGCGTCGTCAATCCGAGCCAGGCGCCGACGGATCGCGATCGCGTGAAGTTCGCCGGATCCTCGATGGCATTTAGG
>NZ_JAVIJF010000074.1:0-523 GCF_033977145.1 Mesorhizobium montanum | reverse complement strand
GAGATACTGGCCCTGCTTTTCGGTGAAGCGGGGTCGATCTGGCGGCTTTGCGTCAAGTAATTGATTCATTTTCCGATTCTTCCGGAACCTCCGCACCGAAGGAGGCCATCCGGATGAATGTACGCTATCGCGTCGATCTCGACCAACCCGAACGCGACGAACTCACGGGCATGCTGCGAAGCGGCAAGCATCCGGCGCGCAGGCTCAAGCGTGCCCAGATCCTGCTGGCTGCCGACGCAGGCCTGAGCGACGAGGCGATTGCCGCGACGGTGGTGGTCGGCGGCTCCACGGTCTACCGCACCAAGCGCCGCTTCGTGGAGATGGGCCTGGAAGCGGCGCTCAGCGAGGAGCCGCGCCCGGGAGCGGAGCGCAAGCTGAGCGGCAAGGAGGAGGCCCTGCTGGTGGCCACCGCCTGCTCCAGCCCGCCACCGGGCCGCAGCCGCTGGACGTTGGAACTGCTGGCCGACGCGTTCGTCAAGCTGACCGAGCATGAGCAGCTGTCGCGCGAGACGGTGCGTCGGCG
>NZ_JAVIJF010000073.1:0-526 GCF_033977145.1 Mesorhizobium montanum | reverse complement strand
CCAAGCCGCATGTGAACATTGGCACGATCGGTCACGTCGATCATGGCAAGACGTCGCTGACGGCGGCGATCACGAAGTATTTTGGCGAATACAAGCGCTATGACCAGATCGACGCTGCGCCTGAAGAGAAGGCGCGCGGCATCACGATCTCGACGGCGCATGTCGAGTATGAGACGGCCAACCGTCACTATGCCCATGTCGACTGCCCCGGCCACGCCGACTATGTGAAGAACATGATCACCGGTGCTGCCCAGATGGACGGCGCGATCCTGGTGGTTTCGGCCGCCGACGGCCCGATGCCGCAGACCCGCGAGCACATCCTGCTTGCCCGCCAGGTCGGCGTGCCGTCGATCGTGGTGTTCCTGAACAAGGTCGACCAGGTCGACGACGCCGAGCTCTTGGAGCTGGTCGAGCTCGAGGTTCGCGAGCTTTTGTCGAAGAACGAGTTCCCCGGCGACGACATTCCGATCGTCAAGGGTTCGGCGCTGGCGGCGTTGGAAGATTCCAACAAGACCATCGGCGAGGA
>NZ_JAVIJF010000072.1:0-718 GCF_033977145.1 Mesorhizobium montanum | reverse complement strand
TGCTGGTGGCCACCGCCTGCTCCAGCCCGCCACCGGGCCGCAGCCGCTGGACGTTGGAACTGCTGGCCGACGCGTTCGTCAAGCTGACCGAGCATGAGCAGCTGTCGCGCGAGACGGTGCGTCGGCGCCTGGCCGAGAATGATCTCAAGCCGTGGCGCAAGGACATGTGGTGCATTCCCAAGGTCGACGCCGAATATGTCGCGCGCATGGAGGATGTGCTCGATCTCTATGCCGAGGACCCCGATCCGAAACGGCCGGTCGTGTGCTTCGACGAAAGCCCAACCCAGCTCATCGGCGAAGTGCGCCAGCCGATCCCGGCCGCGCCGGGCAAGCTGGAGCGCTACGACTGCGAATACAAGCGCAACGGCACCGCCAACCTGTTCGTCTTTCTCGACGCGCACCGCTCCTGGCGCAAGGTGAAGGTCACCGAGCGGCGCGCGGCCGACGACTTTGCTTCCTGCATGCGCGATCTCGTCGATAGCCATTACCCAGAGGCCGAGCGCATCCGCGTGGTGCTCGACAATCTGTCGACCCACTCGCCCGCCGCGCTCTACCAAGCCTTGCCGGCATCAGAGGCGCGGCGCATCCTCAAAAGGCTGGAGTTCCACTACACCCCCAAGCACGCCAGCTGGCTCAACATGGTCGAGATCGAAATCGGCGTCCTGCGCAGCCAATGCCTCGACCGCCGCATCGAAAGCCACCAGCGCCTCATCGTCGA
>NZ_JAVIJF010000071.1:0-726 GCF_033977145.1 Mesorhizobium montanum | reverse complement strand
TGGGGCTCAGCTGTCGACAGGCTGACGGACCGAGAGCGCGGCAGGACCAGTCGAGATCATCCCTCCAGGCGCGAAGGAGGAACTCGCTGCACGGCCCGCCGATCTTCCCGTTCGACGAGCCCCGTCCGGCCGCCGTTGCGAAGCTGTCGGATCTGGTGATGCCGCGCCTCGCCTATGCAGCCTTGCGGCGCGGCAACCTAAGTGAGCGTGCGTATTGCCTCACGCAACGATGCTCCGCGAGATTCAAGCGTTGCCTCATGCGCAGGTGTTTGCAGCCTCGCGGCAGCGCTTAAAGGCGCGGTTGTATTGGAAGCCGACGAAAATTGGGGACCTAACGAACTAAGAACTGCCCGCCCCCATCTCCCAATCCGTTGAATTCTTATGAGAGCGCTGCGGCCTGGCAGGACGCGGTCATAGACCTGGAGCGTGTAGACCGAGGTCGACAGCACCAGCAGGTTGATGCCCCGCCCCTGTATGCCGCCCGTTGAACGATCCGCGGCGGGTTGCCTAAAACGTCGCTGTGACGGTCGTGGCACCGCTTTAATCGCCATCATCCGCTGGTCAACCAGGCCGGAGTGTCGGCGAGCCGTTGCCAGCAAGCTTCATGGACCGGAGCCGATAAGCGGCCTGAGGCGGTCCATCAAGGCCTGGCGGTCGGCGACGAGGGTGTCGAGGTGGAGCGGCCGGCCGGTGGGCGGTTCGGCTTCAGCCAGGCGTGAAGTCAGC
>NZ_JAVIJF010000070.1:0-752 GCF_033977145.1 Mesorhizobium montanum | reverse complement strand
TGGAGCTGGTCGAGCTCGAGGTTCGCGAGCTTTTGTCGAAGAACGAGTTCCCCGGCGACGACATTCCGATCGTCAAGGGTTCGGCGCTGGCGGCGTTGGAAGATTCCAACAAGACCATCGGCGAGGACGCCATCCGCGAACTGATGGCTCAGGTCGATGCCTACATCCCGACGCCGGTGCGTCCGCTGGACAAGCCGTTCCTGATGCCGATCGAGGACGTGTTCTCGATCTCGGGCCGCGGCACGGTGGTGACCGGGCGCGTCGAGCGCGGCATCGTCAAGGTCGGCGAGGAACTGGAAATCGTCGGCATCCGTCCGACCACCAAGACGACCTGCACGGGCGTCGAGATGTTCCGCAAGCTGCTCGACCAGGGTCAGGCGGGCGACAACATCGGCGCGCTGCTGCGCGGCGTCGACCGTGAAGGCGTCGAACGCGGCCAGGTTCTGGCCAAGCCCGGTACGGTCAAGCCGCACAAGAAGTTCGTGGCCGAAGCCTACATCCTGACCAAGGACGAGGGCGGCCGTCACACGCCGTTCTTCACCAACTACCGTCCGCAGTTCTACTTCCGCACGACGGACGTGACGGGCATCGTGACGCTGCCGGCCGGCACCGAGATGGTGATGCCCGGCGACAACATCACCGTCGACGTCGAGCTGATCGTGCCGATCGCGATGGAAGAGAAGCTGCGCTTCGCCATCCGTGAAGGCGGCCGCACCGTCGGTGCCGGCATCGTCGTCACCATCACGGAATAA